>JAZJYS010000016.1:0-3816 GCA_040390265.1 Pseudomonadota bacterium | reverse complement strand
GCTAATTCAGTCAGTTCAGATAAGCTAACCCCGTAGGCGTTGTCTACCATGTGCCTGATGAGTGCGACAAAACCTTCAATGCCTTTGCCACCCAGCTTGCCATTGCCCACTTTGTTGATTGCGGCTTGCCATAAGCTGCAATTTTCTGCGCGGGCTGATTCTAGTAATTGCTCCAGACTCCGCGCACCGATGCCACGTGCGGGGAAGTTAATGACGCGCAACAGTGCGGTGTCGTCATTCGCATTGGCGATTAAGCGCATGTAAGCCAGCGCATGTTTGATTTCTGCACGTTCAAAAAAGCGCAAGCCGCCATACACGCGGTAAGGTAAATTGGCAGAGAATAGGGCGTGTTCCAATATGCGCGATTGAGCATTGGAGCGGTAGAGCAGGGCGATGTCACCTAATGACGCGCCTTCGCAGTGCAGCATTTTGATTTCATCGACAATAAACTGCGCTTCGTCACTATCGTTATAAGCATCGTACACGCGTACTGGCTCGCCTGCGCCTGCGGAAGTCCACAGATTCTTGCCTAGGCGATTGGTATTGTGCGAAATAATGGCATTTGCGGCATCTAAAATATTGCTGTGCGAACGATAGTTTTCTTCAAGTTTAACGATATGCTGGATGTTGAAGTCTTTTTCAAAGTCGCGCATATTGCCGACGCGCGCACCTCTAAAACCGTAAATGGACTGGTCATCATCACCCACGGCAAACATGCAGTTATACTGCGCGCCATCACCTTGGCCGGTCAGTAACTTCAGCCATAAATATTGCAGGCGATTGGTATCCTGAAATTCATCCACCAATATGTATTTGAAGCGGCTTTGGTAATGCTGGCGCACGTTGGCATCACGTTGCAGCAGCTCGTAGCAGCGCAATAACAATTCGGCAAAATCGGCTACGCCATCACGCTGACATTGCTTGTCATACTCTTCAAAAATCTCGCGCATCTTGTGTGAGTGGGGATCGTAGGCATCCACCGCATGCGCACGCAAACCTTCATCTTTACAGCCGTTGATGAAATTTTGTACTTGTTTTGGCGGAAACTTTTCGTCATCCACATTCATCTGCTTCATCAAGCGCTTAATCACAGACAATTGGTCTGCAATGTCCAGAATTTGAAAGCTCGCGGGTAAACCAGCTTCGCGATGATGAGCACGCAGCAAGCGGTTGCAAAGCCCGTGGAACGTGCCTACCCACATGCCGCGGGTATTGATGGGCAACGATGCGGTGATACGTGTGAGCATCTCTTTTGCTGCTTTGTTGGTAAACGTCACGGCCAACAAGCCTGTCGGTGACACTTGTCCAGTTTGAATCAACCATGCGATACGCGCTGTAAGCACCCGCGTTTTCCCGCTGCCTGCACCAGCCAATATCAGTGCAGATTGATGTGGTAGCGTGACGGCCTCAAGTTGTTTGTCATTCAAGCCGGCTAATAGCGGGTCTTGTGTCGCGGTGTTTAAGTTTTGCGTAGTCATGGCGGCTATTTTAGCACGACTATTTGGTGGGCTTTTGGGTGCTTTACTGACGCTGCAATGCAAGAAGAAATCACATTTAGATGGAACTAAATTAAAGTTGAGGCAGTCTGATTTTCAGATGACGAAAGTTGTCTTTCCGCTTCTTTCCTCCCTGAGCGGAAGCCTTAGACGATGAGGCATTTTCGACCCCGATCTCTTCCCCTTGATTGGGGTCTTTTTTTTGCTCGTCAATAATATGACATGTAGCACAGATAAACTTTAGAGGTTGCTTGGTATTTCGCTCGCAAGAAAACGATCTACCACCTCTATAAATGTTTGCGGTTGTTCTGCGTGTACCCAGTGAGCTGTCGGCAAGCTGGCAAATTGTGCGTTTGTAAAATGGGTTTTGATCTGTTCAATATCTGCATCCTGCACGTAATCACTATGTTCACCGCGGATGAATAGGCAAGATTTCTCATAGTGCGCATTTTCACACACGGCTTGTTGCAGGCTGGGGTAATTGGCTTTGAGTGCTGCGAGGTTGATGCGCCATGTTAAATTACTGTTTGACGTATTTAAGCCACTTTCTGACTGATTGATGGCCGACTTAATTAAATTCATGAGTAAAAATTGGCGCACCATGGCTTGAGGGATGGCGCTACTCAATGCTTTGTCCACCTCACTGCGGTTTTGCAATGTTGCGATGTCAACGGCTAGCATCGCGTCAATCAAATGCGTATGTGCATCGGCATAAGCCCGCATTGCCATGTCTACAACAATCAATTTCTCGACTCTATCAGGGTGGCGCGTAGCAAATTGCATCGCCACTTTTCCGCCTAGCGAATGCCCTAGTAAATGGATACGGTCTAAGCTGAGCGCGTCGCACAACGCAAGCAGATCATTTGCCATATCCGTATAGCTTTGTGACGCACTATGCGGTGACCTGCCATGGTTGCGTAGATCCACACTAATCACTTGGTAGTGTTGCGAAAAATGTTTGGCAATTGTGCCCCAGTTATCGCTAGAGCCAAATAAGCCGTGCAGCAAAATGAGTGGCTGGCCTTGGCCTAAGGATTGGTAATGTAATTGCATGGGGGTATAAAAGACTCAAGCGGACTATCTGTTTTACACGGAGGTTAAACAAAGTTGGCGGGTTCTACAAGACTGGGTGGGTAACTTCAGTTACCCACCGTGTACGAGCTAGCCTTATTCGATGGCTAATAACTCAACTTCAAAAATTAAGGTGGCATCTGGGCCAATGGCTGGGCCACTGCCGTTTGCGCCATAGGCTAAATTTGATGGAATGGTTAACTCAAATTTACTGCCCACGCTCATTAACTGCAAAGCTTCAACCCAGCCGGCAATTACACCTGTAACAGGAAACACGATAGGCTCGCCGCGGTCGTAAGAGCTATCAAACACCGTGCCGTCAATCAGCGTGCCTCTGTAATGCACTTTTACGCGATTACTTTTGCTTGGTTTTTCACCATCGCCAGCCACTAGGGATTTATATTGCAGGCCACTATCGGTAGTGATCACACCTTCTTTTTTAGCATTTTCAGCTAAATAAGCCGCACCATCAGCCTTGTTTTTTGCAGACTGTTCAGCTTGAGCCGCCATTTGTTTCTCTTGGCCCTCTTTTTGCACTTGTTCAACCGTGCTTCTTTTTTCTGCATCAGTTAAACGTGATGGATTGCCCGCCATCACATCTTTAACTGCCAGTGCGACTACGTCTGCATCTAAATCCAGGCCATCATTTTTGAGCTGATGTGCCAAGTTTTCACCCACGATATAGCTTAAGCGCTGGGTCAAAGTGTTTAATTCAATTGTCATTGTGTGATTTTCTTTCGTAGTTTGATGATGATGCTTTTAATGCGAGTGATGCAATCTGCATAATCCGTAATTATGACGGAGAATAATAGATAAAACAAAACTCGCCGAAACGGTGTTGATTTATAGGTTTAATTTACGCAGTCATTAATTGTTTTGAAATGCTCGCTGGCATACTCAAGCGCAGGCAGTATCGCCGTTACTTATACAAAACTTTGGACGTCCTCATGTGGCAGATATAGCCTGTCTCGTTATATTATTTATATTTCCAATAGCAATGTTGTGAAAGCGTCGAGCTTTTATGTTTGGTTCTGGATGCGGGCTTTTTGAATCACCTCGCGCAAGGCGAGGTGCATATCTTCATCGCATAGAAAGTTTTACCATTGTTTGCTCAGCATGAAATGCAGGAAAAACCCCTCATTACGTACTTCAGTGTTGTTGCCAAATAAGGCGCTATCGTAAGTCACTTTTTTCGGCAATAAAAACTCAATGCCACTGGTGAGTTTCCATGTTTCATCTAGCTTACGGG
>JAZJYS010000015.1:0-8249 GCA_040390265.1 Pseudomonadota bacterium | reverse complement strand
CGTGCAGCCGTGAGCCACGAAGAGCTGATGAAGTTGTTGCAGCAATATTATGAACCTATGCGCAAGGTGAGTTTGCAAGCGGTGCAATTGGTGATTGGTGGTTTTTTACAACTACTGCTGGTGGTGTTTGTTGCCTTCTTTTTCTATCGAGATGGCAAACGTTTAGCGCGCGGGCTTATTACGATTGTGCGTAAGCTGGGTGGTGAGTTAGGTGAGGAAATGTTGACGCTATCCTGCAACACTGTCAAAGGGGTGATGCTGGGTATTTTTGGTACGGCTGTGGCACAAGCCGCAGTAGCCTTGCTTGGATTTGTGATTGCTGGCGCACCTATGCCTTTGCTGCTAGCACTGGCAACGTTCTTTTTATCGGTGATTCCCGTAGGGCCGCCATTGGTATGGGGTGGTGCGGCGGTGTGGCTTTATAATCACGGCGATCATGGCTGGGCAATATTTCTGGCACTGTATGGATTGCTTGGTATCAGCACTGTGGATAATGTCGTCAAACCGATTCTGATTAGCCATTCGTCGCATCTGCCATTATTGCTTATTGTACTCGGCGTGTTGGGTGGAGCGATTGCGTTTGGTTTCGTTGGCATTTTTCTTGGGCCAACATTATTGGCCGTTGGCTTAACGCTGATTGCACATTGGATTGCTATACAAAATAAGAAAGCTTATGAATCGTTATGATAGAAACTGACCGACTAATCGCACCTGATACGATAAGCCCGCAAGAAGAGGCGCAGGAGCGCGCACTTCGCCCGAAGGTGCTTGATGAGTACATCGGCCAAGAAAAAGCGCGTGCGCAGCTTGAGATTTTCATCAATGCGGCGCGTGGTCGTAGTGAGGCTTTGGATCATGTATTGCTATTCGGTCCACCGGGTTTAGGTAAAACTACTTTGGCACACATTATAGCTAAAGAGATGGGCGTGAACATGCGTCAAACCTCAGGCCCAGTGTTAGAGCGCGCTGGTGACTTGGCTGCGTTACTGACCAACCTTGAGCCGAATGATGTGCTGTTTATTGATGAGATTCACCGACTATCACCAGTGGTGGAGGAAATTCTCTATCCGGCAATGGAAGATTATCGCTTGGATATCATGATAGGTGAAGGCCCTGCCGCAAGGTCGGTACGCCTTGATTTGCCGCCATTCACGCTAGTGGGCGCTACGACTCGCGCAGGCATGCTGACCAATCCCTTGCGGGATCGCTTTGGTATCGTGTCGCGTCTGGAGTTTTATACCTCTGAAGAGCTAGCGCGGATTGTGCAGCGCAGCGCTGGGTTGTTAGATGTCGAAATGGTCGATACCGGTTCGCTGGAAATCGCCAGACGTTCTCGTGGTACACCGCGTATTGCCAACCGATTACTACGCCGCGTGCGCGATTATGCGCAAGTCAAGGCAGATGGCAGAGTCTCTGCCGATATCGCCGATGCTGCTCTTAAAATGCTGGATGTGGATAAGCTCGGTTTTGATGTGATGGATAGAAAGCTGCTGCTTGCCGTGTTAGAAAAATTTGGCGGCGGTCCTGTTGGTTTGGATAACTTGGCCGCAGCCATCGGTGAGGAGCGCGATACCATTGAAGATGTGCTTGAGCCTTACTTGATTCAGCAGGGTTATCTGATGCGCACGCCGCGTGGCCGTGTGGCAACAAGTCAATCGTATCAGCACTTTGGATTGCCAATGCCAAAACACTTAACTAGTAGCGAGGCTTGGCAAGATTGATGCAGCTTGAAAATAGTCAGTTCGTGTGGCCGATTCGTGTTTATTACGAAGACACCGATAGTGGTGGTGTAGTTTATCACTCTAATTATTTGAACTTTATGGAGCGCGCAAGGACTGAGTGGTTGCGCGCGTTGGGTTTTGAGCAAACCGCGCTTAAAAATGAGCTAGGCATGCTCTTTGTTGTGCATAGCATGCATATTGCCTTTAAAAGCCCGGCCTATTTTAACGATATGTTGGCGGTGCAAAATCAGCTCGTAAAAGCTGGGCACGGTAGTATTGAGTTTTTACAAACCATCGTGCGCAACGACCAAGTGTTGTTGGAAGCCAAAGTTAAGCTGGCATGTGTAGATGCAGCAAGTTTTAAGCCACAGGGCATTCCCGTGGTTGTTAAGCAAGCAATAATGAATAATAAACCAGTGGAGTCATTATGAATGTAGGTGTTGCCAATGATATGTCGTTCTTTACGCTGATTGCCGGGGCTAGTTTGCCGGTGCAGATGGTGATGGTCATTTTACTAATCACTTCACTATTTTCCTGGTGGTATATTTTCATTAAAGTCGCCACTGTCAAACGTGCAGAGAAAGATGCCGACGATTTTGAAAATGCATTCTGGACTGGTGGCGATTTGAATAAACTCTATGAAGGGCTGGCAACAGGTCGCCGTAAATCACAAGGCATGGCGAGTATATTTGAAGCGGGTTTCAAAGAGTTTGCCAGACATAAACAGCAACCGCGTATGGAAGTGTCTGATGTCATGGAGGGGTCGCGCCGTGCCATGCGTGCCGCTTATAATCGTGAGATGGACTATCTGGATGCGCACTTGCCGTTTTTGGCATCAGTTGGTTCTGTTAGCCCGTATATCGGCTTGTTTGGTACGGTATGGGGCATTATGAATGCGTTCAGAGGGTTGTCTAATGTGGCGCAAGCTACGTTAAGTCAAGTTGCGCCGGGTATTGCCGAAGCTTTGGTGGCTACAGCTATCGGCCTGTTTGCAGCTATTCCAGCGGTAGTGGCTTACAACCGTTTTGCATCCAGTGTGGACAGGCTTTCCGTGCGTTATGAAAGCTTTATGGAAGAGTTCACCAACATTTTGCAACGTAAGTCATAAGGGTAGAGTCCGATGTCCCGCACGCGTAAACGCCGCTTGATGAATCAAATCAATGTGGTGCCGTATATTGACGTTACCTTGGTGTTGCTGGTGATTTTTATGGTGACTGCGCCGATGACGAATCCTGGCGTGGTTGATCTGCCGAAAGTGGGGCAGGCTTTGAAGCAGCCACAGCTGCCGCCTGTGGTATTGACTGTCAAACTTAACAATAAAATTGAGTTGGATAATAAACCAATGGCGCGTGATGAGCTGTTGCTTGCAGTACGCCAAGCGCTCAGCAAATCTCCAGAGCGTTCTGTCGTGATTGCTGCAGATAAGAATGTGAAATATGACGACGTGATTGGTGTCATGGATTTACTTAAGCAAAACAAAGTCGATAAAGTCGGCCTTCTGTTAGTGCCTGCATCTTAAAAACTTATGTTACGTCCGCGTGAAAATGCCATTTCGATTAGAGCCGGCCTGCTATCAGTGGGCGTGCATGTTGTGCTGCTGGTCGCAATGTTGCTTTCGGTAAATTGGAAAACTGTTCACCCTGTCAGTATCGCTGAAGTTGAGTTGTGGGATAGCATTCCAAGTCCTGCCGTACCTAAGGTCTTGCCGCAGCCAATACCAGAACCAGTTGTTGAGGATGCGCAAAAACCTGAACCTGAGCCAGAACCTGTGGTCGAAGAAGCTCCCAAAGTCGAACCTCAACCTCAAGTGGATATTGCGCTAGAAAATAAGCGCAAGGCATTGGAGAAAGAAAAGGTGGCGGAGAAGCTTAAGGAAGAAAAACGCAAGAAAGAGAAAGAGCTTGAGCAAAAGAAAAAATTAGCAGAAGTACAAGCGGCCTTACTCAAGGATGATTTGCGTGCGAATGAGAAAGCTTTGAAAGATAAAAAAGCCAATCAACAAAATGACGCGCTTAAGAAGTTGCAGCAAGAGGCATTAGCCGACGATAAAGCAACGGGTGACCAGCAGATGAGCGCTGCCAAGGCCGCTGCCAGTGCAGGAGTTATTGGTGAATATCAAAGTAAAATTCGTGCCAAGATTCGTGGCAATGTGAATAAAACTTTATGTGGCACAGGTAATCCGGAACTGAAATTTGACATTGGCTTGTTACCAACTGGGCAGTTAAGCGGAAATCCTAAGTTGACTAAATCCAGTGGTAGTACAGCCTGTGATGAGGCCGTTGAGCGTGCGATTATGGCATCTGAACCTTTGCCATTGCCTAAGGACTCATCACTTTTTTCTCAGTTTAGAGATTTGAAGCTCATCTTCCGGCCTAACGATAGCAATTAAGTTGATGCCGTTTAGATGAGTGGTGAATTGTAACAAAGTGTAAAACGCGAGGGGGCGGTGTGTGTTTGCAGTAGAATTTGCCCTTACTTTTGTAATTCAAGATAAAAGACATTTGAGCTTATGAATATATTTCGATTGCTTGCCATCTTGGCTTCATTCTTAACAACAACTGCCGCAAATGCGGCTTTGGAAATTGAGATTAGCGGCGGTAGTGCACAGCAAATTCCAATTGCTATTGTGCCGTTTGGACAAGCTGCCAATATTAATCAGGTGAATATTGCTAATATCATTGGTGCGGACTTGCGTCGCAGTGGTTTGTTCCGTGTGTTGGAAACCGGTGGCGTAGCTAGTAAACCAACGGATATTACACAAATCAAATATGTAGAATGGGCGGCTTTGCAAGCGCAGGCCATGACCGTGGGTAAAGTCGAGTCATTGCCAGGTAACCGCTTGAAAATTACGTTTAAGTTAGCTGATGTACTCAAACAAACCCAGCTTGCGGGCATGGAATATAACATCGCGCCTAATCAACTTAGAACGACGGCGCATAAGATTGCCGATATCATTTACCAAAAATTAACGGGTGAAGCGGGTATTTTTGCTAGCCGGATTGCTTATATCAATAAGGCCAAAGGGCGTTATGCCCTGCAAGTGGCTGATGCCGATGGTGAGAATCCGCAAACGGTGGTGTCTTCGAGTGAGCCGATTATTTCACCGGCTTGGGCACCTGATGGTACCAAGTTGGCCTATGTGTCATTTGAAAAGAAAAAACCGATTATTTTTGTGCAGTCACTGATGACAGGTCAGCGACAAGTTTTGGCTAATTTCAAAGGCAATAACAGTGCGCCTGCATGGTCGCCAGATGGTAGTAAATTGGCGATAGTGCTGACTTACGGCGCTAACTCTCAGGTCTATATGATCAATGCGGATGGTACCGGTTTGAAACAGCTTACAAAAAGTAGTGCCATTGATACTGAGCCTACATGGTCGCCAGATGCAAAATGGGTTTATTTTAGTTCAGACCGCGGTGGCAAGCCTCAAATTTACAAGGTATCCTCTCTTGGTGGTGAGGCGCAACGCGTGACATTCGAGGGTGCTTATAATTTAAGCCCACGTTTCTCGCCGGATGGAAAGTCGTTGGCAATGATACGCAATGACGGCGGCAGATACCGTGTTGCTTTGCAGGATTTAACTACCGGGCAAGGGCAGCTGTTAAGCGAAGGCGGGCAGGATGAGTCGCCAAGCTTTGCGCCTAACGGCCGCGTCATCCTTTACGCGACGCGTGCAGGTGGGCATGGCGCTTTGGCTGCGGTGTCGGCAGATGGGCGTGTAAAACAGCGTCTGAGTGAGTCTGGTGGTGATGTGCGTGAGCCTGCTTGGGGGCCATTGTTGAACTGAAGTTTGTTTAACAAAAGATTTGAGTAAGTTGTTATTAATTAATGCTGGTATTGGCATCATAAAGAGGAGAGTAGTATGAAAAATGTAATGTTGAATAAAAAACTATTAAGTAGCATCGTGATTGCGTTGTTGATGACCGCTTGTAAAAGCGCACCGATGGTTGATAAGCCAGCGGCTGTTGAAGATAAAAGCCCTGCTGCACAAACAGCACCTCAAACTGCTGTAGCGCCTAGTGCAGATACAACCGGTGTAAAAGAAGTGGCTATTGATGGTAATGCGCTGAGCCCTTTAAAAGATCCTAATAACATTTTGTCAAAACGTAATGTTTATTTTGATTTTGATAGCGATACCGTTAAAGCTGAATATCGTCCATTAATCGAAGCGCATGCCAAATACTTGTTGGCAAATGCTAATGCAAAATTGATCTTGCAAGGCAATACTGATGAGCGCGGTACACGTGAATACAACTTGTCATTGGGTCAACGTCGTTCAGTTTCAGTGAAAAAATCATTTAACTTGTTAGGTGTACAAGACAAACAAATTGAAACAGTAAGCTTCGGTGAAGAAAAAGCTACGCCAAATTGTGCTGATGAAGCTTGTCATCAAGCTAATCGCCGCGTAGATGTTGCTTACGAGAACGAATAGTTTTAAAGATTTTTATAAGGTTTAAATGATGAAAAAACTGATTCTGGCTTGCCTGCTTTTAACCACGCAATTGTTTTCAGTAGGCAGCCGCGCGGCATTGTTTGACGACACAGAGGCGCGAAAAAAAATTCTGGAAGTAGAAGCAACGATGCAAAGCCAGAATCAGGCATCACAAGCAGCATTAGCAGATTTAAAGAAAAGTCTTGAGCAGCGACTCGTGGCCATTGAGGCTATCACTAAGGGTCAGGTTTTGAGTGATATGCAAAATCAGATTGAAACGCTCAAGCAAGAAGTAGCCCGACTGAAAGGCGAGTTGGAAGTGGCAACGCATAATGTTGACGCTACGCAGCAGCGCCAAAAAGATTTGTATGGCGATACCGATGCCCGCCTACGTAAGTTGGAAGCTACACCTGTGCCAGAGGCTGCGCCTACGCCTGCGGTTGCACCGGTGGTGGCACCAGCTAAGAATTCACAAGAGCATCAATTGTTAGAGTTGGCGAATGGGCTATCTAAAGAGTCTAAACATAAAGATGCTTTTAACGCTTACGACAAGTTCTTGAAGGAATACCCAAATAGTGAGTTAGCTGCGGAAGCTAAATATGGCTTAGGCTATTCACAATTTGCATTGAAGAATTATAAGTCGGCAATTATTAGCCAGCAAAAAGTGCTGGATATGCACCCTGATAGTCCTAAGGTGCCGGATGCTATGTTTAATATGGCAAATAGTCAGATTCAATTGGGGCAAGTGGCTGAAGCTAAAAAGACTTTACGTGATTTAATTGCCAAGTTTCCTGAGAGTGAAGTTAAGCCTGTCGCGCAAAAGCGCCTTAAAGCATTAGAGGCGATTAAATAGATTTAGTTATAGATTTATTTTAGAAAACAGCGGCTTAAGTTGTTTTAAGTTAAAATGGCGCCAATTATTAAGTTGGCGCTATTTTTTTATAGTTAAGTATTCGATGAAACTAAAAATACACGAAATTTTCCATTCATTGCAAGGTGAGTCCTCCCGTGTGGGCTTGCCTACAGTATTTGTGCGCCTCACAGGTTGCCCTATGCGCTGTGTGTATTGTGATACTGCTTATGCCTTCAGTGGCGGCAGTAATATTGAAATCAGTGATATTTTGTTGCAGGTGGCTGAGTATGGCACGCAATACGTCACGGTGACGGGCGGAGAGCCGCTCGCGCAGAAAGATTGCCATCAGCTACTTAAAGGTTTATGCGATGCTGGGTATAACGTTTCCTTGGAAACTGGTGGTGCGATGGATATTAGCGGCGTGGATGAGCGCGTTTCAGTGATTCTGGATATTAAGACGCCAGAGTCGGGTGAAGTGGAAAATAATAAGTGGGCTAACTTGGCGCTGTTAAAAAGCAAGGATGAAGTGAAGTTTGTGCTTTGCAGTCGCGCCGACTATGAATGGGCTAAAGATGTGCTGGCGAAGTATAAACTTGCTGAAAAGTGTCCTGTGCTATTTTCGCCAGTGTATAGCCAAGTGAATCCAACTGAGCTGGCTGAATGGGTGCTGGCAGATAAGCTGCCTGTACGTATGCAAGTGCAGTTACATAAAATATTGTGGGGCGAAGTGTCGGGTAAGTAAAAATGAGTGACCTTATTAAATCAGAAGTGACTAAAGAAAAAAAAGCCGTTGTACTCCTTTCCGGTGGGCTGGATTCTGCAACGGTATTGGCCTATGCGCGTAAGCAAGGCTTTGATTGTTATTGTTTGAGTCTAGATTATCACCAGCGCCATATCGCGGAGTTGCAGGCAGCCAAGAAGGTAGCGGCTGTCATGGGTGCTTCTGCACATAAAACCGCTCAGCTGGATTTGTCTTTATTCGGTGGTTCCGCGCTCACGGATGATGCGATTGCTGTGCCGGAGAGTGAGACTGTCGGCATTCCTGTCACTTATGTGCCAGCACGCAATACCATTATGCTGTCTTTGGCATTGGCGTGGGCTGAAGTGTTGGGCGCGCAAGATATCTTTATCGGTGTGAATGCGCTCGATTATTCTGGTTACCCGGACTGTCGCGGTGAATATGTGAAGGCATTCCAGCATATGGCGAACCTTGCCACTAAAAGTGCTGTTGAAGGTAAAACCA
>JAZJYS010000014.1:0-6691 GCA_040390265.1 Pseudomonadota bacterium | reverse complement strand
CCGTTTACTGAAACGCGTAAACCACCTTTAACTTTACCGCTTACGAAACCTTTAATGATGCGGCCTTCGTTCATCGCATCTTCTAGGTCTAACCATGTTTCCATGCGTTTAGCTTTTTCGCGTGAAAGTACTGTAGAGCCGAAACCATCTTCTAGTTTTTCAATGGCTACTTTAACAAAGTCACCCACTTCAACTTCAAGTTCACCTTGAGCATTACGGAATTCAGCAGCGTTGATAACGCTTTCAGATTTAAGACCTGCGTTAACAATCACGTGATCGTTATCAACAGAAACCACTTCAGCCGTGATCACTTCGCCAGAACGCATTTCTTGGCGAGCCAAGCTTTCTTCAAAAAGCGCAGCAAAGGATTCCATCGGTGAAGCAGTAGATTTAGAAGTAGAAGCCATTAAAAAAATTACCTAAAAAATAATCCCACCTAGCAGTGGGGTGATTAAAAAAACCGAACATCCAAGGGATGTGCGGACATAAAAAAGTATTACAAAAACACAAGCATGGAATTATAACTAAAACATTGAAAAATAAAAGACTATTTATATATTTTTATGCAGATAGTTTTGCAGAACCGTGTCTACCGCCTCAGAAATTCCTAGATTGTCGGTCTCAAGCAGAATTGCATCGTCAGCCATCACTAATGGTGCGCTGGCTCTGCCCTTGTCTCTGGCGTCTCGTTCCTGCAAGTCTTGCAAAATACTATTGTAATCAGCAGCTTGATTTTTCCCAATCAATTGATCGTAGCGACGTTTGGCGCGTATCTCGGTTGATGCTGTGAGAAATATTTTTAGTTCAGCGTCGGGAAATATGACCGTACCCATGTCTCTGCCATCCGCAATCAGCCCTGGTGCTTGGCGGAAGCTATGCTGCAAGTCAATCAGCGCGGCTCTTAGCGGGGCATGCACTGCTACTTGAGAGGCGCCTTTGCCCATCGCTTCAGTGCGAATGTCGTTTGATATGTCTTCACCATTTAACAAGACCTGATCATCGTTGAATTGAATGGTCAGTGTTTTAGCGCATGTCGTGACTGCCAGAGCATCATGCCACGGGATATTTTGTTTGTGGGCTGCCAGTGCAACAATGCGATACAGCGCACCGGAATCTAAATAATGAAAGCCCAGTTTCTTGGCTACCAGTTGCGCAACCGTGCCTTTACCTGATGCAGAAGGGCCGTCGATAGCAATGACTGGAGCTTGTGTTGTCGTGCTAGTCATGGTTTTACGACCTGTGCGAAGCTATGGAAATAATCTGGGAAGGTTTTGTTGACGCATTTCGGGTCATTAATAATGATGGGTACACCACCTAATGAAACTAAAGAAAAGCACATCGCCATACGATGATCGTCGTAGGTGTCAATCACCGCATTCGGCGTGAGTGCTGCTGGTGGCGTGATTTTGATGTAATCCGCACCTTCTTCGACAATTGCACCAACCTTGCGCAACTCAGTTGCCATCGCAGCGATGCGGTCTGTTTCTTTTACGCGCCAGCTGGCGATATTCCTAAGTACGGTCGTACCTTGCGCAAACAACGCGATAATTGCGAGTGTCATGGCCGCATCTGGAATATGGTTGCAGTCCAAGTCGATTGCTTTCAGTGTTTCTGCCTTGTTCGCGGTGATATGGTTTTCGCCATAACTGATTTGGCTGCCCATCATGCTTAGTGCTTCTGCAAAGCGTACATCACCTTGAATGCTGTGTTGGCCGATACCATCGACACGTACATTGCCTGCTACAGCACCCGCCGCTAAGAAGTAAGATGCGCTTGAAGCGTCGCCTTCGACAAAAATTTCTTTTGGGCTGGTATATGCGCTATTAGCTGCAATCGTAAAGCGTTGCCAGCCTTCGCGTTGTACGCTCACTCCAAATTTTTCCATTAAATTGAGCGTGATTTCGATGTAGGGTTTTGAAATCAATTCGCCAACAACTTCTATCGTCGCTTCTTGCTGGGTGAGTGGCAATGCCATCAATAGCGCCGTTAAGAATTGGCTGGAAACATCACCGCGAATCTTAATCGGTTGTGTTAAATCCAGTTTGGCTGGTGATATTTTTAACGGTGGAAATTTATCATTAGCTAAATAATCAATCTGCGCACCGGCTAACCTTAGCGCATCGACTAAATCACCAATCGGGCGTTCATGCATACGCGGCACGCCTGATAGCGCATATTCACCATTTGAAAATGCCAAGGCCGCTGTCAGTGGTCTAAATGCAGTGCCCGCATTACCAAGAAATAAGTCGGCTTTTTTATTGGGGAAGTTACCAGCACAACCTGTCACGCGCCAAGCATTTTCGGCAAAGTTTTCTAGCTTAACGCCAAGTGCCTCCAATGCTTCCAGCATGCGTGAAGTGTCGTCAGAAGCTAATAGGTCGCGGATTTCTGTGGTGCCCGCGGCAAGTGCTGCGAGTAATAAGGTGCGATTTGAAATGCTTTTGGAGCCGGGTAATGTGATGCTGCCAATGGCTATGCTGGCTGGTGGGAGGGTGAGTTGTTCCATTTTTTGATTTTAGTATGCGATTTTTGTGTATTTTAGAGGATTACTTTTTGGATTCTGCCCAAGCATTACGGGCAAGGCTGGCACGTTCAAATAAGGCTTGTAAGCCTGCACCGTCTGAATTTTCCAGCATGCTTTTTAATGTTGATATTTCAGTTTGGTAAGCGGTTAGCTCATTTAATAAGGCATCTTTGTTGGCTAAGCTGATGTCGCGCCACATTTCCGGGTGACTCCCTGCAATGCGTGTAAAGTCTCTGAAACCGCTGGCGGCAAAACCAAATAACTGAGCCGCATTGGCGCGTGATGCAATGTCATCGACCAAGGCAAATGCCAGTAAATGCGGTAAGTGGCTTACTGCTGCAAAAATGCCATCATGCGTTTCGGCAGACATTTCACTCACATTTGCGCCGCAGTCTTGCCAAAGTTTTTTTGTAGCCAGCGTCGCGCTTAGGTTTGTATTTTGAGTTGGGGTAAGTACGACATTTTTATTGATGTATAAGTTATCGGTAGCTGCCGTCACGCCACTCTTCTCCGCACCAGCAATGGGGTGACCGCCGATGAATTGATTGCTGTGTTCGCCTAAAATTTCTTCGGCACAGCGCAGCACATCACCCTTGGTGCTGCCGGCATCGGTAATAATGGTTTGCGCGCTTAGATGAGGCTTGATTGCTGCGAGTATGGATGGTGTTTGTGCTACTGGCGCTGCAATCAATACCATATCAGCATCTTGCATGGCATCGGCAACATTACTGGTTGCACTGTCAATCACCCCCAAATCCAGCGCGGTTTGCAAGCTTTCCTGACTGCGGCCAACGCCAACAATTTGTGTGGTACGCCCCGCTTTTTTTAAGGCAAGCGCCACTGAGCCGCCAATCAGGCCTACACCAAAGATCACCAGTTTTTTCAAAGCAAACTTACTCTAAAAATTAGACAGTCGAGATTGTAGCATTGTTGGAATTAACCTACTTTATCCATTCGTCATCAATGAACTTTTCCAGCGGCTGGAATTTTTGTTTATAGCTCATTTTCTGGCTATCTTGAATCCAGTAACCTAAATACAAGTAGGGTAAGTTTAACTGCTTAGCCCAATTGATTTGCCACAATACGTTATATGTGCCGTAGCTAGCCTTGTGCTCCGTGGCATCGTAAAAGGTATACACCGCGGAAATGCCATCGTGAACAATGTCGATTACGCTGACCATTTTGAGTTGATTATTTTCTCTAAATTCGACCAGTACGCTTTCTACATTGGTTTCGCATAAGAAACTTTTATATTGCTCGACATCGTCATCAACAGCTTTCTTTTCATGCTCAGGCTTGTCTTCTGTGTGGCGTAGTTTCTGGTAAGCAGCATAGAGTGTGTAGTGCTCTTCGTGAAATGCCACAGGTAGCACGGTTGTCGTGAGGTGCTGATGTTGTCTGTGAGCACGTTTTTGACTGCGGCTAGGGGTGAAGTCTTGTAAATCAATGCGCACGGGAACACATGCCTGACAGTGCTCGCAGTGCGGTCTGTAAGCAAATTTTCCGCTACGCCTGAAGCCTTGTTGAATCAGGCTACTGTAAACGTTGGCATCGACTAAATGCTGTGGTGTCGCGATTAAGCTTTGAGCCAGTCGCTTGGGTAAGTAGCCGCAACTATAACTAGTGGTGACATAAAACTGTAGCTTCTGTAGCGTTGGTTCGGTGGGTAAAGTCATCACAAAATTATATGCCAATTATTTTCGTGTAAACGCTTTTGCAGTGTGAATAATTGCCTGTGTAATGGTACGCAGTGTTTAGCTGGATTTAATCAGCGTTGATAATTGTTGTATAAAATCATCGCGGCTGATTTCACGTGCGCCAAGGCTGCTGAGATGAGCGGTTTTCATTTGGCAGTCAATCATAGCAACACCTTCCTTTTCAAGTTTTTGCACCAGTTTCACAAAGGCAACTTTTGACGCATCGGTTTTATGGTGAAACATACTTTCTCCATAAA
Source organism: Pseudomonadota bacterium (assembly GCA_040390265.1). GTDB lineage: Bacteria > Pseudomonadota > Gammaproteobacteria > Burkholderiales > Methylophilaceae > Methylotenera. The sequence continues at coordinate 2,213 of JAZJYS010000014.1, read as the reverse complement.
ACATGTTGCCGATTTTAACGCCGTAACAGCCACCAACAAGTGTATTGTCTAGCCAAGTTTCGGCCGAAACTGCAAAGCCGGCATCAAATAAGGCGCAGTAGGCATCAATGATGTCTTGCGTGATCCATGTGCCGGGTTGGTCGTCACGAGTAGTATTGCTGCAAGCTGTAATCACGGCGCGAAACGCAGTATTAAAGCGTATTTCAAAAGGCGTGTTTTTAAGGGTTTTGCCAAGTGAGCGTGATATTTTGAGTTCCTTTGGATACAACACCATGCGCGGGCTAGGACTCCACCATAAAATAGGCTCGCCTTCGCTAAACCAAGGAAATATGCCTTGTTGATAGGCGGCTAACAAGCGTGGTAATGATAAGTCGCCGCCAATCGCGATTAAGCCGTTTGGCTCATGAAGCGCGTCAGCAAGTGGTGGGAAGGCGCAATCACCGTCAATGCTGGCGACGCGGCCATTGGGTAATTGATAGTAGGCGTGACTCATATTAAATTAACCCGTGTATTTGGTTATACTCATCATCTAATATTTTGATTGATGTTTTTTTGATAATCATGCTTTTAAGTTTAGCACCATCAATATTGAGTAGAGGGTAGAAAATGCAATACATTATTTTGAAATACCTAATCACCGCCGGCGTTGTTGTGCTGGTATCAGAGCTTGCCAAGCGTAGTGACAAATTAGGTGGCCTGATTGCATCTTTGCCGCTGGTGACTGTGCTGACATTGATCTGGCTCTATGTTGAGCATCAACCCACAAGCAAAATTGCGAATCATGCCTACTACACGTTTTGGTACGTGTTGCCGACTTTGCCTATGTTTTTGCTCTTTCCCTATTTACTGCCCAAATGGGGTTTTGTGCTGACGCTTATTACTTGCATGATATTTACTATGCTGATGTTTTTTCTATTTGCGTTGTTGGTAAAACAATTCGGTGTGGACTTACTCTAAGTCTTACTTAATGTAGGGTTAATGTAAGCAAATTATTGTAAAAAACGCTTCTTAATCATACCATTAGCGCGTAAAATGCGCGGACTTTAATCGTTTGTAGTAGATATTTTGGAACAATACTCAACCATGCTCGCCAAGCCCATTCAAAGCTATCGCCCTTATTGGGCGAAGCGGTTTGGGTCTGCGCCAATTTTGCCAATGTCACGTGCCGAGATGGATGCACTGGGTTGGGATAGCTGCGATATTATTTTAATCTCGGGTGATGCGTATATCGACCATCCTAGCTTTGGTGTAGCTTTGGTAGGGCGCTTGCTAGAAGCGCAGGGTTTTCGCGTGGGTATCATCGCACAACCAGACTGGGCGAATGCGAGTGCTTTTAAAATATTAGGTAAGCCAAATCTGTATTTTGGCGTGACTGCCGGCAATATGGATAGCATGGTGAATCGCTATACGGCAGACCGCAAAATTCGTAGTGATGATGCTTATACGCCAGATGCAGAGCCGAATAAACGTCCGGATCGTGCGGTGCTGGTCTATAGTCAGCGCTGCCGTGAGGCCTATTCAGATGTGCCGCTGGTCATCGGTAGTATCGAAGCCAGTTTGCGCCGCATTGCCCACTATGATTATTGGAGCGACAAAGTTCGCCGCAGTGTGTTGGTGGATTCTAAAGCGGACATTTTGCTCTACGGCAATGCTGAGCGCGCTTTGGTTGAGTTGAGCCATCGCCTCGCTAAGGGTGAAAAAGTAGCGGATATTCAGGATATTCGCGGTACGGCCTTTTTACGCAAGCGCGTTCCAGAAGGCTGGAGCGAAATTGAGAGTACGAAATTAGACCGTCCGGGGGTTGTTGATAAACCAGTCGATCCTTATGAAATGAAAATGGGTAAGGCAGATGCCAGTTGTGCCACCGATGACAGTAAACCTAAATCAGACCTGCCTGAAGGCGCTAAAGTCATTGAGGTTGTGCGCAAACCTAAGGCTGATAGAGCCAAGCAGTATGTACGTTTGCCCGCTTATGAAGCGGTTATACAAGACCCGGTTTTATATGCGCATGCTTCACGCGTGTTGCATTTGGAGGCTAACCCCGGCAATGCACGCGCTTTGGTGCAAAAGCATGGCGACCGTGAAGTGTGGCTGAATCCACCGCCGATTCCACTGACTACCAAAGAGATGGATTACGTTTACGATATGCCGTATGCACGTAAGCCGCATCCAGCCTATAAGAATGCAAAAATCCCTGCGTGGGAAATGATTCG
>JAZJYS010000013.1:0-17633 GCA_040390265.1 Pseudomonadota bacterium | reverse complement strand
CACGACGTGCAATGTATGATCGAAGGCCCAGGCCACGTGCCTATGCACCTCATCAAAGAGAATATGGAACTGCAACTTGAGCATTGCGGCGAAGCGCCTTTCTACACTTTAGGCCCATTGACGACTGATATTGCACCGGGCTACGACCACATCACATCAGGCATCGGTGCCGCCATGATTGGTTGGTACGGCTGCGCGATGTTGTGCTACGTCACACCAAAAGAGCATTTAGGCTTGCCAGATAAAGAAGACGTGCGCGTAGGTATCATCACCTACAAAATTGCCGCCCACGCTGCTGACTTGGCAAAAGGCCACCCTGGCGCGCAAATTCGTGACAATGCTTTATCAAAAGCACGTTTCGAATTCCGCTGGGATGACCAATTTAATCTAGGCCTGGATCCAGATAAAGCTAAGGAATTCCACGACGAAACATTGCCGCAAGAAGGCGCAAAACAAGCCCACTTCTGCTCAATGTGCGGCCCACACTTCTGCTCAATGAAAATTTCTCAAGACGTACGTGATTACGCTGCAGAAAAAGGTATTTCTGATCAAGATGCACTGAAAAAAGGCATGGAAGAAAAATCGATTGAGTTTGTGAAAAAAGGCAGTGAGGTTTACCAGAAGGTTTAACTTCCTCTAGCTGTCATTCCCGAGCAATCGGGAATGCATTTAAAATAAAAAAGCCAGCGTATATGCTGGCTTTTTTATGTACCTTGGCGCGCAATATCACTCACCATCAAGCATGCAAACCCATTATATCCATTTGACTTGAATTCAAAATTTAAACGCATTTAACTACGTTCATTTCAAGTTTACTTTCACCTCGCCTGCATTAGGCTTGCGGCTTACCCTTAACTCTCTTGGCTAATGTGATGAGCAATATTGAATCCAGCATCGTTGCAGACTTTAGACAAACGCTGCTTTGGCCAGTCCAACTGATTTCCGAGTCAAATAGCCCAAAAATCCAGCGTCCGTGGGACATTCTGAAAGCAGAAAACAGCCCTTGGAAAGAAATCCAAGACGAATTTTCATTAGCCAAACAACCTTTAAGTGAAGTGCGCTACCAAGAATTTGTCACTTTCATGCCGTTCGCACAGCGTTTTTTATACGGCGAAGGCAAACATGGACGTGAGTCTGGCGGCTATGGCGAATCACCGATTCATATATTTTCACGTTCCGATGTAAATCAAGTCCGCATTACGCTAGACGATAACGAAGCGCCCATCGTATTAAAAGTGGCGCATATTGAGCTATATTTTTTCTATGATATTGATGTCGCTTTTTTAGCGCTTGAGGTCACAGGGCAAAACATACAACTCAAGCATGCCATGGAGATTCTGTACCGCTTGGGGCGCACCTATCCCAATTATTGGGAAGAAAATGGCGATGCGGGCCACTGCGCAAAAAGTATTGAATGGCTAGATAAACAGGGCAATGTACTTTCATGTTCAGATTACCAAGACAAAGCCCGATATTTAGCCTTTGTAAAAGACAATCACGTGCCCTGCGTTTCATTACATTGGGAATTCTTAATGCACCCGCTGGTACAACACTATTCCAGCCAAGCAGGCCACATTCGCTACCGTGAAATTGAATATCAGCGCATGCCGCTAATGGCCTACCTAGCATTTGAAGACGTGAGCAAACTGACCAGAGGTGACTTAATCCGCTTAGGTCTAGTCACCCAACCGTGGGATTCTGAAACGCTACCGTTTACTGAAGAGTTTTTAACCAATTTTGAACAAAAACACTGCTACGACCGCTACTGGGATAACAGCAAAAGCGACCCGTGGAGCACTACCCGCATCATGTGTACAGGGCAAAATTTCATTGTCGTTGGCAGCAAACAACACCGCGTATACACCAATGACAAAACCGGCATTAAACGCAACTATCAAAGCCAATACTTCTTACTATTCTTAATCGCCCATTTTCAAAAAGCCGCACTCTTAATGCTATCAGACCGTATGGTGCAAGCCATAAGCCGCTTAAACATTGAAGATGAAAACTCCATCAAAGCCTTTAGACAAAGCATACGCAATGTGATGGGCGTATTTCTGCGCTTTACCCATCGCTATTGGTTTGAAAGCGTATCAGACCAAGCGGTAGCAAAAGATGTATTTACCCTGATGCATAAACAATTAGATACGCTAGACCTGTTTAGAAAAACACGCAGCCGCATTATGGATATGGCTGAATATTTAGAAGGCGAAGAAATTAAGCGCCAAGCAGACACGGTCGTGCGATTAACCGTAGTCACCATTTTAGGCTTAATCGGCACCATGACCAGCGGTCTACTAGGCATGAATATTTTTGACTTCACCCAAGCCACCGTCATAGAAAAATTCAGTTACTTTGTCGGCATCTTTATACCTGTGAGCGTACTCACGTTTTACACCGTGGTTAAATCACGCAGGCTATCCCTCTTTTTAGATGCTCTTTCAAAAGAAAATAGCAGCTTGTTGTATAAATTAGCTAAATTAAAAAGCGTGTGGTTTGGTAAAGTAGACAACTAAATTTTAATCATCTGCTTTATTTAAATACCTCAACATTCATTGAACGAGACGAATTGCAAAACCTTTAAAAAATTTCTTGTTTAAAGCCAAGAATTATTAAAGCGACACAGTGTAGACTAGCAAAAAATCTACAGGGACTTCATAAGGTTTGTAATATGGTTAGATCAAAAGAGTACTCACCATTCAAGCGAGGCCTGTCAAACAAAGACGGTTCCATAGAGGTGACTGGCGTGCTGAGAGTTGTATTGATTTACGCAACCTTCTCAGCGCTATACATCTTATTATCTGATCAAGCCGTGCATTGGCTATTAACTGACCCCGAACAAATTACACTGGTCAGCATCACTAAAGGCTGGGCATTCGTCGCTATCACCTCCATCCTTTTATATGGATTGATTCGCCGCTTATTGCAACAAGGTCTAGAAGCGGTACAAGAGCGAGAGGAGGGCTACCGTGATTTGGCAGAGCAAAGTCTGGCCATTATTTACCAAGCGAGTATTGATGCTGAAAGTAAAACGATTTATATCAGCCCGCGCGTAACAGAACTTGGCTACTCACCTCAAGAATGGATAGACACTCCTGACCTATGGCTAACGCTTATACACCCTGAAGATATTGAACGCGTGCTCAATACGCTAAAACAGTCACATGACGACAAAACAGTATTTACTGCAGAATACAGACTAAAAACAAAATACGGCCAATGGCGACACTTTTACGATGAAGCCCGTGTAGTACATGACGCGCATGGCAATGGGCTTTATCTGCAAGGCATGATGCTGGATATCACTGATCGCAAACAAGCTGAACAAGAGCTGCGCATTGCCGCTACCGCTTTTGAATCGCAGGATGCAATGGTTGTCACTGATGAGAACCGTATCATCCTCAAGATCAATCAGGCATTCACAAAAGTCACCGGCTACAGTACGCAAGAAACCGTAGGCAAAATGCCGTCCATGCTTAAATCTGGGCTACAAGACGCTGAGTTTTATCAACTGATGTGGGATAGTCTGGATCGCGACCATTACTGGCAGGGCGAAATATGGAACCGCCGCAAAAGCGGAGAAGTCTATCCTGAACGGCTCAGCATCACAGCAGTGATTGATGACGCCGGAAAAATCACCAATTATGTCGCTGCATTCTCCGACATCACTCAACACAAAAAAGCCGAAGAAACGATTCATAATCTCGCTTTCTATGATGCGCTGACGGGTCTTCCCAACCGAAAACTTTTACTTGATCACTTGAGAAAAGCGCTGTTATCTAATGCTAGAAAAAAATATCAAGGCGCCATGCTATTCATTGATATAGATGACTTTAAATCACTCAATGATACCCGTGGCCATGACATAGGCGACTTACTACTCATAGAAATTGCCAAGCGCATTCAATCTTGCATTCATGCCGACGACACCTTGGCTCGCTTTGGTAGCGATGAGTTTGCCGTGCTGCTTGATGCGTTAAATGATGAAATAGAACAGGCCGCCTTACAGGCGAGCAGTATCGCAGAAAGAATACACAACGCTATCAAGCAGCCTTTTGACTTACAAGGGCTAACGTACTATTGCAAAGCCTGTATTGGTATAAGTTTATTCAATGATCAGGAAACCTCTTTTGACGAACTATTGAAACGCGCGGATGCGGCGCTATCTCAAGCAAAAGAGACCGGTCGTGACAAAATTCACTTTTTCGACAACACCATGCAAGCCGCGCTTGAAGCCAGAGTAAACTTGGAGTCATGGCTTCGCACCGCCATACCAGAGCAACTCCGGCTTTTTTATCAGGTACAGGTCGACAAAAATGGACATGCTTTTGGCGCTGAAGCACTGATTCGCTGGCAACATCCTGAAAAAGGCATGATTTCACCCGCAGAATTTATCCCTCTAGCGGAGGAAACCGGCTTAATCCTACCCATTGGCCGCTGGGTAATGGAAACAGCTTGTCGTCAAATTAAAATATGGGAAGCCGAGGCGAGTACTCGACACTTGATTCTTGCAATCAATGTAAGTGCCAAGCAGTTCCATCAATTAGATTTTGTTGACCAAGTACTAGACGTGCTCAGTCAAACCGGCGCCGATCCAACGCGTCTAAAGCTAGAACTTACCGAAAGTCTGCTGGTAGATGACGTTGAAACCATTATTTCGAAAATGGCAGCCCTCAAAAAGAAAGGCGTGCGCTTCTCGCTAGATGATTTCGGCACAGGCTTTTCCTCACTCTCTTATCTAAAACGCTTACCTTTGGATCAGTTAAAGATTGACCAATCTTTTGTCCGCGACATTAACACCGACCCGAATGATGCCGCCATTGTTCGCACTGTAATTGCATTAGGTCAAAGCCTAGGGCTAGATGTGATTGCGGAAGGTGTAGAAACCGAAGCGCAAAAAGACTTTCTGGCGATACATGGCTGCGTGCAATACCAAGGTTACCTGTTTAGCAAACCTGTGGCATTGGCAGACTTTGAGAAGTTATTGCAACTGCATTAAGTTTCTATTCGTTAAACTTTGTAACTAAGGCTCTAATAAATAAAAGCATATGCCTTTATTTTGTTAAAATAGCCTTACAAATTAAATGAATGCAGACTATTTTGACCACCATTAAACTGAATAAAAAACCTGACGACACGCAAGTGAAGGCGACTAAAGCACCTGTGCGTCGCACAACGAGTGCCACGCGTGACCGTAGCGTTGCGCCGCCAAAAGCAACTGCACCTGTGAGAGAAGAGTCGCCGCCTGTGCAACGCGCGCCTACAGCGAACGCCTCACCAAAAACTGGACAACGCAATCACCGCTTTGATGGTAAGCCCTATCAAGCACCTTCAACGGATTCTGCGTCAAGTGAACGCAGACCTTACGAAGAAAAATCAGCCGCAAAACCTCCAAAACCACATGGCGCTGACACCCGCACTACGCCTAGGCCGAATAAAGAAGAACCACAATACCGCCAAGCACCGCGCCGTGGTGGCAAAGTGCGTGATGGCTACGAAGCTGATGCTCCTAGCTACGGCCCTGCGGCACGTGAGGCTTATAAATCCACTAGCGTAAACGCTGAATTACCGCGCCTGTCAAAACGCATGGCAGAGCTCGGCATTTGCTCACGCCGTGAAGCGGACGAATGGATTGTGAATGGCTGGGTGATGGTCGATGGCGTGATTATTGATACGTTAGGCTCACGCATTCATCCTGATGCTGAAATTATTATCAGTAGCTATGCGAAAGAAGTGCAAGCTGAAACCGTGACGATTATTTTGCATAAGCCTGTGGGCTATGTGAGCGGTCAGGCTGAAGATGGCTACCAACCAGCAATTGTGTTGGTACACCCAGACAACCAGTGGGAAGATGACCCAGAGCTGCACAAGCACAACCCTAAAGAATTCCAACGCAGATACTTGCACGGACTTGCTCCTGCAGGCCGCTTGGATATTGACTCTACAGGCATGTTAGTGCTTACTCAAGACGGCCGCGTAGCACGCCAATTAATTGGTGAAGACTCTACCGTTGAGAAAGAATACTTAGTGCGCGTCGAAGGTACGTTAACCGATGCCAATATGAAGTTGCTTAATTTCGGCCTCAGTTTAGATGGCGAAAAACTCAAGCCAGCCAAAGTAAGCTGGCAAAATGAAGACCAATTGCGCTTTGTGCTGCGAGAAGGCAAAAAACGCCAAATCCGCCGCATGTGTGAAATGGTCGGCCTGCATGTCGTTGGCTTAAAACGTGTCCGAATCGGCAGCGTGAATTTAGGTAAATTACCTGTTGGTCAATGGCGTTATTTACGTCCAGAAGAGCGCTTCTAAAACACACATACTATTCAATACTAAGGATTTATCATGGGATTATTTGACAGTCTAGCTGGTGCGGTTTTAAGTAAAGTAGGCGGCGAACAAGGAAAAATGGCGCAAATCGCCATGGACTTATTCAACCAAAATGGCGGCTTGCCAGGCATTTTAGAAAAATTCAATCAAAATGATTTGGCTGCACAAGCGGCCTCATGGGTAAGTACGGATGCGAATTTACCTATTTCTGCCGACCAGATCTTAAGTGTACTGGGTAACGGTAAGGTTGCAGAAATCGCAGAGAAATTTGGCATCAGTCCTGAGCTCCTCGCCAACAACATCGCAGAATATTTACCAAAGATGGTAGATAAAATGACACCCGATGGTGAAGTACCAACCAACCCCGGCAATGTGCTTGCCACGCTTATGGACATGATGAAGTAGTGACTACGGCTGGCTTTAGCCAGCATTGCAGCAAGTCAGTACCCATCCCCAGCTTTATTTTAGAGTACCCCTATGGATTTAATTTTACTATTCCACGCCTTTATTCAAGGCTTGGTTGAAGGTGCAACCGAGTTTTTGCCCATTAGCAGCACTGGGCATTTAATCATCTCTGGCGACTTACTCGGCTTTAACGATGACAAAGCCAAAGTGTTTGATATTGTGATTCAGCTCGCCGCTATTTTGGCTGTGTGCTGGGAGTATCGCCGCAAGCTTACTGACACGGCTTTACACATTACCTCTCAAAATAATGCACAGCAATTTGTACTTAATCTGTTTATTGCATTCTTACCAGCGGCCTTGTTAGGCTTGGCTTTTCACTCGCAAATCAAAGCTTACCTATTTTCACCGCTTACCGTAGCCGTGGCGCTGATTGTCGGTGGTGTTGCCATTTTGGCGATTGAGCAATTACCACTCAAAACTAAAACAGACTCTATTGATAATATGAGTCGCAAACAGGCGTTACAGATAGGCTTTGCACAGGCTGCGGCACTGATTCCAGGCGTATCACGGGCAGGTGCCACCATTCTAGGCGGCATGATATTTGGCTTAAATCGTCAAACGGCTACCGAGTTTTCCTTCTTTTTAGCCATCCCTATCATGTTTGCCGCAACCGGCTATGATCTGCTAAAAAACTGGCGCTTATTGTCTACGGATGATCTTGGCATGTTTGCGGTTGGCTTTATCACCGCCTTTGTATCAGCGCTGATTGCAATTAAGTTTTTACTACGCTTTGTAGCCAGCCATAACTTTAAAGTCTTTGCGTGGTATCGCATCGCGCTGGGTTTAGTTGTCATCTGGTATTTTAAGTAATGCTTATGCGTGCAAGCCCTTATGGACTTACACGACGTTAAAATTGCATTAAACTACCCATATTAAGATTTATTGCGTCTGGAGTTATTAAAATACATCATGAAAAAACCTCTTAAATATGCTGTATATGGCCTAGCTGGCTTAATCAGCTTGGTATTGATTGTGGTTGCTATCGTGGCGGCAACCTTTAACCCCAACGATTACAAGCAACAAATCATCGACTTGGTGCAGGCCAAGAAAAATCGTACATTAAAGCTGGATGGCGACATCAAATTAGCATTCTGGCCAAAGATTGGTGCCAACCTAGGTAAAGTTTCACTCTCTGAACATAAAAACAGCGCTGAATTCGCTGCAGTGGATAACGTTAAAGTGTCGCTGGCATTATTACCGCTACTCAAAAAACAGTTGATTGTAGATACGGTGTACGTGGATGGCGCGCGTGCCAACGTCATTAAATACAAAGATGGCACCACCAACTTTGACGACCTGCTCAGCAAAGATGAAGAAGAATCACAAGACATCAAATTTGATATTGATGGCATTAACGTGACTAATTCAGCCGCCAGCTATAGCGACGAAAGCACTGGCGCGAAATACAGCATCTCTAAATTCAACCTCAAATCAGGCCATGTGGCCTTGGCTGAACCTATCGACTTAGCCACGGATTTTGCGATTAGCGCCAATCAGCCCGCCGTTTCTGCCACAGCAAAGATCAAAGGCCAATTTCTGGCAGACCCAGAAGTCAAGCACTTCTCCGCTAAAGGCTTGGATGCGGCGATTAAGGGCGATTTGCTAGGTGGTAAAGACGTTAGCATCACCGCAAGTGGTGACATTGATGCAAAACCTGAAACCAAAGAGTTCTTGATTGATAGCTTGAAACTAGCTGCCTCTGGACAATTTAGCGGCGCTAAGCTCACTATCGACTTGAATGCGCCAGCGTTAATCGCGCAAAAAGATGAAGTCACCAGCAAAAAAATCACCATCAGCTTAGTGCAAGAAAAAGCGGGCGATACGATGAAAGCCAATCTGGTATTGGCTGATATTAAAGGCTCACCTAAAGCCTTACAAAGCAGCGGTATTTCCGGTGATATTTCTGGCACGCAAGGTAAACGCACCATCAATGGTAAATTCTCATCGCCATTCAATGGCAATCTGGAAAATATGATTTTTGATTTGCCAAAACTAGCTGGCAATTTGGATATTAAAGACCCTAGCCTGCCAAATGGCGGTATGCAAGGCCGCTTTGATTTAAGCGCGCACACGGATATTAAAAGTGAGCTCGCTAGCAGCAAGTTTGCTTTAAATATTGATGACACTAAGCTTAATGGCGATGTCGCGGTGGCAAGCTTCAAAAAACCAAGCATTAAATTCAATCTGAACGCAGACAAACTTGACCTCAACAAGCTCATCGTTAAATCTGATAAGCCGGCAAAAAACAACGACAAACCAGCCGACTTGAGTGCGCTTAGCGCCCTGTTGTTAGAAGGCCAGCTGAATATTGGCAGCATTGCTTATGAGAAATATCGCATATCCGGCCTAAACGTCAATATTAAAGCGGATGGTGAAAAACTGGCGCTGACTGGCCTGAATGTAAAATTTGACGATAGCCAAATCAAAGGCAACTTGGGCATCAGCCATTTTGCCAAACCGCTCTATACGTTTGACTTGGATATTGACCAACTAGAAGTGGATAAATATGTCACCGCTAGCCCAGCGCCAAAAGAGGCCAAAACCGGTAACGAGAAAATCGACCTAAGCGCACTGAAAGCCTTGAATGCCGATGGCAGCCTACGTATTGGCAATTTCAAATACGGCAAAACCAAAGCCAGTAACGTGCGTATTGATTTGAAAGCGGCTGACGGCGTTGCGTCCCTTGCACCATTTTCTGCAAATTTGTACCAAGGCAGTATGAACGGCGCACTTAAGGTGGATGCGCGTAGCACACCTAGTATCAGCTTCAAGCAGGAAATGAAAGGCATCGCCATAGGTCCTTTACTGGTAGATACCATCAACAACAATATGTTGGATGGCAAAGGCACATTGAGTGTTGACGTGAACGCCACTGGCGACAGCGTGAATGCACTAAAAAAGTCGCTTACCGGCAAGAGCGCTATCAATCTAGCCGATGGCGCTGTTAAGGGCGTAGATATTGCAGGTACGATTCGTGACGTGAAATCCAAGCTCAATGTGTTTAAAGATAAAAGCAGCCTGGGTGCGGATCAATCCAAAAAGACCGACTTCAGTGAATTAACCGCCTCATTCGATATCAAGAACGGTGTTGCTCACAACGAAGACCTCGCCATGAAAGCGCCGATTCTGCGTTTAGGCAAAGGTGATAGCCGCGGTGATATTGATATTGGCAACGAAACCATCAATTACCTGGCTAAACCTACCGTAGTCAAATCTCTCAAAGGTCAGGGCGGCGCAGATTTAGATTCATTGGCGGGCTTATCTATCCCGGTAAAAATTACCGGGACATTCTCCAACCCTAAATATGGAATGGACTTTGCCGCGATTGGCACAGCCGTGGCTAAAGCCAAGTTATTGGATAAAGTAGGCGGTGATAAAGGCGCAGCAGTACAAGAACTGCTTGGCGACGGCAACAAAGTAGATGCGCTGAAAGGCTTATTGGGCAAGAAATCAGGCTCAACAACAGGTACAACGCCTAGCCAGCCAAGCGCGCCAGCCGAAGCACCCAAATCTACGGAAGATCAAGCCAAAGAACAAGCGGCTCAGAAACTTAAAAAACTACTCAACTTTTAAGTCATGCCCAACAATGACTTCAATAAATAAACTGATACCAAGGCTTAACAACGCAACCCATGTCTGACTTTGCAGATCGCCTGATCACTTGGCAAAAAGTGCATGGGCGACATGATTTGCCTTGGCAAAACACCACAGACCCATACGCGATATGGGTTTCTGAAATCATGCTGCAACAAACCCAAGTCACGGCTGTGATTGGCTACTACAGCAAGTTTATGCGGCGCTTTCCTGACATTGCCACACTGGCTAATGCCACGCAAGATGAAGTACTGCAACATTGGAGCGGCTTGGGCTATTACTCGCGTGCCAGAAACTTGCACAATGCCGCAGTCACGATTATGGATGAGCATCACGGGCAATTTCCGCAAGATTTCGAGGTCATACAAACCCTGTCCGGCATTGGTCGTTCCACTGCCGCCGCAATCGCCTCCTTCGCATTCAATCAAGTGCAAACCATTCTGGATGGCAACGTCAAGCGCATACTTGCCAGACATTTCTTGGTTGAAGGCTGGCCAAGCGCCCCGCAAATTGAAAAGCAATTATGGCTGCTCGCGGAAAGCTTGCTGCCAAAAGCTGGCATGGTGGCTTACACACAAGGCCTGATGGACTTAGGCGCAACGCTTTGTACCAGAAGCAAACCAAAGTGCGATGCCTGCCCGTTAGTGAATAGCTGTGCAGCCTATGCGCAGCAACGTGTACATACACTACCAACCCCCAAGCCACGTAAAACGATTCCTGAAAAAAGCACTACCATGCTGATATTGCGCTGCGGTGACGAAATTATGCTGGAAAAACGTCCGCCAACTGGTATTTGGGGCGGTTTGTGGAGCTTTCCTGAAATTGATGCCGATACTGATACTCAAACTGAAGCATCCATTGAGCATATCGTTAAAACCCGATTTGGCATCACAGCCCAAACTGACAAGCCTTTATCCAAACTGAGTCATGCTTTTACCCACTTTAAACTGCATATCCAGCCGCAACCGTTAAGCGTGCTCAGACCGATTTCTATCGTAGGTGAAACCATGCAAATATGGCTGAGCGTTGACGATGCAATAGGCGCTGCGATTCCAACGCCGGTGCGCAAAATCCTGCAGACCTTGCAAAACAAGTAGATTGCCCCATATCACTTGATGAAACCCTATTCAAGGGGTAGCATTAACCCATCGTTATACGTAGTATCGATTTACTAATTTGAGGAGGATCTTCACCATGAGCACAAAAAACTTACCCGCTGGAACAGAAATGACTGACGTTACCAAAGAGCAGTTAATCGCTGACTTTAAAGTTGTCATAGCTGATGCTGAAGCCCTAATCAAAGCCACCGCCAATCAAGGTGGAGAAGCTATTGCAGCGCTACGCACCAGAGCGGAAGACTCACTGGCTATCGCTAAAGTGAAGATGGCTGATGCGCAAGATGAACTCATTGCCAGAAGCAAGGCCGCGGCCAGAGCGACAGATGAATATGTACATGACAATCCTTGGAAAGCCGTTGGCGTTGCCGCTGGCGTTGGCCTTGTGATTGGCTTACTTATTGGTCGGCGCTAGAATAAATTGGCTGAAGATACCAACATGGCTGGCGAGGGATTACTCTCGTCACTGAAAAATCTAACCTCCACCTTAGTCGCCTTGGTGTACACACGGCTAGACTTGATTTCAACTGACTTGGAAGAAGGCCGTGAGCGACTGATTTCACTGCTAGTTTCAGTGTTCTTATCGCTTTTCTGCCTTTGTTTTGGCGTGGTATTGCTGGCGATTCTGGTTGTCGTAGCCTTTTGGGATACCTACCGCTTATTTGCGCTCAGTACGCTGACTGCAATTTTTCTGCTCACCGGAACTATCCTGTGTATAAAAGCCATACGCGCACTCAAGAATATGCCAAGAATGTTTGAGGCCAGCATGGCCGAGCTGATTAAAGACCAGCAGCATATCCACAACAAAGATTAAGCCCATGAACGAGAAACTTGCGCAGTTAGCCAAACGTCGCCAATTGCTGGTAGAGCAAGCAGCTATACAGCGCATTGCCTTATCGCGAAACATCGAACCCTTACGCACGCCTTTGGCAATGGTAGATCGTGGCATCACGGTAGTGCGCTATGTGAAGCGCTACCCGATTATCGCATTAGGGGCTAGCGCGCTCTTTGGCATCTTGCGCCATACGCGTGCTGCCAGATGGCTACGCAGTGGCTGGACGCTGTTTAAATCCACACGCAGCCTGCGTGACTTGTTACTAAAAAACTGATTGCGACCTTGAGTCCACAAGTTTGAAGCTACAAAATAAAAAAGCGGCCTAGGCCGCTTTTTTATTAGTTATTCCTTAACAACTGGAATTACTTTTGATCCCATGAATCTTCCCACATGCAGTGTTTGATTTTATGACGGTTTGCAATCAGCTCATCAATGCTTGGCTCGTCATTCAATGCACGTTTAATCGCCAATTTAGTCGCTTCGTAGTTATTTTTGTACATATCGGCTTTGTCTAGCTTGCCTTCTTTTTCTAGCGCGATACATCCTGGGTCAATCCACACCAAGCTGATGATGCACAGATCATTAGCCTGCTCTTTTGGAATGATGCCTTCAATCACACAGTCAAGGATCGCATCAGCTGTTGCCGCTTGTACCACACCACCGAACAACGCAACATCTGTACTGCCTTTTAATGTCACTTTTGGTACAGTCATACATACTGGGCGCACCAATTGGTTGATATCACGTACCGCAAACATCGCAGTATGGCCTTTGCTTTGTGCCATCAAGTTAGCAAATGATTGGCCTACTGGGCCATCTACGCTACCGATTAAGATTTCTGGCATGGCGGCTGTAACGTCTTTACCTTCTGTATATACAGTCGCTTCGCCTGCTTTGAAAATGATTTTTGACATGAATAATCCTTGAATAATGATGGATAAAAACTACTGAACACGAAAGGCTTAAAATCCGAATAACGGGATTTTATAGAATCGCCTAGCTTTAAGCAATTTACATAGGTATTCGCATGCTTTAAATCATGAAATTAATCGCCTAAAATCAAACGCATATCCACATGCAGGATATTGGCATCTAAATAGGGTTCACTACAAATAACAAACCCAGCTTTTTCATAAAAAGGAATGGCATGTATTTGCGCTGAGAGCATGATGGTATTCACACCTTGTTGCTGATGCAGCTTAATCGCGACACTCAGCAACCTAGACCCTACTCCGCAGCCGCGCCACTCTTTAAGCACCGCCATGCGGCCTATGCTGCCATCGCGTAGCAATCTAGCGCAGCCTATGGCTAGGCCAGCTTCATTTAGCGCTAATAAGTGCTTTGCCGACTCATCCAAGCCATCCCACTCTAAATCGGCGGACACGTGTTGCTCGAGCATGAATACCTGCGTACGTATATGCATTAATTGCAGCTTGTGTTCAGCCCAATTGGCTTCTATGATGTTGAAGTTACTAGCCATAAAATAATCGTTTTATAATAACCAATCGCTCTAATCGTTAAGAAAGTAAATTGATGAAAAATTATATTGAAGTATTCGCCAGAGTTTTACTCGCACAAATCTTTTTAGTTGCAGTATTAATCACACTTTCACAAATCACTAGCAATCCAGAAGGTTATGCCGCTTATACAGGCTATCTGGCAGCGCATGGTTTGCCTGGCATTTTTGCACCATTAACTATTTTCGTTCAGCTGGTTTTTGGCCTAGGCTTGTTACTTGGTTACAAAACCAAAGTCTGCGCCTACACCTTAGCTGTGTATGCCATGTTCATTGCGCTGTTTATGAAGCTGCAAGAAGTGAATGGTTTAATTCTAACCATGCAATATCTAGCGATTTCTGGCGGCTTGATTATGGTTGCCCTGCACGACAAAATGGCTTGCAGCTTAGATAATTTGAAGAAATAATTAGCAGTAAGTGTCATGCATAAAGCGGTATAGAGATTAGCTCTGTGCCGCTTTTTTTATTACTCCCACTCCAGCGCTGGATAAAGCGTATTCACATTGCGCCGATTGGCGATATCAAATAGCTTCCAGTTGCTTTTTTCACTTGCAGCGGCAGTATCCATGGCTTTTTCCATGCCATCGTTATTCTTAATACTCGCCCGAATATCCGCTAATAGCACATTCAAGTAACGTTGTTCATTAGACAACGCGGTTAACCAATCTATGGCCACAGGCCCATGCCCAGGCACGACTAGCTTAGCGGGTGTAGACTTAAGTCTTTCCACCTCGGCAATCAAGCCTTTAATATCGCCTTCAACCACAGGTGTACGCTCAATAAACAACAAATCCCCAGTAAATAGCGTGCTGGTTTTGCTATCCAGCAACGAAACATCTGTATTGGTATGCGCGTTGGGATGCGCTGTCAGCGTCAAAGTTCTATCACCCAAATCAAGCACCAGATCCGTTTTAACGCTCAGGCTAGGCTTGACCAAGTCACTGCCTTTCGCATCCTCACCCAATAATCGTACATTAAGTCTGGCGTACTGTTCTTTACGCAACTCCATGGCGTTTGCCAGCTTGTCATGCCCCACAAAAACCGGCTCAGCTTCATGAGAATTGCTGGTTAAAAATGCGGCGTTACCGTAAATATGGTCTGGATGCACATGTGTATTAATCACGTACAGCACCGGCAATGACGTGACTTTGCGTATAGCTGCACGCAACTGATTACCAATCTTCAAACTACCGCCTGTATCAATCACGGCCACGCCCTTGCTGCCCACCACAAAGCTGATATTACAAATATCACCTTGATAACCGGTATCTATATCTAAATGCGCACCATGATGTACGTAGATACCCTCACCTACCTTCTCAATGGCAAAATCATTAGACTTCGCTTGGGCATGTCCGCAGCCCGTCAGCACCAGCATGCTAAGCATCAGTATTAAAATTCGCATGATTTGTTCCTGCCGTTAAAGTTATTGGTTAAAATGATGCGGTATTGTGCAATTATTAGCTGTGACCAGTGTCACATGAGCACAAAATTAATATACAGGAATATCCCTATGACTCAAACGTCTTCTCGCTACACCAAAACCGCAGTCATTCTGCATTGGCTTATCGCGATTTTCATCTTCTTAATGTTTGGCCTAGGTTGGTATATGGCAGATTTGCCTAAAGAAGCCCCTAAACAAATGGCTTACGATTTATTCGATTTAGGTATTTACACTTGGAATCTTGCGACTGAAGTATCGCCAAGAACCTTCTACTTCAACCTTCACAAATCTTTAGGTGTGATCATCATGACATTGATTGCGCTTCGTGTAATTTGGCGTGTCATGCATCAGCCGCCGGCACCATTGACCTCATACAAAGCTTGGGAAAAGAAACTAGCCACTGGCATGCACCATCTACTTTATTTGCTCATGGTTGCTTTGCCTGTTAGCGGCATTATTATGTCTGCCTACAGCAAATTTGGTCTTAAATTTTTTGGAATCAGCTTAATTCAAGGCTTAGACAACACCCCTATGCGCGAAGTATTTGAAGAGGTGCATGAAGTGATTGGTATTATTTTACTGGTAGTGATTGCAGTACATATTGCCGGTGCGCTGAAACATAAAATCATTGATAAAGATGAGACTTTAAAGCGTATGTCTTTACGTTAAGTGGTTCCAGATAAAAAGCCCTCATAGTGAGGGCTTTTTTATTAGCGTATGCTTTCAAATTTGAAGTTTAACCATGTGTTTGTTTTTTTAATTTTAATCATGCCCATTCAAGCTCAGCTCACCATCCATCAGCCTATTCATACTGATGCGTTGCTGATTCAGCATCACCGTTAAACAATCTCTGATGCAATATCCGACTGGCAGCCGACGATACGATTCCTCCCAGCCTGCTTAGCCATATACATGCGTGCATCTGCCATGGCCACTAATGCATGCTGATCAATAGCGTTATCCTGCATCCGTTCAGCGATTCCGACACTAGCCGTTAATGGCGTGCCGTCTGGTCGCTGACCAATACCAGACGTACAGATACGCTCCAACGCGATTTTTGCCTGTTCGCCGTCCGTTCTTGGCATTATTAGCAGAAATTCCTCGCCACCCCAGCGCACCAGTATATCGCTGTTGCGCTGATGTAAACGCAACGACTGACTTGCTGCTTTAAGTGCGCTATCGCCCGTTTCATGACCGTATTTATCATTAATCTGCTTGAAAAAATCAAGATCAATGAATGCTATAGCTAACGGTGCGCCGCTGCGGTAGGCCTGAACATATTGCATCTCAAGCAACTTTTCCCCACTATGCCGCGAAAAACAGCTCGTGAGACTGTCATTCATTGACTCCCGCACCAACACAATAATAAAAGCAAGTTGCGACACACCTGCCAGCGTTGAAACCGAAGTAATCAATAACATTAACCAGAACGATGCTGCGGCAGTCGGCCAGTCTAGTACTGGCCAACGCATCAAATAGGCACCCAACTGAGCCAATAATATTGGCGCTGCGAATATTAGACTCTCCAACACCGTTAATGGAAAAATTGAAAGACCAGCCAGCATTACGAATGGCAGAAAGCTATATCCGCTGGAAACCCCTGCTTGCAAGCCTTGCAGCGGAACGTGGTTTAGATGCTGACATGAGAATAGAAAGAATAAAGTAGGCACTGCAAACATCATGGTCAGCAGTAAATAAGCCTTAGGCATGGTATCAACACGCCTCGCCATCAGAACGATAGCTACAAAGACTAAGGTAGTTAATACTCTTGCCACCACCAGACTAGGCCATATATCACTTGGAAAGATAGAAATATCAACGACGATCCATAGTGGCGTCAGCACTGCAAACAGACCTGCAACCACTTGCACACGTGTAGCAAGTAATCCGGTACGGCGAGTGGTTAAGAGTGAGATATGCTCGGTTGGCAAGACAAGCCAACTCAGCTCGTGGTGAGTCATATCCATTAGGACGCGAGCCCAGAACTGGGCCCAGATATTTTGTAGCCAAAAGGTACGACTCATCCTAAATCTCCGTTATTTTTATAATAACTATAGACTTGATATTTTAGGCTACTTACGGATAGATACTGTAATGATTTTCCTTAAAGTTGATCTGACCTCGTGCAAAAAAATGATGTATTGAACCAGGCTATTTTCACATTGCACCACACCATTCCAAGTCACAGCACAGCACACGTTGCTGGCCACCTACTTGGAATGTTGAGGATAATGTGATGCATAAACGTGAGCTGCTAACCGACAAGTAAGGCCGACTAATCTGCAATTCTTCAGGCTGAAAAATGGCTCGGTAAAAATAAGGTTTGCGCGACCAATCTGC
>JAZJYS010000012.1:0-47977 GCA_040390265.1 Pseudomonadota bacterium | reverse complement strand
CATGCCATTTGGTTGGCAGGTTTAGGCTATCAGGTTGATGCCATAGACCGTGATGCTGCGGTGATGTCTGGAATGATAGGCATAGAGAACATCAACATCCGGGTCACTGACATTGAAGCAAGCGATGCGCCGCTGTTAAAGGCGCAATATGACGGCATTATAGTCAGCCGCTATCTATATCGCCCACTACTCAAGACCTTAGCCGATGCACTCAAACCCGGCGGCGTGCTGATTTATGAAACGTTTATGACCGGCAACGAGCGCTACGGCAAGCCTAGCAATCCTGATTTCTTGTTGCGTCCTGACGAGTTGCTGGAAGTCTATTCTCCACTATTGAAAATCATTGCCTTTGCGCAAGGTGATGAAAGTGAACCTAGACCAGCGGTCATGCAACGCATTTGTGCAGTTAAACATATCGACGCTTAACCGCGACTCAAACTGCAACTCGCTGCCTCTACAAGTCGCCGAATGATTGCTTCACAAAATGTTTAAGAGTAAAGTCAAACTATGCGTTCCCAATTGACCAAATTTATTGTCTTACTGGCCTTGATGGTCTGCCTCCCTTTACAGGGTTTGGCAGCGGTGACCATGTCTTCATGCCAGACGCATAACACCAAGATGGAAATGCATGTTGCTGCAGGGCATGCTGAAAGTATGGAGCACTGCGAACACCATGCGGCGGATCATGCCACCAAAAAATCTCCGTGCGATAAATGCCTGTCTTGCTATCTGAGTGTTGCACAAGCCATCATTCCATTCCATATGGCTTTTGATCTGAGTACGGCAAACCCTATGGTTGATACGCTGACTTTAGTCACGCTAAATGCAATCCCCTCTTCACACTTTCATCCTCCCAGGACAACTTTAGCCTAGCTTTAAAAGGCACGGCCTAAAAAGCCGTGCTTGAAAACCTAGCGCTGAAATGTTGTTCAGCTTTTATGTGATTGACGTATGCTTTTTTGCTAAGCACCGTTAATACATAAGCGCTTATCAATACCTCAGCCTATTCTGCCCAACGTGATTTGGTTATCCGGTCAGGTGCATGACAAACCAAGCTTCTTGTTTAGCTTGTTACCTTGAAACAAATCGCGTTAACGAATACCAATGAAAGTGCTGATATGCATAAACAATATCGAAAACTGCTTCTTCTTATAACAGCATTATTGCTGCCCACCTTGGTAACGGCAGCTGACAATGCCTCTGATGCCGCCTTGATTGGCGCCAATGTGCAAGAGTTGCTGCAATGGGCGGACACTCACAACCCAGCGCTTTCCGCGATGCGCTACGAGGTAGATGCTGCCAACGCGCGCATTCTGCCAGCTGGCGCTTTACCTGACCCAATTCTGCGTACCGAGTTGCGTGATTTCGCCGGCCCGGGTGCACCGAATGGCTTCAATCCACTCCCTGGAAAAGGCAGTGGCACAAAGTACACCTTGATGCAAAGCTTTCCACTATGGGGAAAACGCGATTTGCGTAAAGAAGTGGCAAGCGCTGAACTGGCACAAGTGCAAGGTCGTCGGCAGGCTGCTGTGGCAGAGGTGCATGCTCTGATAAAAAGCGCATACGCGCAATATTATCTGACCTTTGGCCTTAAAAAACTTAACGATGATATCCTGAATCTATTGAGTGATTTAGATGCTGTCACGCAAGTGCGCTACTCAAGTGGCTTGGCACCGCAGCAAGACGTGATTCGGGCGCAGATTGAGAAAACCACATTACGTTCTGAAAATATCACGCTGGATACCGAGCAGCACCATGCCATGACGCGCTTGAATACTGCGCTAGCCAGACAGCAACACACCATGCTTGCCGCGCCTGAAAAGTTGCGCCGTGTAGCCCCAGAAAAACTGGACGGCGCAATACTGCACGATAAACTGCTACGCAATAACCCCATACTCGCCACGCAATCTGCGCAAATCTCCGTTGCCGAGGCCAATAAACGCCTGATAGAAAAAAATCGCTATCCTGATGTCACCTTGGGTATTGCGCCGATTCAGCGCGGTGGCAGCATAGATAGCTGGGAAGCGATGGTCGAGTTCAATATTCCGATTCGTATGGATACGCGTCGCGCGCAAGAAAGTGAAGCAGGCGCGATGCTGGATGCGGCCAAAGAGCGGCAACAGGCCGCATCAAATCAGGCCGATGGCGAGTTGCAGGAATATTTAGCTGCATACGAATCCGCAGAAAAACAAGTACAGTTAATCGACAATACCTTACTGCCACAGGCTGAATTAACCTTTCAGTCTGCGCTGACTGGTTATGAAACTGGCAAGGTGGACTTTGCTACGCTGCTGGATGCGCAACGTGCAATCAAGCGCGCCAAAGCGGATAAGCTTAAAGCACAAACCGAGCAGGAATTACGTATTGCCGATATTGAAAAAATGGTTGGAGAAGAGCTATGAAGCGTTCTGCGTTATGGGTGTTGTTGGTAGTGATGGCCTTGGCGGGGGCGAGTGGTGCAGGTTACTGGTTGGCGACGGTGCAGATGAAAAAATCACCAATAGCCGATGCCGCGCCAGCAGCGCCTCAGCACAAGATTCTTTATTACCGAAATCCTATGGGTTTAGCCGACACCTCAACTGAGCCAAAAAAGGACAGTATGGGCATGGACTATATTCCAGTGTATGCGGATGAAGCTACGGCTGATTCTAATGTTGCGAGTACTGCGAAAACCGAGCGTAAGATTTTGTACTACCGCAACCCGATGGGCTTGCCGGACACGTCACCCGTACCTAAGCTGGATGAAATGGGTATGGATTACACGCCAGTGTATGCAGATGAACAGACCGCAACTGGGCAAGTGAAAATCAACGCTGACAAAGTACAGAAGCTAGGCGTAAGAACCGAGCCAGCACAATCACGTCAGCTGGTGAATACGGTGCGTGCCGTCGGCCAGTTTCAAATAGACGAGCGGCGCCTTGCCACCGTGACCGCCAAATTTGAAGGCTATATTGAAAAGCTGTACGTCAATGCCACGGGCCAGCCAGTAAAACGAGGCCAGCCACTGATGCAGGTTTATAGCCCAGAACTGGTTTCGGCACAGGAAGAATACCTCATTGCCTTGAACGGTCGTAAGTCGCTCAAGAGCGGTACTGAAGAATCCCTGTCTGGCGTAGATATGTTGGCCGAAAGTGCGCTGAAACGCCTGCGCAACTGGGATATTTCAGACGCACAGCTCCATCGTCTGCAAAAAGACGGTAAAGCCACGCGTACGCTGACGTTATATGCGCCGGCAAACGGTTTTGTATTGGAAAAAACCGCCGTACAAGGCATGCGCTTCATGCCCGGTGAACCGCTATTCAAGATTGCAGACTTATCCACCATCTGGCTACTGGCTGACGTGTTTGAGCAAGACCTCGCACTGGTGCATGTTGGGCAGACCGTGAACATTAGTGTCGATGCCTATCCCGGCAAAGCGCTCACTGGCAAAGTGGCTTACATCTACCCAACCGTCACGCCAGAAACCCGCACCGCCAAGGTACGCGTCGAACTCGCCAATCCGGGCGGAATATTAAGGCCAGATATGTACGCCAGTATGCAGCTCATGTCAGGCCACAACAGCAAGGTGCTGGCCGTGCCAGACTCAGCAGTGATTGATAGCGGCACGCGCCAGATTGTGCTGGTGCAGCTTGCCGAAGGCCTGTTCGAGCCGCGCGAGATTAAAATTGGCATGCGTAGTGATGGCTACACTGAAGTGCTCGAAAGTTTAGGCGAAGGCGAAAACGTCGTCGTGCGCGCTAACTTCTTGATTGATGCAGAAAGTAACCTGAAAGCAGCGCTCGGCAGCTTCGGTGAGCATCAGGCCAAGAGCCCAGCTACATCAAGCTCAAATACTGCGCCTGCAACCAGCCACGAAGGACATTAACCATGCTGGAACGTATTATTAATTGGTCGGCACGCAATGTGTTTTTAGTGCTGTTAGCCACGCTGTTCGTGGTTGGCGCGGGCATCTATTCTGTAGTTAAAACGCCGCTGGATGCCATACCAGACTTGTCTGACGTGCAGGTCATCGTCTATACAGAATATGCCGGGCAGGCGCCGCAAGTCGTTGAAGATCAGGTCACTTATCCGTTAACGACCGCGATGCTTTCCGTGCCAAAATCCAGAGTGGTACGCGGCTTTTCATTCTTTGGCGTGAGTTTTGTGTATGTGATCTTTGAAGATGGTACCGATGTTTACTGGGCGCGTTCACGTGTGCTGGAATATCTCAACAGTGTCACCGGACGTCTGCCGCGCGGTGTCACGCCAACACTAGGGCCGGATGCGACAGGTGTGGGCTGGGTTTATCAGTATGTGGTATTGGCAAAAAGCCGCACCTTGGAAGAATTGCGTGCCATTCAGGATTGGTACTTACGTTACCAGCTAACCAAAGCGCATGGTGTGGCTGAAGTGGCCAGCGTGGGTGGTTTTGTGAAGCAGTATCAAGTGGTGCTAGACCCGCGCAAGTTGCAGGCTTACGGCATTTCGCCAGCGCGCATTACGCAGGTGATTCGTGACAGCAATCGCGATGTTGGCGGGCGCGTGGTGGAAATGAGCGAAACCGAATACATGGTGCGTGGCAAAGGCTATCTGCGCGGTATCGGTGACTTGGAAATGCTGGTGCTGAAAGCCGACAAGGGAACGCCGGTATTGCTGCGCGACGTGGCTAGAGTTGAGCTGACGCCGGATGAGCGACGCGGTTTCACCGAACTGAATGGCGAGGGTGAAGTGGTCGGCGGCATCGCCATCGCACGTTATGGCGAAAATGCGCTGGATGTGATTCAGAACGTCAAACAGAAACTCACGGAAATTGCCTCGGGCTTACCGCAAGGCGTTAGCGTAGAAACCGTGTATGACCGTTCCGACCTGATTAATCGCGCTATCAAGAATCTAAAATCCACCTTGTTTGAGGAAAGCATCGTCGTCGCACTCGTGTGCATGCTGTTCCTGATGCATGTGCGCAGTGCGCTAGTGGCAATACTGATGCTGCCGGTTGGCGTGCTGATTGCCTTTATTTTGATGCATGGTTTGGGGCTCAATTCCAACATCATGAGTCTGGGCGGTATCGCCATTGCCATCGGCGCCATGATAGACGCGGCGATTGTGATGATTGAGAACGCGCACAAACACATCGAACGGGCACCACCGGATGCACCTCGATTACAGTTGATTATTGATGCCTGTAAAGAAGTAGGCCCAGCACTATTTTTTAGCCTGTTGATTATCACAGTGTCTTTCTTGCCGGTATTTACTTTGGAAGCACAGGAAGGCCGATTGTTTCAGCCACTAGCCTATACCAAGACCTTTTCCATGGCAGGCGCGGCCTTGCTGTCGGTGACGCTGGTACCTGTGCTGATGCTGTTGTTCATTCGCGGCAAAATCATGCCGGAACGCCAAAACCCAGTGAATCGGTTTTTAATCTGGATCTACCGGCCTGTCATCGCCGGCGTCATGCGCTGGAAGAAAGTCACCATTGCCAGCGCGCTGCTGGTGCTAGCTGTATCTATCTACCCAATGACCAAGCTCGGCAGTGAATTCATGCCAACACTGAATGAAGGTACGTTACTTTACATGCCAGCGACCTTGCCGGGACTATCTGTGACCAAAGCAGCTGAGATTATGCAGACGCAAGACAAAATCATCAAAAGCTTTCCGGAAGTCGCCTCGGTATTTGGCAAGGCCGGCCGCGCGAATACCGCAACCGACCCTGCGCCGTTGGAAATGTTTGAGACCGTGATTAACTTAAAGCCAGAAAGCGAATGGCGCGCCGGCATGACTATCGACAAACTGACCGCCGAGCTAGATAAAGCAGTACAACTGCCCGGTGTGAGCAATGCTTGGACGATGCCAATCAAGGCGCGTATTGATATGCTGTCCACAGGCATTCGTACGCCGATAGGCATCAAAGTATTTGGCAAAGATTTAGCCGAAATGGAACGGCTCGCAAAAGACATTGAAGCCGTAGTCAAGACTGTGCCCGGCACAACCAGTGCCTACGCCGAGCGTATCACTGGCGGCTATTACCTCAATATCGAACCTGATCGTGCCGCATTGGCGAGATATGGCTTGGGCATAGGCGAGCTGCAAGATGTAATAGGCAGCGCGCTGGGCGGCGAAGTGGTTACCACCACGGTGGAAGGCCGCGAGCGCTTCGGTGTGATTACGCGTTATCCGCGCGAGCTGCGTTCCGACCCGGACAGCATCGCCCGACAAGTGCTAGTGCCGACAGTGACAGGCGCGCTGATTCCACTGGGGCAGTTGGCGCATGTGTCACTGGAAAAAGGGCCACCAAGCATCCGTACCGAGAACGCGTTACTTTCGGCGTATATCTTTGTCGACATGCGTGACCGCGACATCGGTGGTTACGTGGCCGATGCGCAAAAAGCCGTGCGTGAACAGGTTAAATTCCAGCCCGGCTACTACGCCACCTGGAGCGGGCAGTTTGAATATATGCAGCGCGCCAAAGCCAAGATGAAAATAGTGATTCCGCTAACATTGCTCATTATTTTTGTGCTGCTCTACCTCAATTTCCGCCGCTTGACTGAAACGCTCATCGTGATGCTGTCCGTGCCATTCTCACTGGTCGGCGGTATCTGGCTGATGTACTGGCTGGGCTACAACATGAGTGTAGCAGTCGCAGTCGGATTTATTGCCTTGGCGGGCGTAGCGGCTGAGACAGGCGTCATTATGCTGATCTATCTTGACCATGCTTATCAGGCACTTAAAGCTCAGCGTGAGAGTGAAGGCAAAACATTTACTGTCGCCGATCTCTACCAAGCGGTGATGGAGGGCGCAGTGGAGCGTGTACGCCCAAAAATGATGACAGTCGTCGCCATTATGGCTGGATTACTCCCCATCATGTGGGGCAGTGGCACAGGCTCCGAAGTGATGCGGCGCATTGCTGCGCCTATGGTGGGCGGGATGGTTTCCTCAACGGTGCTGACGCTGATTGTGATTCCTGCGATTTATGCACTCGTTAAACAAATCTCAATAGACAAGAAAGGCGGCTAACGCTAAGAGTATTATTTTGACGGCTATGCTGGCTAGCTAACAGAGTACATTTTTACAGTGGCTTATTGTTTAATTTTCTGGAAAGACAGGAGATTAGACATGAAAAGATCTTGGGTAGCATTCACGCAAAATACTTTTAGCCATCAAAAATTAAGTCGCGCCAGTTTGTGGCTGCCAGCGATTATTCTGACTATTTCCACGACTTCAGCACAAGCTACTTACCAATATACTTATACAGGCAACACTTTTAACACATCAAGTTTCACCCCAGACTTTGGAGAAAGCTGTAATCCAGATGAACTGGGCGGCCTTTGCACTACAATACGAGAGGAATATGTTTCTGTAAAATTCACCTCCCCGACGCTTTTATCGGGCGGGATTAGTCTGCCGACCAATTTTTCTTACACAATGAGCACTAATGATAGAGATTACTCCAGTAACTACTATGATTTAGCATACCCATATATCTACCCATATCCTCCTGATTCCCCACCTCCAGACTTCTACGAGCCACCCAATTACTTTGGTACGTTTAACATTCTATCGGTAAGCCCTAACGGCTTGCCTACTGATTGGGATATTTTAATTTACAACAACTACTATAATGGTCACGATACTATCGTAAATAATATAAGAACATCCACAAATCAAGATAGCACATCAGGCAGCTTCTCTCGTTTCGAAATCCATGACGGTCAACTTGATAATGCCCCTGGCAAGTGGACTGTCTCTGCCGTACCCGAACCAAGCACGTATGTGTTGTTGTTATCAGGCCTAGGTTTAATCGCATTCTCTGCAAAACGTCGCAGCAATATTACCTGCGAATATCAGGTGGCACATATCCCGGCGGCGGTGGCGGATAACGCGCAGGTCTGGGTGGCTGACGATATGCAGGCTGCTGTTCAATGTGTCCAGATACCGGCACACGATGCCCTTTAGCGTACATGCATTGTACATAAGCATTGTCGTAGCGATGCTGAGCGCCATAAGCAGAGGCATGCGCTTCATCCACACCCATTAAGCTGCCTACGAACAAACCAGTGGCAGCACCAACCCCGGCACCCTCATCACCACCGGCTGCGGCACCGATTGCCGCGCCTAGCACCGTACCCACAATAGCACTGCCGACAAAGCTGTTATCCGCAGCCTGATTGGCAGTTGTGCCACCTATCTGGTCATGGGCAAACTGTCGGCATGAACCATCATCATAGCGAAACTGGTCGAAGCTTTTGCCTGTGCCCGGCAACGCCATATTGCTCGGGCCATTGGGAATGCTTGCACAAGCGCCTAGCAGCAGAGTGGTGAGTACCAAAGAAACTTTAATTGTCGATTTCATGGCTCTACTCCTGACTTAAGGCTGTTGAGGTGGTGTTGGTGTAACCTTCTGCCAGCCGTTAGGGCACTCTTTGATGTAGGGGTAATACCCTTCAGGCTTATCGCAGTGATACCAGTAATAGTCATCGGCCTCTTCAGGCGCGGTGTTTTGTGAATCTTGCTGCTCAATGTAAACAGGCGGCTGCGCCGGGGTGACCACTAGCGGCGGATAATAGGAATAAGGGTAGTAGTAAGAATACGGGTAATAGTATGGGTGCGGATAAGGTGCGCCGAAGTAAAAACCAAGCCCGATACGCGGATGCCCGCCATGACCGCCATGCCCACGGTCAGCAAGCGCAACCCCGCTTACACAAAGACCAGCAAGCAATACAATACTAAACAGCAGTTTCATATTTTTCATGATTCACTCCCATCAATGAGCGTGCGTTCAACGCCCTAGCAACTATCTGACAGCATTGATTTAAAAGAGTTTTATCAGTTACTCAATAATGATCTACTGAATTGGGCGTTTTGTTAGTCCGGTACAACATGCTGCCTGATGGATAGTTTTCATCAATGATTGGTCTTATGTTTATCTCTGACTTAACAGGAGGTCACTATGCACAATTGGAATAGCGTGGATTGGGCTTATGGAGGAGGATTTATCATGGGATTGGGAATGTTGCTTATTTGGCTGATACCGCTGGGCTTATTGGCTGCCTTGGTCATGTATTTAAACAACCAGAACAGGACATCAAAACCACCTGAAACAGCCATTGAACTACTGGAAAAAACCTATGCACGCGGTGAAATTACCCGCGATGAGTTCCTGCAAAAGAAAGAGGATTTATTAAATACGAAAAAACTGCCCTAAACCGCTACTAACGATACAACAACTAGCTGTGCAGCATCAATCTGTCAGAGTGCAGTTTCTTCCGCCATCAAATCGATATTCTCCTGACTCAGCAAGGGCGACTTGAGTAAGCGCGCTAAGCCTTCCCCGCCATGTTCCATAATCGTCACATGGTTACGGATAAAGATAGACTTAGCCACTGGTGCGACTAAATTCATCCACCACCGAGTACTACGGACATGCCACTCATAACGCACTATGCTGACCTCACCTTCGCGTGAGAAATTCCAACGGCCTATCCCTTCAAGGTCGCCTTGAGCCACGCCTTCAATTAGCACTAATTTATTGATACGTGTAGTACGCACATCAAACACCACGCAGTAAGGTAACTGCCCCTGCCAGAAATAGCGCCGGATACTATTGATGCCATTCACATCACCAGCCGCAGTCTGTTCAACTTTCTGCGCACCTAACCACCACTCAGGCCAACACAAAGAGTTGTAGATAGCGGCATACACATCTTCCAATGGCGCTTCAATACGCCAGATGGTCAGTAAGCGATACTCCGCCATGACGCCTCCAATGATCAGAAATTAACCATGAGATTGTGTTAGAAAATCGTTCGGAAGTACAGACTAGAAAATTTGACGCGCACTGCTAAGAACCTTAGCACTTGGCAAGGTGATGGCTGCTATACAGGAAATCAGTAGCGTCTGACCACATAACTCCCATAACAAAAAAAGGAGCCAAGGCTCCTTTTTAGTGACTTGGTATCTGCTACCAATTATTCAATTTTGATTTAATTCTGGTCGGCGTGGAGAGATTCGAACTCCCGACATCCTGCTCCCAAAGCAGGCGCGCTACCAGGCTACGCTACACGCCGAAGGCCGGCACTATACTGAGAACAAACCACGCCGTCAATATGAGGCGCACTTTAATTGCTAAGTCTTGATAAACCATTTCTGGATTAAAGGTTAGAATTGCGCCCTTACCAATTCTGGCAAAGCGCTAGGCGCACTCATCACAGTGGAATTCGCTTATATTTTCGGTCGCCTGATATTTTCATTAGCCTCCAACATCTATCAAAAAAAGCTAGCGCATCAAGGCCTGCATCCGTTTTACATTGTCGCCGCCACTTACTTTGTATTAAGCCTCATCGCCGCGCCGCTATTAGGCGTGATTGATATTGGTACCTTGAGCAATGCATTCTGGCTGAATGCGTTTCTGGCATCCCTATTTGATGTCGGCGGCTGGATGTTCTTGGTGATGTCACTCTCCAAAACCGAGCTTTCCGTCTTTGGCCCGCTAAACGCCTATAAAGTCGTCGCCTCCATGCTATTAGCCATCGTATTTCTAAACGAGATACCTAGTTTGCAAGGCTTAATCGGCGTGTTTATCATCATTGCAGGCAGTTACTTTCTCACACCATCCACCGGCGGCTTTAAAACCAACAGAATCTTGAACTTGTTAAAAGACAAAGGCGTGCAGGCAAGATTTCTGTCTATTTTCTTATTTGCCATCGGCACTGTTTTTCTTAAAAAATCGGTAGCTGCTGGCGGCGCACTAGAAACCATGCTGTTTTGGTCACTCATGGGCTTGCCACTCGTGCTGTTGAGCAACCAACTATTTTTAAGCGGCGGTATGCGCGCTGACCTAAAAGCATCCAAAACACACATCCATACCATTTTGATGATTGGCGTGATGGTCTTCATCATGCAATACCTGACCTTGCTACTACTCGCCAAAATGATGGTCGCTTACGCACTCGCACTGTTTCAGCTAGGCATGATTTTTCAGGTATTTGCAGGCTACAAAGTCTTTAATGAAAAACACATCACTAGGAAATTACTCGCTTGTTTCGTCATGATGGCAGGCAGCATACTTGTACTGATGGCATAAGAAAAAGCAGCTTATTGAGATTTAGCACAAAAAATTTGTGCTACGCCTTGAGTTGCAATCAATGTCATATAGCACGGCGCGATAGGAAACTGGGCTCAATAGGTTTACTATTCAATATCAGGGAAAGAATCCCCGCATGTGTTAAGCACTTACTCACACTAAATTTAGTATTCTCTAAGTAAGTTACATCATGATAAAAATCACGCCCTCCCAAGCCAAAGCTGATCTGCTAATAAAAGAGCCAGCTTATATAGGCCTTACACTGCTGGCTTTTATCACGACGCTATTGCTGCTTGGCTATCATCTTTGGCTGACTCACGCGCAAGCACTGGAAGCCGCAGAAATAAATGGTGGCAACCTTGCCTGGGTACTCGAAGAGCGTCTAGACACAACATTCCGTAGAGTTGATGCAGATCTTACTCAAATCGCAATCAAGGCGCTACCTGAAGAAACTAAGCAGAATGATTTTCACACGTGCTCAACTTATCTTGCTGGTTTTAAAAAGAACTTTCCCGAAGTCAATGGTTACTATATTTTTGATGCCGTTGGTCAAATGGTATCCAGCTCAGAACCTCAGGATCACCCCATCAACATTTCCGATAGAAAACATTTTCAGACCTTACGCAACACCCCAAATGCAGGACTCATATTTTCTGATGTATTGACATCAAGAACCAACGGGCGCCCAATGATGGTGGTGGCACGTAGCATACGCAACCATCATGGCAAGTTCCTTGGAATTGCGTCTGCTACGATTGATCTAGACCATTTTCAGGAAGTGTTTAATTCAATAGAAATTGGCTCCATTGGTGCAATTGCCTTGATGCGTACCGACAACCAAAGGCTGGTACTGAGACATCCATCCAGCCCCTCTGATTACAACAAAGAGTTCATTTCAAAACAAACTCAGCGTATTCTTAAAGGCGAAAAATCTGGTGTTGAGCGCTACGTTTCACGAGTTGATAACATTCTTCGTATTGGCTCTTTTCGCACGCTAACAGAGTACCCATTCTTTGTGAATGTTGCTTTCGCTGAGACTAATGCGCTCGCCCATTGGCGAAGTATGGCAATTAGATCCATTATCGGGACATCAATATTTATAGCCGCATTAATTTTTTTACAAATTCGACTATGGCGTATAGAAAGTTTACGCAGAAGTGTTATCCAAAAACTGGATAGAGCCGCTCAAATCGATGAGCTTACCAACCTCCCAAATCGCCGGAATTTTATGATGAGGGCGCAAGATGAGCTGTCTCGTACATTACGTAATAATGGTTGCTTATCGGTACTTATGGTGGACATAGATAACTTCAAAACCATTAATGATACCTATGGTCACAAATCAGGCGACGCAGTTCTCAGAAAATTCGGTGAACTATGCCATGAATCCCTGCGTGCATATGACATTGTTGGACGCATAGGCGGGGAAGAGTTTGCATTTCTGTTACCAAATACTGAAATTACGCTGGGAATCGAAATTGCGGAGAGGATACGAGAGAATATTGAAAATGCAGTCATAGAAACAGCGGATGGTCAGATCATCCACGTGACCATATCAATTGGAGTCTCGGCATTAACCAACGACAACACCTCTATCGACATATTGCTGAATCAATCAGATAAAGCCATGTATGAAGCAAAACATGCTGGCCGCAATCGCGTTTGCGTGTATAAACAACAAAATATTGCGAACCTCATCAATGCTTAATAACGGTATCATCTAATCAATAAGTTAAGCGCCTACGCCCTACTTTAGTTGCCCTGTAAGCCAATACCCATGCGGGTCACAGGCCATTACAAAACATCATGCTTTTGACCTTTAATCCCCTGCTACCGCGCCAAGCAGCGCAAGCTTTATGGGAGTTTTCGGCAAGCGGCTGTTTGAGCGAAGCGAGTTTCCGATTGCCGCCCATGAAGCTGAGCAGCGCAGGAAACAAGCGGTAGGGGGTGCTCTTTTCTTTGGTTACTTACTTTTGAGCAAGCAAAAGAAAGTAACTCGCCTAGAGGCGAAAGGAACATCACATACTGCGTACTGCAAGCGAGTACGCCCTACGCCTGTTGCCTACCCTACTTGGCTTAAACGAAAATTAAAAAAGGTGAGCAACCTTCGCTCACCCTTTTCCTATCTTCCTACACTAGCCGTACTGAGGAAGTGGTAATCACCCG
Organism: Pseudomonadota bacterium; assembly: GCA_040390265.1. Taxonomy (GTDB): domain Bacteria; phylum Pseudomonadota; class Gammaproteobacteria; order Burkholderiales; family Methylophilaceae; genus Methylotenera. Next base: position 34,755 of record JAZJYS010000012.1, on the reverse strand, counting down.
TTATGTTAGACATATCCTAATATCTCTGGACGGACTTCCCACGCTATTAGTGACACCTAATCTTGCTTTCGCCAGACCTCTTGAACGCCACCAGACTCATTAGATAAGATATCAGCTCTGACAAGCACTCGAAGTATTCAAATATCTCAATTTAGCCCTAATAGCCTTCTTCTGTTGAAATAGTTAGAAAATCCGTATTCCTAATAATTGTTTTATTATTCTCAATCTAAAGTCCACAATAGTTAAATTGATGTTTTAACTATTTTTATTTCTGTTTGCGTCTTAACCATTCAAACTCATCGAAACCAATTCGATTCAAATCACCTACTAGCCCACTAACTCTATTTTGTGAATGTAAATCTTTTAAATCTCCAATCCACAAAAATTCGTTGCCAGAATCATCTTTCATTAAAAATTGTTTATTAGGTTCATTGTAAACTGCCTCGATACGATGAGTAAGATCGTCAGATCTAAAATCAATGTGGCACAATTTGTAGAATTTTTGTTGGGTTTTTAAATGAAAGTAGACACCCTTAACATTAGCGATTAAATCGTGTTCGCTAATCTCGGTAGCAATATCGAGTTTAGCAAAAGAAAAACTTCTTATAGCTCCAGTCACAATACCAGCAATGTTTTGTTTGATTCTTACACTATCGCATTTGGGTGTTACACAAAAGAAAAAGTTATAGTTATTATTGGGTAGTATTTCTGCGATAACGGTTCCTTGAGTCAAATAGGGAATATGGTTAGGACTAGCCCATCCAACATCCGCATGTGAACGTCTGAATGATGTTAATACGCTAAATTGATAGAGACTTTTTGACTCGTTATCAGCCAAGATTTTGGCCAACTCAATAAGTAATTTGTCTTCTCCAAAAGTCTCAATCTGTTTGTTAGTTATACCTTTAGACTTCATAAATTTTAAAAGCGTAGACTCGCCATTGAATGCCACACTTATTTCATTTGGAGTAAATGTTATTGTCTCTGTATTAATGGGACCTGAGTAATTCAAAGTTTTCGAATTTCTATCGACGAGAAAGTTAGAAATAGAATTTTTTCCCAAACTTTGCCTATCTACCCCTTCAAGACTTAAGATATTTCTTATTACAGAGACAAAATTTTCCAACATGAAGGGTTCGGCATCTTCTTGATCTTGGAGCATACCCCGATGGGCTAGATATGGACCATCAAGGTCTGAAGTGAAACGAGTTAATAAATGATATGTATTTTTTCTAATAGCAGTTGTAGCAACCAAAGCAAATGTCGGCAGAAGTCCTTGAGTATGGGCAGAAAATTCATTGACTACAACATCTGGTAACTGTGCTTCCGTTTTTTTCCTAGTTGGGTCAGGAGAACCTCCATGAGCCTTACTATAAAAAGAGATTCTTAGATTTAGGCTCTTAATTGTATACTGATCTAATTCATTGAATACAATAGCATTCCCCGTTAAAAAATCTTCTATTTTATTTTCACTTAAATATGAAATGAGATCCTTAAGTAGACCGTTGAGGTCTTTTTCTGCCGTATATATAACTATTGTTCTCAGTCTTCCCCCGCCATTCATGTGATCGTCATCAATAATCGCCCTTATTATTTCCTTACATAAATTTGGGTTTTTAGGGTCAATAGACCAATCTAGAATGACAGCATCGGTTTTTTTTGCGATCGAGACTGTTTTTGGAATAATTTCGCCAATATTTGCTGGAGTGGGTTTAAACAAACCTACGATAATTCCATAACTAAAAAAGGAATCAGTAAGTTGGGAGGCATCCAAAGAATGTGAAGAGTCTGTAGGCGGGGTGGCAGTCGTTTTGGTTTCATCCGAAACGGGCTTTACCTCTGCCATTACACTAGCAGAAGGGCGTTGAGCAATTTTTGGGGTAGTGCTTTCTGTTTTATATCCTATTGAGGCCCCATCATCAATAACGAGAACATTATTAATGAACTCTTTAGCAGAATTATTACAGTATTCTGCGAATGCAGTTGACATTACTCTTCCCCTTCATCTAGATCTTCAGTTGTATTTTTATTTTTTGTGGTGATCAGAAACTGGGGATTCTCACCTTCACCTGCTGCAAGCAGTTTTAGATCGAAACCATCTCTATTTAAGGCCTCTTTGGAAATATACAATCCCATTCCACGACCATTAGATTTTCTTGTAACTCCGAAATTAAATATTTGATCTACATCTCGATGTGCGATGCCGGGCCCATTATTGGAAACAATATAACCTTCATCAGTCGCATCTAAATAGATTTCTTTGCCTTTACTGTTTGCATAATTGAGCCAGTAAATAGCGTTATCTACCAGATTTACAAAGACCGGCAGAATTGTCGATGGGTATGCATTGACTGTATGGACGGAAAAATCTAATGTGTGACTTAACTTGATGTCATGTCGTTTTAATCGATCATCAAAAACATCTGTCAGATATCTTAGAATTTCCTGCCCATTGATATCTTTAGCTTTACGATGAAGCCTACGATTCAGAGGGGTGAAAAATTCGAGATAGCTTTCCAGGTGTTCAAAATTATGGCGAATATCGCTGTAAAGTGGATTAAGTTCTACAGTTCCCTCTGCCCAAGGTCGTAAATCTGATATGCAGGATTTGATGCGTTTTACTGTGGTTGAGAACTCATGCTGTACAACGCCTAAAGCCATACCCACTTGCGCAAACTCAAAATACCTATCCACTTGTTCTTTATAAGATTCACTTTTATTTTCAAGGGCAGCTAAGGTTTCACCACCTAACATATCGCCTTCTTGAAGTGATTGAGTTAAATCCTTCATCTGATCTCGCAAACCAGATAAATAACTTTCAGCCTCTTCTAAAGCTTGCTCGATACTACCTTCCCAACCTTGTTGTTTTTCATGAAGGTCTTTTTCAGAGAGTTCCGCTGTACTGCTTTTTTCAAAATCAATAAGTACATTGGCAACACTTGAATTTAGATTCTTTAACTTTCCAGTCAGCACTTCTTGTAATTCAGATTGGAACAAACCCAGCTGTTCATTAACTTCACGTTTTAAGGCTGCACCTTTTCTCTGCACAAGCCGCTTATCAAGATCAAGTTGATGAGCAACCCGTATTCTTCTGTTCAGACCTACGTGGCTATCGTTGATGGAACTTATTGCTTCATCTAACTCCTTTTCAAGAGGTCTTATTAATTCTTCATCCAGCTTAATTTTGTTTTTCTGATATGCATCCCAATCTGCCAATACATTACGACTCATCCCGACCCCTCTAGGGCGCGACAGGGACACGTCAGCTATTAATGTGGAAATTTTTTGTTTTGCCAGACTTTCTGTTTTAAGTAACTCATTCGCAGCATCATTTGGATCAGGGATTTGTTTAATTGTATCTAGCTCTTTTTGAACCAGCTCGCGAATTGAATCAGCCTCTTTTACAAACACCCCTGTTTCCAGCTTTGTGAAAAACTTATTGAGAGAATCACTGAAGCTTTTCTTGCGTTCACTTACAAGTTTCTCTCTCTTTTTGAGTAATTCAGCTTCTCGCCTTAGCTCATTTTTAATGTCAAAAAACTCACTATCTAGTGAAACGTCTCTGAAGAAATCTACTACAAGCTGTTTGAGAAAATTTATTAAAATTTCCTTCATCTGCCTAAATGCAATATTCTCTCTAAAACCTTCCCGGCCAGCTTTTTCTATCAGAGAAGGGTTTTTATCATGACTAATCTCAATTGCGCCAAATATTCTCCTATACGAAAAATAAGCGTCACTCGCTGATTTGGAACGTCGACGCTCAATTTCCAGGAAGTCAGAATCGGCTCTTCCGTATGGTAAAACACGCACCCCATCACGGTATATATATAAACCACCAAACTTGTTTCCTTTAGTATATAAACCACCATATTTATCTATGGGAACAAGAGACTCTTTTGGCTCGCCTTGGAGATAGGCAAACTTGATTTTAAACGGTCCACATGCTGTTTGAGTACCATTCGTGTTTGGCCAGTGGATTACATGTTTTTTTTCAGGTTGATGGTATATAGAAACTTTGCCGTCGAATTGACCAAACTCATCAAATGTACCCTCTATATGCTGATCAGCCATATCAAACTCTTCTGGCGTGAAGAAGGTTTCTCCACCAATCATCTCATTGATGGAACCGTTTAATAGGTGATCCTTAAATGAAGTTCTCATCACGATGTCTGAGCCGCCAAACATTGTATTTGAAAAACCTAAGAGCATTTTCTGTATATTAGATGCCTCTTCTTCACTTTCAGCATCGATGTCATTTTGCAGAATGGTATCTGTTGGTAGAATGTAGAAATGGGTTCCTGGGCCATCTATTAATGACGGTCCACTAAGATGATTTGCGATTACGTTTGGAGAAAACGATAGCTTACTTAAATCATCATGGATAACTTGCGCATCCAAATCGGTAATTTTTTCGCCTAATGCGGCAACGTTATCTATTATCGATTTCTTTAAATTATTAATTAACTCTAGATCAGGTAATTGACCACCAGGAATATCTTGAATCGGAATTTCAATGTCGGACAGATCAACGCCTGGTATCTCAAACAATCTCCAGTGTATTAGTGCAACAGTCAGATCCGAAAGTCCATCTTCCCTAAGTGCTCTGGTCATAACCAACACTTGCCGTCCAATAGTGGCAATTGCTAATCGCCCTATGCCTTTTTCCCCCATAGTAATGCGTCGCAGCTTGCCATCAGGGATAAAACTTGATTCTTTATTGGCATTTACCTTACTCTCGGTACCGAGAGTAAGCCATTTCGTTTCAAAATCATTCCTAGACATGCCAATGCCATCGTCTCGCAAAATGAACAATTCATCTTTACGGAAGTAATCGACATCTACATTATCTGCATAAGCGTCATGAGCATTTTTGAATAACTCATGGATTGCTGTTGGTATACCTGTAATTTGTTGCCGGCCAAGCATGTCTACAGCCCGGGCGCGGACTTTCATTTTTGCCATTTTATTCTCGTGTTTTGTAGGCTATTTTATTTTTTTAAGTATTAATTTTTCACATCAAGCATGGTAGTTTAAGTTTCAGCTTTAGCAAAAGCTATCATATTTTTCATTAAAGGAGCTAATTTTGTAATCAAGCCTAAAGGTACAGCGTTACCAATTTGGCGAGAAATACTGCTTGAATTGCCTGAAAATTGATACTGAATTGGAAAACCTTGCAATAAAGCGGCTTCACGCAAGGTAATTGCACGATCCTGCTCGGGATGAACAAATCGTCCTTTTGTTACATCAGTACAACCTGTCGTTAAGGTGGGAGCAACATCATTCCACTTCATACGTCCGTATACATCTGAATATGTCTGTGTTTTGCCCATTCTTTTATGGCAATCTAATTGGAGATGTTCAGGTAAGGATGAACGAGATCCTCCATTTTTAGGAATATATCGTAATCGTTCAAGAACTATTGGCTTGTGTTGTCTTGCTTTGTGTAGAGCATCCTGTGAATCATGTTCACCAGAATTTAGCGCAGGTAAATTACCAATAGCATCGAAGACAGTTGTCTTAATTCCTGGTGGTATAAATTTATTAAATAACTTGATAGCAGACTTACTTTTGGAGGCCATAACTACACAGCGCTTTCTACGCTGGGGAACACCAAAATCTGCCGCGTCAAACAATCTTACCTTGGTGAGTTTATATTCCAATGGACTCAGAACTCGTTTCAACTTTCTGAATTCAGGACTTGCAGCCAAACCAGGTACATTTTCAAAAAATACAAGGCTTGGAGAAAACTCTTTTATGAATTTGATGCTTTCCAAAACTAGTTTAGATCTTGGGTCTTTGCCACGCTTTTGGTTTTGAAGACTAAAAGGTTGACAGGGCGCGCAAACAACCAAAAGGCTTACGTCTGAGATAGCAGGAAGCTCGCTGATAGAAACTTTACAAATATCCGTTTCTCTAAGATCTACTTCCTTATGATTCAATCGATAAGTATTGCAAGCTGTCGCATCATTGTCTAACGCCACTACCACATTAAATCCCGCTTCTTTAAGTGCGGCTGTGACTGCTCCCGACCCCGAAAATAAATCAATTGTGATGAATTCACCATTTTGATCGGTATTAATTATCTGTGGTGCCTTGTTTTTTAGTTCAGAATCGCGACTTTGCATTTCCGCTCCCTACCTCAGAATTATTTGATTATATATATATTTATATAATCAAATCAATGGTATTAGTAGTTTATTTAATCAGTTGCTTTAACTCTAAATATCAAATCTACTGTTAAGTACTACTATTTTACTAAGATTTTCTTTACCCTATCTTCTCTTTTGTGGCTACAAATTCTCTTACTATTTTCACTATATCTGCATCGTCTAATTGGGCCAGTATCCTAATTGCTCCATAGGCAGCCAAGGGTTCGCGTCCACCTTTTAACCACTCAGCATAAGCACGTGTCGATGCTCCTAGACTTTCGGCCATTTCATCATGGCTGATTCTGCGTTTTTGCTTAGCCTCAACAAGATGATGTGCAGCATGATAAAATTCGTTAAGATTCACAGCTATTTGTGTTATAAAAATACATGTTAATGAAAATATACAACACAATTGTGTAATTTACTAGTTATATTTCAGTAAAATCAATAGTAACATTTAGCTTTTATAACAATTTATAGAGCATCTTTTATTTAACTGTAATCTAAGAACTTAATTTACAGGAAATAAACCACTTTTTATGCAGCAAGCAAGTGTTGAGTACCATTACTCACACCTAACAAATAGAGTTGGCTACTAGGTATCCAGCTGGTTACTGAGCTTCGATGACTTAAACCACTGATCTGAATAACAGGAATCCGCATCTGCCTACACAATGCCAATACTGCCTTTTGGGTGACGTTTTTGAGCAAAGCAACTTCACGGCACACAATCATATTGTTATTGAAATGATTAAAAGAGTTTTCAGTGATACGCAGCCCATACGGCTTTAAATAAGCTTTCGTAAGCAGCCCATGCTTCACCAATGCGAATAAGGTTGAGCAATCAACTTTCAGTTCTGACTGAACCTCATTCAACGATAAAGTGTTCTTCAGTGCTATTTTGATATTATCTAAATAGCTTTTGACACTATGTGCATCAAATACCAGTCCACTAGGCAAAGCGCTCTTAGTACCAACAGCTAGGATCTGACGCTTGCATACCGCATTTAGCCACATGGCTTTCATCTCAGACGAGATTTTAAGTCGCATGACTTGCGCTAAGGTGATGTGATGCTTACCTATTAGAAATGGCACTTTAAATTGCATGTCTTGCATTAAGCGCTTATGCAACACCGCTACATCAAGCTCATGGAACATATGGATTGGCGCCACAAAATGCCTAGCCTCATAATAACCATGTGATCGGTAAGCACGTAATATATCCACAGGAACATCCAACTGCTGAGCCACTTGCTTCAGGCTCAAGCGGCTTCCTGATGCAAATTCAAACGGCTGTTGTGCTGACAGGGTAAGCAATTTACGCGTTGCACTGAATTCATTCACTTCAACATTAATGACTTTATCGGCAATCATCTTTCTGAGCGTACTCGGGTGTACACCAAGTTGACTGGCCAATTGCTGCATGCCCATAGCCTGACCAGTGATTAACTGAGACAGCTTAGGATGCATAGCGGCTTGCCTCCAGCGGTTCTGACCAAAACTGATAAAGGCCTCACGCATGAATTGCAATTCATAATCTTGCGCGATGTTCTTAAAAAATGACTCATAAAACGAATTGAACTGACCGCGTAGCCCACTGACTTTAAGGTTTGCACTCGGTGCATGTACTTGTTCCAAGTAGTCATGAAAACGATGCGGCCAATCTGACAATACCTCTGCAGTAGTTTTAACGGCTATCCAGTCTGTGTCATCGCCTGTACCGCTATTGTTATGCTTGTTATTGAACAAACCAAAGCGGTAGATCATCGACAGCAATGTCTGAATCGACATCTGTTCAATCGCCGTCAATGGAAAACCACATTCCTCAATCTGTGCCTGATTCAATGGCTGACGCATCAGCTTGGCATACAAAATACCGAGTAAAGCTAACATTGCAGCATCGGTAAGTTTTTCTGGGGCGATTTGGGAGAGGTCTGCGCCACAACTGCACCTTGTAAGTCCCATACGATGCCAACTTAGTAACTGCTGACAGCTTGGACAGGTGTTGATGGTTCTAATTTGGTGCTTAGGGCAAGCGACGGCATATTTCAACTCATGGAAACCATCAATATATCCATTCGCTTCCACACATTCCAAACACACACCAGCATGTTTGCTGCGGGTAAACATGAATGGAATGAAATGCCCCATCACCTGTAAATGACGACCTTTTTGCTGACCATCCGCACTATCCAAGCCTGTAGCCTTCAGTTCTGCTACCGATTTACCGTATAAACCTGCCAACTTATCCAGCGAAGGCCTTGCTGATCGGGCTTCGTTATCATCCATACCGACGTAATGCAGCAACTTCATCGGATTGTCATAGCCATTCAATTCAGCCGTTCTCAGGATGAAGCCAGGCAAACTCTCCCCCTTGACGGGGGAGGGTGTGATCACCAATGGCTGGATAGTATCGTCAACGATTAGCACTTGATGCTCACTGGTGTATGTCATGCGGCAAGCACCTCACCGGCGGTTAGCGAATATTTACCATACAGCCTTCTTGTACGAGCGGTTGTTACTTCAGGGCTGGCGGTGCCAATATGCTGAGCCATATCAAGTAAAGCCGGTACTGGCGTTGCATCAAAATCGCTAGCAAACGGATTCATCAATGGTGTAATGGAGTCACACCATACCGCCTCCGCATAAGCACGACCAAAATCAGCCATGGTAATGACTAATTTGCCGTCATGCTCACTGTTATCCATCTGCGCATTCAGGCATGCCTGATGCAATATTTTAGCAACATAGCCGATCAGTCCACCTGTAGCGCAATAGAATCTGAATGCCATGTTTTCAGAGTCTAGTTCCGGTAAATCGAAACGCAGCAATGCAATTTGAAAGCACTCCAAGCAAGCAGCAAATTCCTCACGATCTTCCACTTTCTGCCAATCAAAACGTGGCATCTTGATTGGTGCCAGAAAACGGCCACGCAGTTGATCATTTTGGTTAATAACAGCCATACAATCCGGCAAGCCTGCCACAATCAATGTTAATCCAGAGCGATCAACAAAGATCTTTAACCAATCTGACAGGTAGTGCTGCACCTTATGTGACATCCTGTCATAGAAATGCTGGAATTCATCCAGCACTACAGTGTGCGTCTTGGTTTGCTTCAGCAAGGTGTAAAGACGCTCCGTCTTTTCATTCTCTGAACCGCGTTTAGCCCAAAGCGGGTCACCAATTTCGCGCAATAAAGTTTCGACTAAGCCTTTAACCGTTGGTTTAGAGGGTATTCTGATAAATAGCACCGGAATCACTAATCCATGATCTATACGCTCTTTTGGATATTGCTTGGCAATGTGTTCCAGCAGACGCGATTTTCCAGTGCGAGACTCGCCAACCACCGCAATGCAAGTAGGCTCTTGATAATGTTGTGCCGCTAACAAGTGTGTTTCGATACGTTGTTTTGCGCGTTGAAATGCCAGATGTGGCACCAGAATCTGGTCAATAGCAGTAGGCATGTAGGTATGTGTGTTCATGATTTAATCCTTTTAATTTCTTAAAGTTTGCATGTGGCAATCTAGTTACGCTGATCCATGATAGGCGTATAACTCGGACGTTTTTTGTGACTGGCAATGACTGGTAATGGCGCACTCTTGTCGGCAATTGGCTTCGCTCTAGTCGTCGCTGACTTTGGCTTGTGATTGCTCGTATTAGCCGCAGACTGCTGATTGGTATCCTTATAACGACCAATCCTGCTATGGGATTTTTTGCGTTTGAGTTCCAATTCTTTTTCGACAATCTCACGAATCTCGGTCTTAGCTAGCGCATAGCTGTACACATCTACTTTTTTGAAATGTTTCTTGGCATATTCGCGGCAGATATTGTGTAGCCAGAGGGTCATGCCTTTGGCATAGTCAAGATTGAGTGCAGGCACTTCGATATAGCCATTACCGGCGCCCAACATGACGTAGAGATGTCCAATATCGCTTTCATCGACACGAATCTCCACCTTGAAGGTATCACCGCGCTCACGCCTGAGTTGCATGAGTTCTAGGCAGTTATAAAGCAGATTGTTGATCTCGATGCCTTTGTGGCTCACGTTCTTATCCAGTACCGCTTTGCCAAGCAACATATCTATTTCTGCTGGATTATGTGCCAGCGCAATTTCATCAGGGGTGATGCTTGTTGACCACATCGTGGCAGGCGTGACGTTTTCCAAACCACTATGCGGTTTCTGATGGTAATAATCAGCGATCCACTTATGCACAATGAGCCGCAAAGTGCTTAATGTGACTACCGCATGCTTCGCTGGATCATAGTCATCTTTTTCAAAGATATTGCTGAAGGTGGTACCTGCAATCCCATGACTGACACCATGATTGAGCGTACTATTGAAACGCTCAATCTTGCCTTTGAACCATGGTGTTTTGCGTGGGGTATAGACAATCTCCACACCAAAGGCAAAGCACGCTTTTTCTAGACTGATGCTATGGAACTCCAGTCCGTTATCCACAAATAGTTGCTCCATCACGCCATGGGCTTCCCATACATGTCGGATATCTTGGAATTGTTGCTGCAGATTCACCTTGGGCAGAAATGCATGTTTCAAGCATTTACCCACGGTCAGATAACTAGGCGGCTCAAAGCCGATATAAATACCCAGAATGCAGCGTGTATGACTATCAATGCAGATAGTGAGCCATGGTCGGCCTAATGGAATGTGAGATTCATCGTCAATGACAAACAAGTCCAGCTTGGTATGATCAATCTCAGCGGCTTCCAGTGGTTTATTCGTCACCAGATGTTTAAGTTTGCTACGAAATGTACGATGTGCGGAAACTTTACCGTAGCGGGCCACATGACGATCATATGCTGGAATCAGGTCGATGATTCTCTTCACCAGCCTTCTGGTCGGTGTCGGTAGCTGCTGACTCTTAGGCAACTGTTTATTCTCACGATTGATCTCGACAGCAACTTCTTCAACTGTATCTTCGATGGTGCCACGTTCACGCTTCATATAAATGCGGTCTACACAGTTTTCTACGATCTCAATCACTTCTGATACATATCGCTCTTTATGATTGCCCTTACGTTGATGTTGATCAGCTAATGCAAAAGCATCTTTGCCATTCTCACAATATTTCTTTTTCCAGCGACAAACAGTACTCCAGTGAGGTACTGGCTCAGTCAGTTCATTTTTCTCCCAAACCTTTTGAATGGCTGGCTCCATGACAGATTGAGTACAAGGCAAATGTTCCACGGCTTTAACATACATACGCCTAACAACGGCCTTGTCCCACTCTTTGCCGTCTAATTGACGGTTAAACTTGGATGATTTTTCAGAAAATGCTTGATCACGATTATCAGACTTGTCAGCATCCTCCATGAACACTAGCTTTCCATCTGCGTAACGCTGCTGCAGCTCTTGCAGATTAAACTCATGTATTCTTCCAGTGCGCACTTCACGCACCTGCCACAAACCTGCACTAATTTCTTGTGTTAGTTGATATTCACGTCCTTCCATATCAAAAGTAACGTCTTTACAAAAATGTACGATTGCCATGATATGTCTCCTAGTTGTGAGCGTTGAAGTTGCTGCGGATTTGGCTGGCAGCATTGATGGGTTGATGAAGGTCTATGTGTAGCTTGCCTTCAAGTATCAGCCGGCTGATATGTTGAAGTGCAATAGGTGACTGAGCTTCAAACATGCCCCATTGCAGCACTGGTTCTTGCATAAAAATACGACGAATCGATTCCTGCTCTAGACCAGATACAGGATGACGACCTAGCTTATTTAGACGTTTGACGTTATCAAGTCGCGGCTGTGTCGCCAAAACCTCAGCCAGCACCATGCGATATCCATAACCGTAAGCAGGTAGTACATCGGTCAAATAAGCCGTGCGCTCGGCTACTTCAGGCTCATTAGCATCACGCGCAGTCTTAACCTCCCAGAGCTCACGTCTATGCGGCTCAACCACCATCAAGTCTGGGTAATGGCGACGCTTAACTCCATGCAAGGTATAGACGATTTCGCATGGTTGCTCATTGAAGGAAACGACTGAGGGTGTGGCATCAAGGATACGCATCGCATTGCCTTCATGCGTTGACTCCCACTGCATCATGCGTTGCATTTTCCAGCTTGGGTATTTGCCGGTATTGTGTGCATTGGATCGGCTGACTACTTTTCTGCTGCGAATTTTTCCATTGGTTGGAAAGTTAATTTCAATACTTGGTATTGCTATGACTTGTTTCATTGTTAGCTCCTAATTTGCATAAAACGGAGTAACTCAGAAATTTGGGCGTAGGGAGTCCTGTCTTGCTAATCAGTGTTTTTCACTCATCAGAAAGTTAGGGCTGCAAGGGAGCCAAGACTATCGTCTTAAATTTGACAAAACATACTTATGTCGTAGAATGTAATCATCTAGTGGGGACTAGTAATTGATTTACATTCATTGGACTCAAGTGCATCTCGCTTGGGTCTTTTGCATTTTTATAGCCTAATAATTTAGGCTAAATTACTCTTCGGCTTATTTTCCTCGATACTTCCTTTCTAAAAATGGCAAAGATAACTCTGCCGTTAATCCAAATCACCCAAAACAAATTTCACTTCTGGGTAATCTGAAAATCAAATTAGCATATTTTTTTAATCGCGCAAATTTGGCTATGGTAATAATTATTAGTCTTATTTTATTGAAAATGCAAACACTAATTTACACATAACATATTGATTAATATTGATATTTGTTAACCTAAAGTTAATTTATTAACCATAGATTAATGGCGGAATGGCCGAGGAATGTGTAAAGACGCCATTTTTAATGGCTAGATTTGACAAAATAAATTTGTATGAATGATTAATGAGTGTTTTCAGTAACTGAAAACCATTATGAGAGTTATTGACCAAAGACCCATTGATTTCTGTATTAAAAAATTAGCCTCACACCAACTGACCAGTGATTCTCATGGGTGCCAACTACTATTAAAGCTATGCATATTTTTGAATGGCAGCATTTTGGTAAGCTAATTTAGTGGTCGTGGGGCTGGTATCGGCCCATTTCTGCCATTCAATTAACTAAAACGGCACTACATGGTACTGATGCAACAAAAACATGCTCTTTATAAGAGGCACAACAATTATTAAAAGAACTGCTGCTCTAGATAAGTAATGCCAAGTATTATTGGTTGAGTTACGTGAACAACGCCATGCTATATCTGCAGTAAAAAGCCATATGACAAACGTTAGTGAATATACAAGGGTAGTAAGTATTAAATCAGGAACCTTACCCAATTCCACAATATGAAAATGCTTGAGTGAGTACAGTAAAGCATAGATTGTGATTGAAAGCCCATAAGACAATCCTATAAAAATGCCCCAAAAAGCTTTCCAAAGTGGGAGCTTGCCATCTATAGCCAAGTCTAATGTCGACTTAACTTGCGTTGTATATTCTGCCTGCTTAAAAGTGTTTAATTGTCTCTTTAGATAAATTAATGCTGTAGTAAAAATAACTGTCCATATAGCTACAAAAGAAAAAGCCCATTTAACCAATATCCAGCTAAAGTCTTTTTGTGAACCCGCATAATTTAAAGCTGCCACGCAAACGTTTTTTAGCATTACTAAATCTTGAATTCTTTTAATATCTTCTGATAAATTATTAAAGTGTGAAGGTAACTCTGTGAGATATAGAGTCCTGACCATGATTAATGAGACGATTGCAGATACAAAAAACCACGCTGAGATTAAAGATAAAAATAAGCTGGCACGCTTCAGGGTGGTCATTAAATGAATTCTCATATTGTTGTTATATTTTTATATGGTGCATTGAATAAAATATAACATCAAGTCGAATGACTAAATTATGGCCGAAATTTTCGATCTTGACTGGCCGCAATGGGTCGAAAGTCTCAATCATGAGTGTCTGCTATCGGGCAGCTTCAAGTAACGATGAATGCATTGATTGGATTGGATTGGATTAGCTATTGCTATGAGACATACCTCATGACTGTATAAAATAATTGCTATAAAAGACTACAATTAAGATTCAGTGATTTTGAAATAAATCTTAGACGTCGAAAAGCAACAAGTTATACGCACTGCTGAATTCTACAAACAAGCGGAGATTGATATTCCTAATGTAGAAATGGTTGTGTGAATGGCAATAGTTTGTGCTTTTTGAAATCTTCGGAGGTACATAATGAGGTTCATAATATTAGATGCTGCTGAGGCTAAAAGAAGGAATATAGTCCCTGTCTTTGAGAATCTCGCTAGAGAAGCCGTAGCAGAGGCAATTGCCAGACAGAAAGCATTGGGGCTGCCAAATTTCTTTACTAAAAATGGCAAAATCTATGGGCGCATGCCTAATGGCAGGTTTGCATCTGTAAAAAATTTCGGCAAATAAGAATAACTGGCCTTAACCAGTTTTGGTGGACTTATCCTGCATATCCAAATTTGCAACTTATGCACACATAGACACAAGTCACTCACTCTAAAGCGCATCTAATGTTGGAGACGCTATTATACGTTTCGACAACTATATTAGTTAAATCGGGTTTCCGTATTACGTGGTTGACAGCAACCGGTTGTCACATTCCCGAGGACTGACGATTCGGCAAGGCCAAGGCTTTGACTTTAGCCCTTATGCCTATTGGGTTAATATATCGTTATTTATTGATATAAGCTAATGGGTTAAAGCGATGAGTTCAATTAAATGGGTATCCGTAATACGTGGTTGATAGCAACCACGTTACTACATTTTCATAGGACACTAACAAACATGCAGTGATAGACTAAAAACGCGCTTGCGTGAGATGTATGAAAATGATGCTATGTTTATGACTATGGAGTATTGCTGTGCAAACAACAATTGAGGTTGGAGAGTTTAAGGCAAAATGCTTAAAACTCTTGGATGATGTGGCTGGTTCGCGTGAGTCATTAATTATCACTAAACATGGAAAGGCTGTGGCAAAACTGGTTCCTATGCCACCAGAAACGACGTTGTTTGGAGCCATGGCAAACAGTGTGAAACTAGAGCGCGATATTGTTTCCCCCTTGGATAACGATTGGGAGGCATGCCTGTGAGTGTAGCGTTGCTGGATACTCATACACTAAAGAATAGTGTGTTACTAAAGTAAATGAGCGGCGTATAGTTTATGTGCATGCAAAAAACTATTAGATAACCCACGGAAAAGTACCCAATTCATATAAAACGTAAATCGTATTTCATGATTGCTATCAACCACGTAATACGGATACCCGTTAAATCAAGTAATAAGTTTTATTTTTGTAACCTATTTAAGATATATTGAAAAACTGCTTACGATCCGTAAGCAGTCGTTTATTACCAAACCTACTATTTAAATAGGATATTCAGTATCCATAATTAATAACGCATTAGTTCAAACTTCAATGGATCATAAAAAAGCCTGAAATTATCAGGCTTTTTACTAGCAACTTATGCGGTCTTTACTTGCAGCTTATGAGGTCTAACTTGCATCTTATGGGGTCCACCACAATTTATAAAAATTTGTTTCCTTCCCCCCAACTAACCACATTTTGACTCACCGCAGTTTAAACAGGTCAAACACCCGTCCATCACAATCGAGGCCTTGGTATTACACTTATTACAAAGCTGCGCGCCTTTTGGGAAGCCATCGGCATTCACTTCTTCACCCGGTTTAGCGTGCTTTTCCAAGTATTCTGCTTTTTTCTCATCGACCAGTTTTTGTTGGTGTTGATCTAAGCCCGGTTTTTTCAGCATGCCGATTTCTTGCAGGTGTTGCTCGACCACTTCGCCAATTTCAGCCACCAAGCTTGGTACGAACTTACCGCCTTTTTTGAAGTAGCCGCCACTTGGTTCAAACACGCTTTTCAGTTCTTCTACCAAGAAAGTCACATCGCCACCTTTACGGAACACGGCAGACATCACGCGCGTTAGCGCCACAATCCACTGAAAGTGCTCCATGTTTTTGGAGTTGATGAATATCTCGAATGGGCGACGGTGTTCACGTGGTGTGCCTTCGTCCATCACTACATCGTTAATGGTGATGTAAAGCGCATGCTCTGTGACTGGTGTTTTGATTTTGTAGGTGTTGCCGACTAATTTGTCTGGGCGGCTTAATGGCTCGCCGATTTGGATTACATTTTTTGAGCCCGAATTTTGCTCAGCAGCTTTAGCTTCTGCGTCTTTTTTGTCTTGCTCGCTCACTAGCGCGTAGCCAACGATTTTCTTTTCAATTTTAACTGCCATGTTCTTCTCCTTAATTGTAGGAGGGGCGCATTGCCCCGTGTATTAGTTTTACTTGCGACGCTTTGTCGCTCCTACATTAAAACTTGCCGTAATAGCCTTCTTTTAACGCATCATAAAGATTGGCTGCTGAGTGAATTTCACCATCGTATTCAATCTCTTCATTACCTTTTACTTCCAGCTCTGTGCCGTCATCTAGCGTGAATTTGTAGGTGGTGTTTTCTAAGTCTTTCTCAGTCACCAATACGCCTTGGAACGCTTCAGGGTTGAATCTGAATGTGGTGCAGCCTTTCAAGCCTTTATCGTATGCGTAGAGATAGATGTTTTTGAAGTCTTCAAAATCATAATCTGTAGGCACATTGATGGTTTTTGAGATTGAGCTATCAATCCATTTTTGCGCTGCGGCTTGAATATCCACGTGCGCTTTGGCTTGAATAGTAGATGAATCCAAGAAATAATCTGGCAACTTCTCATCTTCTTTATCGCTAAACGGCATCGCATTCGGATTAATCAATTCGCGATACGCCAACAACTCATAAGAGAACACATCGACTTTCTCTTTTGATTTTTTGCCTTCACGAATCACGTTACGTGCATAGTGGTGCGCAAAGCTTGGCTCAATACCGTTGCTGGCGTTGTTAGCCAGTGAAAGTGAAATCGTGCCAGTTGGTGCAATTGAGCTATGGTGCGTAAAACGTGCGCCTTTGGTGGCGATTTGATTACGCAAGCCTTCTGGGAACTGTTGCATATAGCGGCTGTATTTACCTAACAGCACTTTACCTGCGATTTTTTGACCGACTTTAATGCCGTCTGCCGCCATTTCTGGGCGTTTTGCCAGCATGTCAGCAGTCACTTCAAACTTCTCGTCCATGATTGGCGCTGCGCCTTTTTCAGTCGCCAGTTGTACGCCAATTTCCCAGCCCACTTCGGCCATCACACGGGTGACTTCATCCGTGAACTTGATTGAATCATCTTCACCGTATTTCATTTTCATCATGGTGAGGGTTGAGCCTAAACCCAAATAACCCATACCGTGACGGCGTTTGCGTGCAATTTCTTCACGTTGTTGTGGCAATGGCAGGCCATTGATTTCAACCACGTTGTCCAGCATACGCGTAAAAATCGCCACAACGTCGTGGTACTCTTTCCAGTCGAAGTAAGCTTCGTCTGTGAATGGTTTTTTCACAAAGCGCGTCAGGTTCACAGAACCCAGCAAACATGCGCCATAAGGTGGAAGTGGTTGCTCACCACATGGGTTGGTTGCGCGGATGTTTTCGCAGAACCAGTTGTTGTTCATTTCGTTCACGCGGTCAATCAAGATAAAGCCCGGCTCAGCAAAGTCGTAGGTTGAGGACATAATCACATCCCACAAACGGCGTGCCTTGATGGTTTTATACACGCGGCAAGCGACTTTACCAGCATCCATACCTTCTGTTTTAGTGAGGTATTTACCTTTAATCGGCCACTCGCGCCATACGACTTGCGCATTGTCATTCACGTTCAGGCCGTCAATAATCGCTTCTTTTTCTGTGACAGGGAAAGCCAGTTTCCACTCGGAATCTGCTTTTACCGCTTCCATGAATTCTTTGGTAATCAGGCATGACAAGTTGAATTGGCGTAAACGGCCATTTTCACGTTTTGCTTTGATGAAGTCAGTCACGTCTGGATGTGAAATATCAAACGTTGCCATTTGCGCACCACGACGGCCACCCGCGCTAGACACGGTGAAACACATCTTGTCGTAGATATCCATGAAAGACAGTGGGCCGCTGGTGTAAGCGCCAGCACCCGCTACAAATGCGCCTTTTGGACGTAATGTAGAGAACTCGTAACCAATACCACAGCCAGCTTTAAGGGTTAAACCTGCCTCGTGTACTTTGCCGAGAATGTTGTCCATGCTGTCTTCAATCACGCCTGATACGGTGCAATTGATGGTGGATGTTGCTGGTTTATGCTCTAAAGCACCTGCGTTAGAAGTAATACGGCCGGCTGGAATAGCGCCACGACGCAATGCCCACAAAAATTTCTCATGCCACTCGGCACGTTTTTCTTCCACTTCAACATCTGCCAAGGCACGCGCTACGCGTGAGTAAGAGTCGTCCATATTCTGGTCAACATTCTCACCTTGCTTAGATTTAAGGCGATATTTTTTATCCCAAATATCGAGCGATACAGGTTGAACTGGAATTTCTTTTTCGATATTCATATTATCCACATCAGATTTTTTTGCGGTCTCAACAGCTTTAAGCATGAATTAAACTCCTTTATTAGTTGACTTAAATCGCATCTTAAAATTCATCTTAAGCGCTATTGAGCTAAGCCTATATTTTCTTTAAATATTTTGTATTTCCAACCATTTGCCGGCTACTCAATGCAACAGGGCAAAAACTTTTAAACCACAACATCTTGTGTTTTTTTGATAATTTAATCATTTAGTAGTGGTCGGTCAAGATATTTATTTCATAAAAATGCGTAAAAATCATCCTAATTACGCTTGCAAAATCTTAGCGCCTTATTCGCTCGGACTTGCCGCAATGTTGACACCGCAAATCACAAGCACATCCGTATAAAAAAATATGTGCGAAAATAGCGGCATGACGCGTAACGTTTATACTTTTTTACTTTATCTACTACTGCCACTCACTGTGCTTAAATTATTGTGGCGGGCAAGAAAGCAACCTGAGTATCTGCAACACTGGCGCGAGCGTTACGGTTTTTATGCCACACCACTACAAAAACCTGTGATTTGGCTGCACTGTGTTTCAGTTGGCGAAACACGTGCCGCAGAGCCTTTAGTCAAAGCGCTACTGCAACGATATCCCAAGCACCAACTGTTACTCACACACACCACACCTACCGGACGCACCACTAGCGAGCAATTATTTGGCAATGCCGTGCAACGCGTTTATTTGCCTTATGACGTGCCATTTGCCGTCAACCGTTTTTTAAAGCACTTTAAGCCCGCCATTGGCGTGCTGATGGAAACCGAGCTTTGGTTTAATTTGATTGCTGGCTGCAAACAACAGGCGATTCCTGTGCTGCTGGTCAATGCACGGCTATCAGAGAAGTCTGCACGCGGTTATGCCAAGCTAGGTGCATTAGCCAAAGATGGCTTACTCGGCCTATCTGCCATTGCCGCACAGACCGAACAAGATGCCGCACGCCTGCAAAAAATAGGTGCAAGCAATGTTACCGTCGCAGGCAATTTAAAGTTTGATGTCACGCCGCCAGATAGCGCAGCCGAACTTGGTGCGTTGCTACGAAATATGCTAGGCAAGCAGCGCCCAGTATTGCTCGCCGCCAGCACTAGGGATGGTGAAGAAGCTTTGATTATGGATGCGGTTGCTGCGGCTCAAGTACCAGACTTGCTCACCGTCATTGTGCCGCGCCATCCGCAGCGGTTCAATGAAGTGGAAGCGCTGCTTAAAAAACGTGGTGTTGGCTTTGTACGCCGCTCATCACTTGCCGAAGGAGTTGCCTTAGCCAATGACATGACTTATGTTCTGGGTGACAGCATGGGTGAAATGTTCACCTACTATGCGGCTTGTGATGTGGCGTTTATCGGCGGCAGCCTTCTGGCACTCGGCGGACAAAACTTGATTGAAGCCTGCGCCATGGGTAAGCCCGTATTGATTGGCCCGCATACCTTCAACTTTGCGCAAGCCACTGAACAGGCAATTAGCGCAGAAGCCGCGCTGCGCGTACAGAATAGCGCAGATCTAGCGTCAGCCATTCAAACGCTCTTTACCGATGCTACCAAGCGCCAACACATGGCGGCTGCCGCGTTAAGTTTTAGCGAGAGTAGTCGCGGGGCAACCTTGCGGACGTTGATTTTACTTGCGGCTTATATCAATGAATAAGCTGAACTTTTAACGGATCAGTTTACTTATCGCCTTAAAAGCATCGCCCTCAGCTTTACCTAACCATTCAAACACAATGGATTCTGTATTGGTGATGATGCAACCCGCATCGCGCATTCTCGCCAATGCGTTTGCTTTATTAGCTGGGTTACGCGAAACAACCGCGTCTTCTGCCACATAGACTTGCTTGCCTGCGGAGATTAAATCCAGCGCCGTTTGCAGCACGCAGACATGCGCCTCGATTCCGGCAAGTATTAATTGAGAACGATCGCCTGAAAGCTGGCGGCTGAATGTAGGCGCAGCCACGCATGAGAAAACGGTTTTCTCTACCGCGTGGGCATTCGGCAATAAGGCCAACAACTCCGGCACTGTATGGCCTAAGCCTTTTGGATATTGCTCGGTGAACAGAATAGGGACTTCTAGCATTGCTGCCGCTGTGACTAAAATCTCGCTATTTTTAATGGCGGCCTGCATTGCTTCCAGCGGCATGGCGGCAGTTAGCCGCGTTTGCATATCAATGATGACTAGCTGGCTTAGACCAGCTTTTGCCATTAAATCAACGGGCAGCTCTAAAGATTTAATTTTCGTCGACATACTGCGTTACTCGCAAAAAATTACTCCTTACATATCTAATATATGCCGCGTCATAATTTTTATCTCGCGCCTTGTCTGCCATAGAAACTTAAATCTTTAGTGCTACCCTAATGGGCATCAGTAAGCACTAACTGCTGATTAATATCCATCAAATCAGCTTCCGCAACCACGCCTGAAGCGGCTTTCAGGCGAATGATATTCACCAGATAATTGTAGCGTGATTGCAATAAATCTCGCTTGGCGGAGAACAATTGCTGCTGCGCATTTAGCACATCAACGCTGGTACGCACGCCGACTTCATAACCCAGCTTGGTTGAATCCACCTGACTCTGGCTGCTCATTAAAGCCTGCTCATAGGCTTTAACCTGCGCGATATTGGTGTTCAAGGTTAAATAGGCGCGCTGCGTATCCAGCTCAACCTTGCGTCTCGCCACTTCAACATCATCTTGCGCCTTTTGTTTATTAAGCACTGCTTGTCTAACCCGTGAACTAATCGCCCCGCCTTGATACAAAGGGATTTGCAACTGCAAGCCGATAGTGCCCATTTTAAGGTCGTTGCCAGCGCCAAAAACAGAAGGACTGCCATTGGCGTAGGTATCAGTATAGCTTGCCACCGCATCTAAAGTTGGTAAGTGTCCGGCATTCAAGCGCTCAACGTCTTGCTCAGCATATTTCACGGCATCTTGCTGAATTTGCAGATTCAGATTGTTTTGCGCAGCAACCTCAAGCCATTTATCCATGGCTTGCTCAAGCTGATTGGTTTTGATGTCAGCTTTTACCGTCGCCAGTTTTTGCGGCATTTCACCAGTAATCGCCTGCACCGAACGTTGAGCTATTTGATACTCATTGATGGCGGCGATTTCTTGCGCAACGACTAAATCGTAACGCGCCTGCGCTTCATTCACATCGGTAATGGTCGCGGTACCTACCTCAAAATTAGCCTTGGCTTGGTCTAACTGACTCAGAATCGACGCTTTTTGCGCGACCATCAAATCAATCTTGTCTTGCGCGAGCAACACATCAAAATAGCTTTGTGTGGTGCGCAAAATCAAATCTTGGCGACTTAAATACAACTGCTTATCCGAAATACTTACCTGCGTTCTGGTCTGATCCATTTGCACCAGGTTTTGCTTGCGATAAATCGGCTGCCGCGCATCTACGCCGTAATTATAATTTTCAAAATTCGACTGGCCATTAGGCGCAACTGAATTCAGATAGCGAATGTCAGACTTGACTGCATTTGCCCCTGCATTGAAATTCACCGTTGGGCGGTAGAGCGCTTTGCCTTGTTCAATCAATTCCTGTGCGGCTTGATTAGCACTCACGGCTGAAGCCAAGGTAGGGTCATGCGCTAACGCTTGCTGGTAAACATCCACCAAAGACTGTGGCTTACCCGACGTAGGCACGTCCGTTGCTAGCGCTTCAGCAGCCGCTGTTTTGGCCGCTAGCGTCACCGAGAAAACTAATGAAAGCGCAAGAATTAAATGTTTCTGCATGTGGTTTAACTAACCCTTGTTAAAAGCTCAAGCCTGATGAAAACTGAAAGCTATTTAGAACTCGAATTTAGATGCCTGTGGCGCATTTACTAGCGGTGGCAAGCAAGTTTCAAAAATCGCGGTATGTCGGAAAGCATCTTCGCTCACGCGCAATGTCAGCGTTGCTTCCATAATCGGCATTTCACCGATCACCGCGAATAAACGCCCGCCTACATTCAACATCTTTTCAGCATCTACTGGACGCAACGGCATAGAACCAGCGAATACAATCACATCATAAGGTGCCGCAACCGCAAAACCATTGGCAGCATCGCCCACGTATAAAGTAACATTGTGAATATTTTGCTTTTGCAAACGCGCTTGTGCAATGACTGATAGCTCAGGAATAATTTCCACCGCATGTACATGCGCTGCCAGCGTCGCCAGCAGTGCCGTCAAATAACCGCTGCCAGTACCGACCAGTAATACTTTGTCGGTTTTTTTAATGTCGAGCACCTGCAAGATGCGGCCTTCGATTTTCGGCGACAACATGGTCTGCCCGTGACCAATCGGCAACTCAACATCAGCAAACGCCAAGCCCACTTGAGATTCCGCCACAAAATTTTCACGCGGCACAGTATTGAACAACTCTAGCACGACTGGGTCGAGTACGTCCCATGTGCGAATTTGCTGTTCGATCATGTTAAATCTGGCTGAAGCATGTGTATCTATTGATTGTGCGGTCTGTGTCATATTGAATCTCTTAAGATTTTATTGAGCTTAAATTATTGATGATGGATTATAGCGCAAGTGCTTGGCCTATATACTTAAGTTAGCTAGGCTGTTTGGTGACATTTGGCACTTTCACCTTAAACCATGCTGCATATAACGCAGGTAAAAACAGCACGGTGAGTAAAGTCGCAACCGCCAAACCACCCATAATAGCCACCGCCATCGGCCCAAAGAACACACTGCGGGTGAGCGGAATCATCGCCAGTATCGCCGCTGCGGCAGTGAGTACAATCGGTCTAAAGCGGCGTATCGTCGACTCCACAATGGCCTGCCACTCAGGAAACCCTGAGGCTTTATCCTGATCGATTTGATCCACCAAAATCACAGAGTTGCGCATAATCATGCCAGACAGCGCAATCGTACCCAGCATCGCTACAAAACCAAACGGCTTATCAAACACCAGCAACGCGAGTGTGACGCCGATTAAACCCAAAGGTGCCGTTAACAACATCAAAAACACGCGAGAGAAGCTTTGCATCTGAATCATCAAAATAGTCAGCACCACAATTAGAAACAGCGGGAAGCCAGCCGCAACCGACACGGCGCCTTTGGCAGACTCCTCCACTGCACCGCCAGTTTCCAGACTCACACCCAGTGGCAGCTTAGCTTTAATCTCGGCAAGTTTTTCTTCAATCTGTTGCGATACCACCGGCGCTTGCAGATTACCTTGCAAGTTGGCACGCACGGTAATGGATGGCTCACGATTACGGCGCCAAATAACACCCTCTTCAAAGTCTGACGTAATCGTGGCTAGCTGTGACAAAGGCACACCTTTACCAGCCGGCGTATTCACCATCAAATCCGGCAAATGCGATAGCTTGGTACGCTCAAATTCCGGCGCACGTGCCACTAAATCAATGCGTTCATTGCCTTCCCTGAACTCGGTGATATACAACTCTTGCATCGCGCCATTGAGCACATTGGCAACATCAACCGAGCTGATACCGAGCAACCGCGCTTTTGCCTGATCAACCTCAACATGTACGACCTTGCTCGGTTCTTCCCAACCTAGCTGCACATTCACTAAATTGTGATTGGCACGCATGATGTCGGCAATCTGATGTGAAATATCACGTATTTGCGTCAGGTTCGTGCCTGACACCCTGAATTGCACAGGGAAGCCGACTGGCGGGCCATTTTCAAGGCGCAATACTGAGGCACGCAACTCAGGAAAGTCATTTTCAAATAAAGTCAGCAAGTCTTTACGCAAGGCTTCTCGCGCGGCTAGGCTTTTGTTCAAAATCACAAATTGCCCAAAAGCGCGGTGTGGCATCTGCACGTCTAACGGCAAGTAATAGCGCGGCGCGCCAGCACCGATGTAAGCCACGGAGTTTTCGATACCCTTGTGTTTAACATTCCAGTTGCGTAACCAAAGCTCGAGCTTTTTCACCTGCGCATCAGTCGCGGCATAAGAGGCATTTTCCGGCATGCGTAAATCAACCACAAGCTCCAAGCGCGTTGAATCTGGAAAGAACTGCTGCTGCACCTTACTAAAACCAAGAATTGACACCACAAACAAGGCAAGCGTAATGACAATCACGGTTTTCTTGTAACGCACGCAGCTCGTCACCAAGGCACGAAATGCCTGATAAAAACGTGTGTTATAAATATCGTGATGATGATTATCATGGCCTTGCGCTGCGCCATCTGGCTTCATGAAACTTAATCTGGCTTTAAGCCATTGCTTGAGCTTGGAAGGTTGCGGCGCCTCTACATAATCCGGCAGCAAGTAATAACCTAGATACGGCACAAATATCACCGCCGCAAACCATGAAATTATCAAGGCAATTGCCGACACTTGAAAGATTGAACGCGTGTATTCACCTGTAGCAGACGCGGCTGTCGCAATCGGCAAAAAGCCGGCCACCGTCACCAGCGTACCCGTCAACATGGGCTTGGCAGTTGAGGTATAGGCGAATGATGCGGCTTTCAGCCTATCCCAACCCTGCTCCATCTTGGATGCCATCATTTCGACGGCAATAATGGCATCATCCACCAGCAAGCCCAAGGCTAAAATCAGCGCCCCTAAGGAAATCTTATGCAAGCCAATATCCAGCAGATGCATCATTAAGAACGTACTCGCCAGCACCACGGGTATCGTAATCGCCACTACGATACCGCTACGCCAGCCCAATGAAATCAGGCTCACGCCAAGCACAATCACCAACGCTTCTACCAATGAGCGCACAAAATCATTCACAGAATTCGCCACGATTTTTGGCTGAGAAGTCACAGTATCCAGTGCCAGGCCCACCATTAATTGCGGTTTAATGCGCGCAAGCGTTGCATCCAGCGCATGACCCAATGCAATCACATCACCGCCGCTGTTCATGCTCACACCCAGCAATAAAGCATCTTTACCTTGAAAGCGTACGCGATCATGCGGCGGGTCTTCATATCCGCGATAAACATGCGCCACATCACCCAGCCTGAAATCCCGATTATTGATGCGTACGCGCATCTCGCGCAAATCTTCCAGTTTTTCATAACGCCCTGAGACAGCCACACGAATGCGCTCAGAAGCCGAATCATAAGCACCGCTACGCACCACTGCATTTTGCGTTTGCAAAATGTTCACCAGCGTACTTGTGCTAATGCCTAAAGTTGCCAGTTTTGCATTGGAAATTTCAATAAAGATACGTTGCTTTTGCTCACCAAAGAATTCAACTTTAGCTACATCAGGCACTTTTAGCAGCTCGGTTCTAATCAATTCCGCCTGTTTCTTCAAGGCCGCGTAATCAAAGCCATCCCCCGTCAAGGCGTACATACTGCCGTACACATCACTAAACTCATCGTTAAAAGTCAGACTCTCCAACCCTTGTGGCAAGGTATGGCGAATATCGCCAATTTTTTTGCGCACCTGATACCAAATTTCCGGCACATCTTTCGATAATGCGCTGTCTTTAGCCACAATAAAAATGGTGGCCTCACCTGGCCGAGAGTAGCCGCTGGAGTAACCCAGATACGGTACTTCCTGAATTTTCTTTTCCAGCTTATCCGTGACTTGCTGCTCAACTTCCTGCGCACTTGCACCCGGCCAAGTGGCGCGAACCAGCATCACCTTAAAAGTAAAAGGTGGGTCTTCAGACTGCCCCAATTTAGTATAGGCAAGCAAACCGGAGATAGTGAGCACCAACATTAGGTACAACACCAAGGTGCGATGCTTCAACGCCCAGTCTGACAAATTGAAATGTGCAGCAGACACTATTTCAGACGTCACCTCATGCTTGACGTCTTTCTCTTGCAGGTTTTTTTCAGAGGTGTCAGTCATGGCGCTACACTCGTCACAGGCTTGACCGTTTGATTTTTAGTCAACGTATGTACGCCAGCAATGGCAATTCTTTCACCCGCTTGCAAACCACGGATAATCAATGCGCCATTCTCGCTAAACTGCCCAGCCTCTACTTCACGTGGCTGCGCCCTATTTTCAGCATCAATCACCCACACCATTTTTTTACCGTTCAACACGGTCAAAGCACCAGTTGGTATGAGCAGCTCTGAATCTAGCTGCGTGGCTTGCGGTATGAATTTCACGCCAGCGGTCATGCCTAGCTTAACTGCATCATCCACATCTTTAATCGTCACCCGCACATTGAAGGCACGTGTTGCAGAGTCAGCCGCGGGTGCAATTTCACGCACCACTCCGGCATACACTTTTTGCTGATTTGCCCACATTCTGATTGTCGTAGCAGCGTTTAATTTAACCTCGGTCATACGTGATTCCGGCACCGCAGCCAACACTTCAACCTCATTGGTATTTGCAATCTGCACCACTGCCTCGCCCGCCTCTACCACTTGACCGGGTTCGGCACGAATCATCGTTACCACGCCGTCGCGGTCTGCAGTCAGATTGGCATACTGGGTTTGATTACTGGAAACATTGGCTTGCGCTTTCACCTGCGCCAAACGTGCACTTGCAGACTTGAGTTCAGCCTCGCGAATATCCAATGCCGATTGTGAAATGAATTTTTTAGCGAATAATTGACGTTGCCGCTCCAGCTCAGACACTGCCAGCGCATGGCTAGCCTCTGCGGCACGCACATCTGCCATACTTGCAGCCGATTTTAAATTAGCATCTGCCGCATCCAGCCTGGCAATGACTTGTCCCTTTTTAACGCGCGCCCCAACATCCACCTTACGTTCTACTATTTTGCCAGCGACTCTGAACCCCTGACTAGATTCGTAACGCGGACGCACCTCACCCACCAGCACCATGGCATTTGCCGCCGCTGTTTCCCCGACCACCATTACCAAAGCTGGCCGTGGTGGCTGAGGTGGTGCAGGCGCCTTCTCACAAGCCACTAGCGATGTGACTGAAAATACCAACAAAATATTTTTGATAAGCTGAGTTTGCATAAATTGGCGTCTCATTTGATGACCCTGTTTTTTAGACTGTTAATCAATACTTTCCGGATTAAGCAACAAACCACGCAGCACGGCGCGCTGCATTAGATTAAAGCGCTCATCTATTTCCGCCCACTGAATCCAAGGGTCATTACCTAAGGTAATCTCTAACGAACACACACCGTGCGTTGCTGCCCATAGCGTTTGAGCAATGAGTTCAAAATTTTTTATTTCTGGACGAAACAAATCTGCATCAAAAGCCTCTTTTACGACTAACTTTAACTGGGCATAGGCGTCTTGCTCAGTATTGCCTGGCTCGATTTGTGTGATGTCTAAATTGCACGGCGCACGCGGCGTCATGAACATCAGGCGATAGTGGCTTGGGTGCCGCAAAGCAAATATCGCGTAGCTTTTACCAAAAGCCTGAATACGCTCAATCAAGTTCGGTAGCTGCATAAGTTCGCGCATACGGCTGGCTAACTTTAAAAAATCCTCATCACATACAGCTTGCAACAAGGCATCTTTATCAGCAAAGTGATGATATAAGGTGGTGGCTGAGTAATTGATCTTCTTTGCGATCTCGCGCATCGAAACGGCCTCAATCCCGCGCTCAACAAACAGCGTACGCGCCGCATCGATAATGCTGGCACGCAACTTTTCTCGGTCTTCTAGTGATTTAACTTTTGGCGGCATCGCTAACAGTCTATTTTCATTAAGCTTAATTAAATTAACATCGTTAATTTAACACCGTTAACTTTAAATGTAAATCTACTTTATTAATGCTTTAAATAATGGGGGAATGGGGAAATTGATAACGCACTAAATATAGTGATTGCTTATTTTTTAGCAATCACCACCAAGCCGAGCACAATCAAAACTGCGCCTAGCAGCATGCGCAAGGTAATGACTTCTTTTAACAAAATCCAAGCCAGCAACATGGCAATCACAACGCTGCCTTTATCAATCAGCGCCACCGTTGCAACATCACCAACTTTCAAAGCCTTGTAATAAAACACCCATGAGCAAGCCGTGGTAATGGCGGATATGCTCAGCCAAATATAATTACTCTTTTGTAGCGACTTTATTTCAACGGTGTCTACAGCTAAGACCGCAAAAATAAGCACAAACACACAAACAAACAACGTGCGCACCGTAAGCCCCAACTCTGCCGAAATCCCCGTCATGCCTTGCTTGGCAATCACAGCGGTAAAGCCCGCAAAGCACATTGATAATATTGCATAAACAATCCAGCGTTCCATTACGTTCTCTATTCAAGTGACGGAGGAGTCGTTTGACGTTGTGCCAATAATAATTTGGCGGCTTCATCCAGCTTTAACTCTAATGCCTGAATGCGCTCATCAACGCCTTTAATCGCAAACTCAGCACGCACGTTTACTTCATGGTCGATTTCCGCATCCAGCCTATCACGTGCACTTTGACGATTTTGCGACATCATGATGATGGGCGCCTGTACGGCAGCCAACATAGATAGCACCAGATTAAGAAAAATATAAGGGTAAGGATCAAATGCCTCGTGACGCGGCCCCAGCACTTCAGTATTTAAAAAGGCCCACATTAACAGCATGACGATAAAAGTAATAATAAACGTCCATGAGCCAGCAACTTTAGCAACGCCATCTGCGGCGCGCTGCCCAAAGGTACGATGAACGACATACTCCTCATTTACATCGCGCACCGAATCCAAGTGCGGCAGCATATTTTCAATCAGTTTACGCTCTTCTCTGGTGAGCTCTTTCCAGTCTTTTTCTGAGAGTCTTTTAAGCCTTTTAACAGATGATTTTGCCATGCTATAACCTCTCTTTAGGATGACAGGCGGATATGGAAATAACTGTGACTAATGCAAAGATACACAACACCAACAAAGAGGCTGACACATTACCTAAATTTAAACCTGATTCCTTTGTCATGAAATCACCCAAAGTAGCGCCCATCGGGTGGGTAACGACGATTGCCTGCCAATAAAGCATTTCACGAGATACTTTAGTGAAAATTACTACCAGAGCAATTAACACCAACAGTACAAATAACAACAATGCACCTCCGCCAAAACCGAGTGGCGTGGCGTCGGAGATATAGTCACCCAATGCTGTACCCAAAGTACTTGAAACTAAAATTGCCGCCCAATACAGCACCTCTGTTTTAACATCAAAACCACCTTGCACTGAAACGTGCCGCGCCAGCTTCCGCCAAACATAAAAAATAACAGTCAAAATAGAGGCCACTAACAAGGTACCCCAACCATAGCCTAAACCCAATGTGCGTGTCACAAAATCTGATATCGTAGTGCCCATTAAACTCGCCAAAGTAATCACCAGCCAATACAAAGAGCTGTGCTGCGCTTTAGCGACAATCTCGACTCCTAACACCACAATAAAGGACGCTAAAAACACCAGCGTTGCCGTACCGTAACCCAAACTCAAACTTTGTGAAATTACATCGGCACCAGTCTCACCCAAAGTTGTTGCACTAATGATAA
Organism: Pseudomonadota bacterium; assembly: GCA_040390265.1. Taxonomy (GTDB): domain Bacteria; phylum Pseudomonadota; class Gammaproteobacteria; order Burkholderiales; family Methylophilaceae; genus Methylotenera. Next base: position 4,857 of record JAZJYS010000012.1, on the reverse strand, counting down.
ACGCCCAATACTGGGCGTTTATCAAGGGAAGTTTCTTCATTGTAAAACAGCAGCTAGGCTAATTGAGCGGTTTGGCTGAAAGCTTCAACTCACCCGACTTATAAGCTCGGCTAGCTGTTTGGTAATAAGCAATCGCTTCATTCTCTAAGTCGGCACTCACCTTGGCTGGTGTTGCATCAAAAGTGAGCGGATCTATTTGATAGGCCTCCACCTTTTGCTTCGGTGACAATACAATCAAAGTATCATTCTTGTAATAGCCCAATGATTGATAGTTACTTACAAACGCACGCTCTGGCACTTTGTTTGCCTCAGCCTTAAAGAGCGATTGACCATAAAAATTCTCTGCACCTTTTGCACCTAACACATCAAGCAAGGTAGGCACGATGTCAATTTGGCTAGCGACGCGGCTGTAGCGTCCGGCAGGCAACATATCCGGCGCATAGACAAACAACGGTATATGGTACTTGGCAACGGGTAACTTACTTTTACCCGCTACCGATGCACAATGATCCGCCACGATGACAAATACCGTGTCTTTAAACCAAGGTTTGGATTTAGCATTCTCCAGAAATTTACCAATAGCATAGTCGGTATATTTAACCGCACCTTCACGACTCCCCTGTGGTAAATCTATTTTTCCGGCAGGGAAGGTATAAGGCCGATGGTTGCTGGTTGTCATAATGTGTGCAAAAAATGGTTTCTGCGATTTTGCTGACGCACTGGTTGCTTCATCAAAAATCTTGATGGAGTTATTAAACAAACTCTCGTCATCCACCCCCCATACGTTTTCAGATTCAATTGTCGATTTATCGAAATCAGTACGGTCTACCACTTTGTAGTCATTGCTTCTAAAGTAAGTGTTCATGCTATCAAACACGCCATAGCCACCGTAAATAAAGAAGGTTTCATAGTTCTGTGTGCGCAACAATTCACCTATCGTCGCCAAATGGTCACTATTCGGTCTGTGTACGATGGCCTGACCCGGCACTGGCGGAATCGCAATAGAAAGCGCATCCAAGCCGCGCACGGTACGCGTACCGGTGGCAAACAATTTATCAAACACCAGACTTTCATCTGCCAGCTTGTCCAGATAAGGCGTCAAGTTTTGCTTATTGCCATAAATGCCTAAATATTCAGCAGATAAACTTTCCACAGAAATCAACACCACATTCTTTGGATGGCGCTTGAATGGTCCCATCGCTACATCGGCCTCAGCTACACTTACTGGAGCGCCAGACGCACTGGTGAGCACTCGCTTTGCACCTACTCCATCTAAAGTGTTTAATGCCAGTGCCTGCGGCAAGGTTTTATAAAACTTATCAAAATCCAGCTCATTACGGCGTGCTGCCGCAGAAAAGCTATAAATGCCATTACCCGCCAACTCGTTAGCATAGGCATTTTTGCTGAACTCCATTTGGTCTACATTCGCCATCTGAAAGCTCAACACCGGCAATACGCTTGCTGCAACCAGCAACCCTGTTTTTTTCTTAAGTGGGCGCTGCGTGGTGTCAAAGCTCACAAACTTACGCAACACCAATAACACTGCCAGCGCGACAAGCGCGATAACCAACACAATCAACGGTACTGGATAAGACTCACGAATATTGCCAATGACTTCGTTGGTGTAAATCAAATAATCTACCGCAATAAAGTTAAAACGTGTAGTGAACTCTTGCCAAAAGATGTACTCGGAAACCGCGCCAAATAACAAGCCGAATGTCACTAAGAACGCCATCGTCCAGCGCAACTTATTGACCCAAGGCTTGCCACGCACCTGCTTCGGCATTAAAAATGATGCCAGCAAAAATGGCACCACTAAAAAGCACAAGGCATTCAAGTCAAACCACAAGCCGACACCGAGAGATTCAATGACCTGCGCCAATGAAAGCTGGCTTACGCCTACATTCAGCCACAGCACTAAGCGCAACAGCAACCAAATGGCGAGCGCAATGCCTGCCATCACCATGAAGAATGGCACTTTGCGTGTGTTATTTACTGCTAATTTAGTCATGCATCAACCTAATCAATTAAAAATATCAAATACAACTTAAATCACATTACTTTTTTGGTGTCCACACCAAATATTGCACCAGCAATATCATCCAAACAACCCAGACTGTCCATAAATTATGCGACATAAAATGTGCGCCACGTATCATTTGTGCCCAGCCCATCGCGAAACCAAAAATCATACCGGCAAGTAGACCTAGCTTAGCCAGATTTGGTTCAGTTTCCCTGAATGCAAAATAAAACGCCAGCAGCGCAAATCCACCAGAAGCATGCCCTCCAGGGAAGCAATGCCCAGGAGTAGCTCCCGCTGGCAATTGCCCAAACAGTGGAATATAAGGCTGGGTGCCTCCGTATAAAAGCAAATCCCACGGGCAGGCGTGATTACTTAAGTGCTTCAGCACGGAAATGGTGGTGGTTGAAATCAGCATCGCCACAAACACCCATATAAACTGCTGATGGTAGGTGCTAATCCACGAAAATCTTTGGCTAAATAAAGGCATTAACGCTGCACTTGTTTTTAAACCCAACACCCACAAGCCAAGTACCGTCAGACTAATAACCACCATTAAATACTTGAGTCCCAAATGCATGATGTTCTCAAGGAACCAATCATTCTTAAGCGGAAAGGTGAGCGCGGCTGGATCGTAAAACGCGTTGATTAAGAATACATCCAAATTAACGCGTGGATAGACCCAAACCAGCAAGGCAGCCAATATTAAGGGTAATACTAGATGTAATAGCCAAAAACGCTGTGGATATGAATGTATGTTTCTCAAAGAAATCCATTTTAAACATGAAAGATTAATGCGATATGAGCGTATTTGAATTACAAACTCATAGATATTTGCGTGGAACAGCAAAATCTCCTGCCTTCGTCAGGATGACTTGTATTGTAAATTTATAGCTTAAAAAGCTTTTTGCTATAAATCACTACAAATACAACACCACCGGGAACACGGTAACAGCCAACACCAAGATCAGCCATTCCATACCCCAACGTTCTAAATGCCCCGTGAAATGGAAAAATAGCGTAGTAATCGAAACTACGTAGTAAAGCAGATAAATGACCAGTGCCATAAAATTGACCAATTCAGATAGTTAAAGTGCTTGTTTTTTATAATTTAATAACCGATTTAAGTTTAACAAAAAAACATTCAAAAAGCTAAATTAGCATTGGTGACTCAATTAGTTATTTATGCGCGCCATCACAAGAAACGAATACGCACTCACCATTACTTGAGAGACTAAAACCCTACATTACAAACAAGTAATCCCGAGTTAATCGCTTGGTTTTATTGTTAATTTAGCGTATATTTCGGCTATTGCTAGGGGTCTGTATTTAGGATGAATATTCTAATTATAGTGAGAAAAACCCTTTGAACCTGATGCGGGTTATTCCGCCGTAGGGAAGCTAATGGCTTATCCTACTAATCAATCAAATAGGAAAGCGACAAGCTTCCCTAAAAACCAAACGAATTGGGAAGCACAAAGTGCTTCTTACGTTATAGCCTTAAGGAGCGCCAGAATTGAACTCTACAGATAAAAGTCTGCAAAAAAATCTCGCTAAGTTTGTCGGTGAAACTGCCGAAATTGACCCAGCAACCACCAAATCATTTACCAATTCACGCAAAGTCTACGTACAAGGCTCACGCGCTGACATTCAAGTGCCATTTCGTGAAATTAGCTTGAGCGATACGCCTTCAGCTTTTGGCGCTGAAAAGAATCCGCCAGTCATGGTTTACGATACATCAGGTCTTTACACAGACCCTAACTATCAAATCGACATCCGCAACGGCTTGCCAGCATTGCGTGCTGGCTGGATCGAAGAGCGTAACGACACTGAACAACTAGATGGCCCAAGTTCAGAGTTCGGTAATATCCGTAAAAACGACCCTGAACTGGCTGAAATGCGCTTCAACTTATTGCGTAAACCACGCCGTGCTAAAGCTGGCATGAACGTGAGCCAAATGCACTACGCACGTAAAGGCATCATTACGCCAGAAATGGAATACATCGCCATCCGCGAAAATCAACGCCGCGAAAACATGAGCGAATTATTGCAAACACAGCATAAAGGCCAAGATTTTGGCGCAAGCATTCCAAAAATGATTACGCCAGAATTCGTGCGTGATGAAGTAGCTCGTGGCCGCGCCATTATCCCTATGAACATCAATCACCCAGAAATTGAGCCGATGATTATTGGCCGCAACTTCTTGGTAAAAATCAACGCTAACATCGGCAACTCTGCGCTCGGTTCTTCAATCTCTGAAGAAGTTGAGAAAATGGTGTGGAGTACACGTTGGGGTGGCGACACCGTGATGGATTTATCAACCGGTAAAAACATCCACGAAACACGCGAGTGGATCATCCGCAACAGCCCAGTGCCAATTGGTACGGTGCCTATTTACCAAGCGCTTGAAAAAGTAGATGGTAAAGCTGAAGACCTGACTTGGGAAATCTTCCGCGACACCTTGATTGAGCAAGCAGAACAAGGCGTTGACTACTTTACTATCCACGCTGGTGTACGCTTGGCTTACATTCCAATGACAGCAAAACGCATGACAGGTATCGTGTCACGCGGCGGCTCTATCATGGCGAAATGGTGCTTGGCGCATCACAAAGAAAGCTTCTTGTACGAGCACTTTGAAGACATCTGCCAAATCATGAAGCAATACGATGTCTCGTTCTCACTCGGTGATGGCTTACGTCCAGGCTCAATCTACGATGCCAACGATGAAGCACAATTTGCCGAATTGAAAACATTAGGTGAATTGACCCAAATCGCTTGGAAGCACGACGTGCAATGTATGATCGAAGGCCCAGGCCACGTGCCTATGCACCTCATCA
>JAZJYS010000011.1:0-40394 GCA_040390265.1 Pseudomonadota bacterium | reverse complement strand
AGATTCGCGGCTTTGGAAGTTTTAGCTTAAATTATCGTCCTCCACGCTTGGGCCGCAACCCTAAAACTGGCAGCAAAGTGCAGGTACCTGAGAAACACGTACCGCACTTTAAAGCTGGCAAAGAGTTACGCGAGCGTGTTGACTTAAGCTAAATACTTTTGTGTTAAGTTGAAATAAAAACGGCAGCCAAATGGCTGCCGTTTTTTTATTCCAGATAATACTTAGCAAAATAGTTTTCTTACCTAGACATGTCAGAGAATATTTACCCTACACCGTCAGCTAGAAAATAGCCTGCTTATGGCTAACCAATAAATCTAGCTCTTAAATCCTCTAAATTCAATTCAGACAAAATCGCTTCTAACCTGCCCTGTGCATTCTTACGTGGCTGACCAGTATACTTAGCGATAATCAGTTCATTCTTCATGGAGTGCTCCCATCCTACCAATTCTGTCACCGTCACCTGATAACCCGCTGCCTCTAATTGCAAACAACGCAATACATTGGTAATTTGACTGCCAAATTCACGCGTATGGATAGGATGACGCCAAATCTCACTTAGCGGCGTTTTAGCAAAGCTCTCATTCTTATGTTGCCGCAAAACTTCTGCAACTTCAGCTTGGCAACATGGCACTAGCACCATATATTTGGCATGTTTTTTTAAGCCAAACTGTATCGCATCATCCGTCGCCGTATTACAGGCATGTAGCGCCGTAACAATATCCACAGTGCTTGGTAGTGTGCTTGAAGATATAGATTCTTCCACCGTTAAATGCTGAAAATCCATGCGCGAAAAATTTAAATGTGCCGCCAATTCGCGCGACTTCTCCACCAGTTCACCACGCGTTTCAATACCCACTACTTGCCCTGTCGCATGTTGCTTAATCAGCAAGTCATACAGAATAAAACCTAAATAGGACTTACCTGCACCGTGGTCCACCAGCATAGGATTAGGGTTATCAGCGATAACCGCATTGAAAAGCGGCTCAATAAAATTCACCAAATGGTAAACCTGCTTGAGTTTGCGACGGCTATCTTGATTCAACTTACCATCACGCGTGAGAATGTGCAGCGCTTTGAGTAGTTCGATAGATTGATTGGGTTTAATTTCAGGTATTTGCATATCGTTATTTTAAGCCAAAAACAAATTAACCACAGATAAACACGTGTGAACGCAGATAAAAACTTGGCTTTCGCTTCTAAATGTTAAAATGCCTAATTAAGTAACTAAAGTTAAGTTTAACTTTAATTTCGTTTCATCATCAAAAGATGACGAGGCGACAAGCTGAAGACAGTACGTTCAGTACGGCGAAGCGCTGGCAACAAAGTCAGAATTGATGAGGAGATGAAATAAATGGCAATTCAATGGTATCCGGGTCACATGACCCAAGCACGCAAAAAAGCCGAAGAGACAATGGAGTTCACCGACATTGTGATTGAGGTGCTAGATGCGCGCGTGCCTGCCGCCAGCCATAACCCGATGATTGATGAAATGCGCTTATTTCGTCAACGTCCCCAACTCAAAATCTTAAATAAAGCAGACTTGGCAGATCCTGCCGCTACACAAGCCTGGCTGAATTACTTCAACAAACAACCTAACACCAAAGCTGTCGCGCTTTCATGCAAAAAACCGGGTGATGCAAATAAGATTCCTAAACTTTGCCTTGCCCTGACACCGCACCGTGGCACGCATTTAAAGCCGCTGCGCATGCTGATTATGGGCATTCCTAACGTAGGTAAATCTACGCTGATGAATGCACTGTTAAACCGCCGTGTTGCCAAAGTGGGCGATGAACCTGCCGTGACTAAAAGTCAGCAACGTTTTGACCTGAGCGACACCATGAGCATTACCGACACACCGGGCATGATGTGGCCAAAAATCCAGTATGACTCTGATGGCTACATGCTTGCGGCCAGCCATGCCATTGGCCGTAACGCCGTGATTGATGAAGATGTTGCGCTATTTTTAGCGAATAACTTACTGCAAACCTACCCTGCACTATTGAATACACGCTATAAATTGGATGCAATGAAGTTAGACGTAACTGCAATGGATGGTGTTGACTTGCTTGAAGCAATTGCCAAACGCCGCTCTTACAAAAGACATGACGGCCTGTGGGATACGGAAAAAACCGCGGTTGCTTTTTTAACCGATTACCGTAGCGGTGCCATTGGTAGAATAAGCTTAGAAACGCCACAAAGTCGCGAAATCATGATTGAAAACACGCATCCACTCATTGCACAAGAAAATGTAGCAGAAAAAGAAGACGAAACTAACGACTAGTCAGTAGCTTAACTTTTCCTAGTCAACTGCTTACTGAACGCCACATCAAGCTTACTCACACGCTTTGGCGTTTGTGGTCCGTAGGCATTCACAAAAGCGACAAAATCATCAAGAGGCATGGGCTCACACAAACGACTGGACTCACCACCGCCAGTTGATAGCACCAGACAGAATAAGCCATTACTGCTAAATGTCATTGAATACTGCTCTATGCCGCTGCGGCGCTTAAGTCTGTCTATAGCCGCACTAGCCTTAGTTGATCTGGCACTTGCACTCATGACGCCCCTTAACTAATTTTTCATCATTGACCATACGCCAGATTATTGCACGATTCCAGCCAAGTGGGTTATACGATCCGGATTTGACACAAGATTAGATAGCTAGTTATGTCCTTAAACGCTAAAATCTCATGCTTGAGTTTTGTCTCAAACTTCTGTTTTCCGCAATTAAATTTAAGTAAGTGATGCATGCTGAATTCCCTTAACTCGCCACAGCGCGAGGCAGTTAAATATCTTGATGGTCCGTTACTGGTGCTGGCTGGCGCTGGTAGTGGAAAAACACGCGTCATTACCCAAAAAATCAGCTATCTGATTGATGAGGCGGGCTACAACCCTAAGGAAATCGCGGCGATTACTTTTACGAATAAAGCCGCACGCGAGATGCAAGAGCGCGTCGGCAAAATCATGCAGGGCAAAAGCACCAAAGGCTTGACCATTGCCACGTTTCACTCGCTAGGCCTGCAAATGCTGCGTACCGAGGCAGCGCTATTAGGCTACAAACCGCAGTTCTCGATTTTGGACTCCTCCGATAGCTTCAAGATTGTGGCGGATATTTTAGCGACAACAGATAAACAACTGTTACGCAAAACCCAATTCCAGATTTCCGCGTGGAAAAACGCGTTTATCAATCCAGACCAAGCCAGAGCACAGGCAGAAGAAGAGCTCGCCCATGCCGCAGCTAAAGTCTACCAACTGTATCAGCAAACGCTAAAAGCCTATCAAGCGGTAGATTTTGACGACCTGATTAAATTGCCGGTTGAGCTGTTTGAACAGCATGAAGAAGCGCTAAATAAATGGCAGCGCAAGTTGCAATACTTGCTGATAGACGAATATCAGGATACCAACGCCTGCCAGTACAAACTGGTGAAAATGCTCACTGGCGTGCGTGGCCAATTTACCGCTGTGGGTGATGATGACCAGGCGATTTACGGCTGGCGTGGCGCCGATGTAGAAAACCTACGTCAACTTACGGAAGACTTCAGCAAACTCAAGGTCATCAAATTAGAGCAAAACTATCGCTCTACCGTGCGCATTCTACGTGCAGCAAATCAGGTTATCAGTAACAATCCAAAACTGTTTGAAAAGAAACTGTGGAGTGATTTAGGCACTGGCGATTTGATTCAAGTGTCGGCCGCCATGAGTGAAGAAGCCGAAGCCGAATCGGTCATGATGAAATTGCAAGCGCATAAATTCGAGCATCGCACCAAGTTTCTGGATTACGCGATTTTGTACCGCGGTAACCATCAGGCACGCATTTTTGAGCAGCATTTACGCAATCATAAAATCCCCTACACCATCTCTGGCGGACAATCATTTTTTGATAAAGCCGAGATTAAAGACGTCATTAGCTATTTACGCCTGATTGCGAATGAAGACGATGACCCTGCATTTATCCGCGCCGCGACTACGCCTAAAAAAGGCATCGGCAATACTACGCTAGAACGCCTAGGCGAATTTGCCAGCGCACATAAAATCTCATTATTCGCAGCCGCATTTGAAGGTGAGTTTCAAAGCGAAATTGGCAATAAGCAGTTAGATGATTTACTTAACTTCTGCCAATACATCAACAAACTGCAAGGCAGAGCCGTACGCGACCCCGCTGGCGAGGTGCTGAACGACTTGCTAAGTACGATTCAATTCGAAGCGTTTTTGTATGACACTGAAGAACCACGTGCCGCCGAAAGCAAATGGGGCAATGTGATGGACTTCATCAACTGGCTCACCAAAAAAGGTGAAGCGAGTACCGAATTTGGCAATGAAACTGAAGGTAAAAACTTGCTCGAACTCACGCAGATGGTGTCTATCATCAGCATGTTAGAAGGCCGAGAAGATGGCGAACCCGATGCCGTAAAACTTTCGACACTACATGCCGCCAAAGGCTTGGAGTTCGGTCATGTGTTTTTAATCGGCTGTGAAGAAGGCATATTACCGCATCGCGAAAGCATCGATACAGACCGCATCGAAGAAGAGCGCCGCCTCATGTACGTGGGCATTACCCGCGCACAGAAATCGCTCAATATTTCATGGTGTAAAAAACGCAAACGCGCCGGCGAAATGCAAATGTGCGAACCTAGCCGGTTTATTAGTGAATTGCCCAAAGACGATGTGCGCCACTTTGGCAACCCGTTCAACAAAGACCCAGAAGCCAGCAAAGATTTCGGCAAGTCCAAAATGGCCAATATCCGTGCCATGCTTGGCAAATAAGTGCCCATAGCACTGTTAACAATAGAACAATTTATAGAGAAAGCAATCCATCATGCCATACATTACCCTAGACAATGCCAGCTTGGCCTTTGGTCACCACGCCCTGCTCGACCATGCCGCATTCCAGCTGGATGAAGGCGAGCGTGTCGGCCTGATCGGCCGGAATGGCGCAGGTAAATCCAGCTTATTAAAAGCCATTGCCGGCGCAATTAAACTGGATGAAGGCAATGTATGGCGCGCGCCCGGAGCCCGCGTGGTGTATGTACCACAAGAGCCTGAGCTCGACCCTGAACACACCGTATTTGAAGCGGTATCCGAAGGGTTGGGCGCATTGCAACAAACCATCATTGACTACCATCAAGTCACGCATGACATGGGCATGCCCGATGCGGATATCGAAGTGCTGATGGAAAAAATGCAGGCACTGCAACACGATTTAGATGCACAAAATGGCTGGGCGGCACAATCCCGAGTAGAAACAGTATTAAGCCGCTTGAAACTGGATGCTGACGTATTAGTTTCAACACTATCTGGTGGCTGGCGCAAACGCGTGGCTCTTGGTCGCGCACTGGTAGCCGAACCGGAAGTATTACTACTCGATGAACCTACCAACCATCTGGATTTAGAGGCGATTGAATGGCTGGAAGGCCTGCTGTTAAGCTTTAACGGCAGCGTGCTCTTCATTACCCATGACCGACGCTTTCTGGACAGATTAGCCACGCGCATTACGGAACTAGACCGTGGCAAGCTCACCGACTTCATCGGCAACTTCACCCAATACCAAGTCAAAAAAGAAGAGTTAGTCGCGGTAGAAGAAACGCACGCAGCTAAATTTGATAAATTTCTGGCGCAAGAAGAAGTATGGATACGCCAAGGCATTAAAGCACGCCGCACCCGCAACGAAGGCCGCGTACGCCGATTGGAAGCCTTACGCTTGGATCGCGCCGCAAGACGTGAACGCCAAGGCAATGTTAAGTTGAATCTGGATGCTGGCGAACGCAGCGGCAAGCTAGTTGCAGAACTCGAAAACGTCGTAAAAGCCTACGGTGGCAGAACGCTCATTAACGGCTTTAGTACACGCATTTTACGTGGCGATAAAATTGGCTTGCTTGGCCCGAACGGCATTGGCAAAACCACCCTACTCAAACTCATTCTGGGCGACATTGAAGCAGACAGTGGCGATATTCAACGCGGCACTAAAATCAACGTGGCCTACTTTGACCAAATGCGCGAGCAGTTGGATGAAGAAGCCACACTGGCAGACACCATCAGCCCAGGTTCAGACTTTGTTGAAATTGGCAGCGAACGTAAACATGTCATCAGCTATCTGGAAGACTTTTTGTTTCCACCACAACGCTCTCGCTCACCCGTCAAGTCACTCTCTGGTGGCGAGCGCAACCGCTTGCTACTCGCCCGACTATTTGCGCGCCCAGCCAACGTGCTGGTACTGGATGAGCCGACCAATGACTTGGATATTGATACGCTAGAACTGCTGGAAAGCTTGCTACAAGAGTTCTCAGGCACCTTGTTCCTAGTCAGCCACGATAGAGCATTCTTGGAAAACACCGTAACGCAAGTCATTGCGTTTGAAGGTAATGGCGTACTCACCGAGTTTGGTGGTGGCTACGATGACTGGCTACGCTTTTCACAACAACGCTTGCAAGATAGCCGCGAAGACAAGCGTGCAGCGGAATTAGCGCAGGCTGCAAAGTCTAACGCCAAACAGAACGCAGCCGTAAGCCCTGCTAAAGCTGCGGTAAAACTCAGCTTTAAAGAACAAAAAGAGTTGGATGAGATTCCGGCTAAGATTGAACAACTAGAAGCAGAGCAAACCGACATCAATACGCAATTGGCAGATGTTGAGATTTACAAAGCACAGGCAGAAAAAGTGAAGACTCTACAAGCTAGACTTATTGAAATTGATGGTTTGCTAGAAAACCTGCTGGCACGCTGGGAAACGCTAGACGCTAAGAAATAGCCTGCAAACACTTCAAATAGATTGCTCTGCGAGACAATACCGGCGCGGCTTGCAGAGCATCTATTTTTAATGTTGATATCCAAGCTTCATGATTGATTCAACCAAAAACTCACTGAGTTAGACCTTATTCAATTAGGTTGTTTTTCATTTTAAACGGCCTGCTTTATGGCAACTAGATTGAAATGAAGCTAGTCTAATCGGCAATTTCACAGAATTTCAATTGCGGCCCGACTGGCACAATACGCGATGGATTGATATGTGGATGACTCATGTAGTAATGACGTTTGATGTGGTCTAAATTGACTGTCGATGCAATTCCTGAAACTAAGTAAAGTTCTCGCATATAGCGTGACAGATTCTGGAAATCCTCAATACGGTTGCGATTGCATTTGAAATGCCCAAAATAGACTGCATCAAAACGAACCAGCGTAGTGAATAACCGCCAATCTGCTTCAGTGATAGTTGGTCCAACAAGATAAGGCTGTTCAGCAAGCAATGCCTCTATTTTGTCCAAAGCAGCAAATAAGTGATTGAAAGCCTCCTCATAAACTATCTGACTGGAAGCGAACCCGCAGCGATAAACACCGTTGTTAATATTGTCATAAACAAATTGATTGATTCGATCGATTTCATTGATAAGTGGTTCAGGATAGAGGTCGATATTATTGTCAGCGAATGCATTGAACTCGCTGTTCAACATGCGCACAATCTCAGAAGACTCGTTATTAACGATTGTCCTGCTCTTAGTATCCCATAGCACGGGCACAGTCACTCTCCCGGAATACTCTGCTTGAGAAGTAGTATACATTTGGTGAACATAGAGGAATCCATTTTCATCATCCGGCAAGCTACTACTAAAAGCCCAGCCCTGATCTGACATGACCGGCTCTACAACGGATACCGACACGATACCTTCTAATTTCTTTACACTTCTGGCAATAAGAGTGCGATGAGCCCAAGGACAGGCTAGAGATATGACAAGGCAGTAGCGACCTGCCTCTGCTGGGTAGTTTCCAAGGCCATCGGCTGTAATCCAATTACGGAACGCTGATTCTGTTCGTATGAACTCACCATTGCTCGCCCGTGTGTCATACCAGCCTTCGTGCCATTGTCCATTTAATAAATATCCACTCATCGTATTAGTTTCCAAGTGTCATAAAATATCAGGCATTATCTTAGGTAGCTTCATGCCTGATATTTATTGGTATGTTTAGGCTCTTATTCCTTAATAGCTTCAACTGGGATGGTAATAGTGACGTCGTCGCCTACGTAAGGCACGTATTTAGCCATATTGAAATCGGTGCGCTTAACAATTGTTGTTGCATCAGCGCCACATGCATCTTTCTTAAGCATTGGGTGTGGCATGCACATAAAAGAAGTCACACGCAATGTTACTGGTTTGCTTACACCCTTAAGTGTTAACACGCCATCAATAGTTGAGGGCTTATCACCATCAAAATTAACCTTATTGGAAGTAAATGTAGCGGTTGGATATTTAGCTGTATTCAGAAAGTCTTCACCTTGAATATGCTCGTTAAACAAAGGAAAGCCAGTATTCACGGAAGTAGTGTCAATGGTGACATTTACAGAGCCAACTTTTGCGCTGCGATCAATGGTAATTTTTCCTGATGCTTTGTCAAATCGGCTGAGTTGTGTCGAATAACCAAAGTGGCTATAAGAAAAACGCGGCATCGAATGCGTGCTATCAATGACATAAGTTTCTGGTGCCGCTAGGGCTGCTGTAGAAATGGTGGCTGCTATAGTTAAAAATGCTAATCGTTTCATGTTGGATATCCTATTAATAATATTTAATGAGTAAAAATTGATGCTTATTTCCCAGCGACAGCTAGGAAGTGGAACTTGATTTGAATCTCGTTAGCGACGGTGCCAAAATCAGCCCACGAGCCTTCGCCAATGGCATAATCAGCGCGCTTTATAATAAAAGCACCATCGACAAGCGCGGTATTACCCTGCGGATTAAACGTGAATGGTGCTGATACCATTTGAGTGCGACCTTTGATACTCATCTTACCGCTCACTTCATAACGATTGCCGCCAAGAGCCTTAAAATTGGTAGATTCAAATTTTGCTCTTGGAAAGACTTTCGTGTTGAACCAGTCCTTAGCGCTAACTTCATCGTTTGCTTCATCCGAACCGGCATCGATGCTAGTAATATCTAAATCAAAACTTGCTTTCCCCGCCGCTGGCTTAGCAGGGTCAAAACTCAGCTGGGCAGTAAACTTTTTAAAATGCCCATCAATGGGCACGCCCATCTGTTTATAAATAAATCCAAGACTGCTCTTGTCAGCTTGAATGCTGGTGTAATCAGCGGCAGATGCCAGTGCTGAACTGCTTAATAAAATGGCTAAAATGCACTTTTTAATCATGTTTTCTCCATGCATAGGGTTAACGATCCTGAAATGGGAGCATGCGTGTCAGTACGTCATCTTTATCAATGAAGTGATGCTTAAGCGCTGCTCCAGCATGCCCAGTCACGATAGCGATGAGGATGAAATTTAGAATTTCATGCACCTCTCTTAGTATGTTGCCGAGTTCTCTATTCCTAGCCAGCAGATCCGGTATCGGTAAAATACCAAAATATACAGTTTGAAATCCTTTAGCTGAACTCATCAGCCAGCCTGTTAATGGGATCGCAATCATTAACAGGTAGAGTAACGTATGCCCTATATGCGCGGCTAACTCAGCTGACCTAGGCATGTTTAATGGCAATGCTGGTGGTTTATGGGTAAATCTCCATGCCAATCTAACAAGTACCAGCAAAAATGCTGTTACACCTGCCCATTTGTGCCATGAATATATCTGCAGTTTCCATGGAGACAATGGCAGCTCATGCATATAAATACCAACGGCGAATAAGCTCATGAGTAATACTGCCATCAACCAGTGCAAGCCTATAGCGACGCTGGTATAGCGGTTACTAATATTCAGTTGCTGTAGTGATGTCATGAATTACAACTCCAGTAAGTTTAGATATCTGTCTTTAACGATAGGGTCAGGAATAAGTCCAAAAAATGATCTATGGACTTATATCCTTAAGCTACGGTAAAGAATTAGATGAATGCCGCCTTGTTTGATTTCAAATAGTCTTCAAGTTTTGTTAATGGACGACCTAGCAAAGCTTCACCATCTGGCGTGACAACTGCAGCTTGATTGGAAGCGAATACTTCAAATAGTTCCAATAATCCTTTTGCCTGCCACTCAGGCCAACCAGAAGCGATGAGTGATTCATAAGTGGTTTGCTCGTCAGGTGAAACGTAGTCGACAGCGTGACCAGTGACACGAGAAAATGTAGCGGCAATATCTTGGCCAGAAAGCAATTCAGGACCAGTGATGTTGTAAGCTTTAGACTCGTGACCAGAGGCGGTGAGAACGTTGGCTGCAATTTCACCAATATCACCTACATTTAATGGTGCAAACTTACCATCTCTAACACCTAAGTATAACTTTCCGTTTTTTACACCCTCTGCCCAGCCTAAAAAGTTCTCTTGGAACCAGATAGTACGTAGATGAGTCCATGCTTGGCCTGATGCTTCAAGGTATTTTTCAGCATCGCGGAACTGTTTAGCAAACAAAATAGCTTCCCATTCAGCACCGACTACCGAGTACAGCACAACCTGCTTAATAGAGCCGGCTGCAACCGCGGCATCAATCGCACTCTTGGCATGCTGCGCTCTGTTCTCAACATTACCAGGAATGATGAATAGTTTTGTAACACCTTTGAATGCAGGTTCTAACGTAGTTGGCTCATCCAGATTAATGATGGCTGTTTCAATCGCAGGGAAGCGGCTCTTTAGCTGCGCTGCTTTTTCGGCATTTCTAACACCAGCACGCACTTTGAAATTGCCATTGCTCTTTTTGACTAACGCCTCAATCGTAGAAACGCCGTTAGTACCTGCTGCGCCAATAATTAAAATAGTTTCTGTTGTCATGGTATTGCTCCTTAAAGTTTAAAAAATGAGTTTAAATTTGATTAAAAATGTTATTTTGGCAAATCAAATAGCAGCAACTCGGCATCGATTGCATTCTTAAATTCCAGTAAAGATTCGTCTGTAATTTTCAGCGCATCGCCCGTTGTCAATTTGATTCCATTTACTTCAACTTGCCCGCGGATCAAATGTACATAAGCGTTACGTCTTGCGTCCAAGGCATGTTGAACATCATCTGAACCGCTGAGAATCGAGGCATAGATTTTTGCATCCTGATGAATTAAAACTGAACCATCACGACCATCAGGTGAGGCAATTAAACGAAGACCACCTAATTTTGATGATTCTTCAAAACGCTTCTCTTCATAGCTTGGTTGAATACCTTGTACATTAGGCTCTATCCAAATCTGTAAAAAATGGACACGCTCAGTGCTGGAATGATTAAATTCACTATGACGCACGCCAGTGCCGGCACTCATGCGTTGAACATCGCCAGGTCTGATCACCGAGCCATTACCCATACTGTCTTTATGTTCAAGTGCTCCACTAAGCACATAGCTGATGATTTCCATATTCTCGTGACCATGTGTACCAAAACCTTTGGATGGTTGAACTCGGTCTTCATTGATTACCAGCAAAGGACCAAAACCAAGCTCTTCTGGGTTATAGTAGTTTGCAAAAGAGAATGAATGATTAGACTGCAACCATCCATGATCAGCTGAACCGCGCTTACTGTTGTTATGAAGTTTTAACATGGTTAATTTCCCAAAAATATATGCGATAATTTAAAACGTTGATTTACTAAATAATGTTTATATTTCAACAATGAATGCATTATGAATTGTTTAATTTCATATGAAAAACGGAAAATTTATCAATCTATCATCGAAAAAATCGAATGTTCAGAATAAGCCTTGATTCACTATTAATTCTTGATGCTATTGAGCGCGGCGGTTCATTTGCTGCCGCTGGAAATGAATTACACAAAGTACCATCAACCATTTCATATACAGTTAGCAAGCTAGAGCAGGATTTAGGTGTGCAATTGTTTATCCGCCAAGGGCCAAAAGCCTCATTAACAGGAGCTGGTAAAGAGCTATTAAAGGAAGGGCGCTACTTACTCAAGGCGGCAGAAGACCTCGAGCACAGAGTGCGTAAAGTCGCTTCCGGCTGGGAAACCGAATTAACAATAGGCATTGATACGTTATTTTCACCCACAGCATTGATAGACGACGTGATTGAGTTTTATAAAATAGCTAATCTCACGAGGTTAAGATTCTCTGAAGAAGCTTTATTTGGCAGTTGGGAAGCATTGCTGGATAGACGTGTAGACTTGCTCATTGGTGCCGCTGGCGATGGCCCATCTGGTGGCGGATATAACTCAGTGGTGATTGGCAGTGTTCAATTTGTATTTGTTGTGTCACCACAACATCCTTTGGCAAGTTTTGATAAGCCGCTAGGAAAGGCAGAGCTCTATCAATATCGTGCAATCACGGTAAGTGACTCCGTGCGCAAAATGCCACCACGAACAGTTGGCCTGCTGTTTGGTCAAGATACACTGGCAGTGCCGAATATGCGCGCTAAATATGAGTTCCAATTAGCGGGTGTAGGTTTTGGGTTCTTACCAGAGCCATTAGCACGTGATGCAATCGCCAAGGGTTCGTTGATTGAAAAGCAGGTTGAAGAACCAAGGCAACCAGAATCTTTACATTTAGCATGGCGTAGCGGAGATGAAGGGGCTGGTTTAAGATGGTGGATAGACCGAATGAGAACACATGGCCTGATTGATAAGCTTTGGGCTGACATGGTCAAGAAAAATTGTATCTAACGGATGTTTCAGCGTAATGATAGTTTATTACGCTGTTGTTAGCTCTTCGGCTCAGCTAGTTGCCAGAAAAGAAATATATCCAGCTGTTTAAAGAGGCTCATGCAGATTGTTTAGTTCTATCCATTACTATCTATTTAAATCGGAAGCACCGACTTCCAATGTCAGCGAACGAGACGTGGGAGTTACAAATCAATTACAAAAAAACAGATACGCTTAATTAAATAACGTCAGCGTGCTTAACTAATCAAGTCCATTATTTCTTGCGGCTGGCTAATCAAGAAATCTGCGCCCCACTCTTTCGGATTATCCAATACGCTTAAATAACCATACATCGCCACCGCAGTGCGCATGCCTGCCGCAATACCCGCTTCAATATCACGTTGTGCATCACCCACATAAATACAGTCAGTCGCTGACTTTTGTATGATGTCGCACGCCATCAGCAAAGTATCGGGATGCGGCTTGGCACGTGCAGCATCATCGCCACTGATAACGCAGGCAGCACGTTGATCCAATCCCATGGCACGCATCATCGGCACAGTAAAACGTTTAGGCTTATTGGTCACAATACCCCAAGGCAGGCCTTGATTTTCTATCATGGTCAGCAACTCTGCCATACCATCAAACAGCACGGGCGCATTGGCAAGCACTTGGTCATAAATCGCCAGATACTCATCACGCTTTTCAATAAAACCGTTATCGGCAGGCTTTAAATTAAAGCCTAACTCCAACAATGCGCCAGTACCGTGCGAGGCCGCTGGGCGTATCTGCGAATGTAATAAAGGCTGCAAGCCGTGGCGCTCCAACTGTATGTTTAACGCCAAACCTAGGTCTGGTGCGGTATCAACCAAGGTGCCGTCTAAATCGAATAAAATTGCCGTCATAGTGCGGATAATACGGTGTGCATCACATAATTAACGGACACATCATCACCCATGCTGTAGTGCTGCGTAATTGGGTTATAGCTCATGCCACGCAAGCCGGCGACGTCCAAATCAGCCTCTCGCACCCAGCGCGACAGCTCGGATGGTTTGATGAATTTTTCGTAGTCATGCGTACCTTTAGGCAACAGGTTTAATAGATACTCTGCACCGATGACTGCAAACAAATAAGCTTTGGGATTACGGTTAATCGTTGAGAAAAACACTGTACCACCTGGCTTTACCAATTTGGCGCATGCACGGACAATGGAAGCTGGATCAGGCACATGTTCCAACATCTCCATGCACGTCACGACATCAAAGCTAGCGGGTTGCTCTGCGGCTAACTGCTCTACTGAAATAAGCTGATACGCCACTTTCGCGCCACTTTCCAACTGATGCAATTTAGCCACATTCAGCGCTTTTTCGCCTAAATCTATGCCGGTGACATCTGCGCCCATAAAATGCATGGATTCAGACAGAATGCCACCGCCGCAGCCAACATCCAGCACACGTTTGCCGGCTAAACTTACCGCGTCATTGATATAAGCCAACCGTAGTGGATTAATTTCATGCAAGGGTTTGAATTCGCTGGTTTTATCCCACCATTTATGGGCAAGTTCTGCAAACTTTTGCAGTTCGGTTTCATCTACATTCACTGTTTGTGTTTCCATAGTTTCGGTTGCCATGTCTTGATGATTTCCTTTAATTCTGATGGTTCAATATTGGCATAAAGGCCATTGTTATAACGCAACTCACCCGCCACCCAAGTGTGCGTCACATGCTCGCGACCACAGGTGTAGACCAAATGTGAGATGGGGTCATAGCATGGTGTGGTTTCTAAATCACTGAGCCTTACAGCAGCAAAATCTGCACACTTACCTACTTCAATGGAACCAATTTTATGATCCAGACCCAGCGCTTTGGCTGCATTCAAAGTTGCCATTTCCAATGCCTGATGTGCTGGCAAAACAGAAGCATCTTCACTCATGCCTTTTGCTAACAATGCAGCCAAGCGCATTTCTGAAAATATATCCATACGGTTATTACTCGCGGCACCATCGGTGCCCAAACCAACATTCACGCCCGCAGCAAGCAATTTCGCCACTGGCGCCATGCCGCTGGCGAGTTTCAGGTTAGAGGTTGGGCAATGCGCCACATGGCAGCCATATTCAGCCAGCATGTCTATTTCACTACTAAGTAAATGCACACAGTGCGCGGCAACAAAATTAGGCCCTAGCAAACCAAACTCTGCTAGCCTCTGTAAAGGCCGCAAGCCATATTGCGCCTCAGACTGCACAATCTCGTCACGTGTTTCATGTAAATGCGTATGAATGCCAAGCCCCAATTGCTCTGCATAGGTGACAATGCTTTCAAAGGTTTGATTCGAGACGGTATACGGTGCGTGCGGTGCAATAGATGAAGTAATTAACGCGTCATTACGCCAGCTATCATGTGCAACAAAGCCTTTTTGCAAATAATCATCGGCATCGCTGGCATAGGCTGACGGAAAATCCAACACCACCAAGCCAAGATTAGCACGCATGCCAGCTTGATTACTGCTGATAGCCGCAGCTTGCGGATAAAAATACATCTCATTAAAACAAGTAATGCCGCCACTCAACATTTCTGCACAAGCCAGCAAGGTTGCATCTTGCACATAACGCTCAGAAACAACGGCATGCTCTGCTGGCCAGATATGGTTATTCAACCAAGCCATCAATGGCTGGTCGTCGGCCAAGCCACGCATTAAACTCATGCCTGCATGCGTATGCAGATTAATCAGACCCGGAATCAATACATGATCGTCTAAGCTTACCAGCAATGTTGTCGTGTATTTTTTTCTAGCCTCGACTGAGGCTAACAATTCAACAATGATGCCCGCTTGAATCACAACCGAATGATTTTCCAGTAATGGCTGATCTGGAGTAACAGTGGCAATCCAACGCGCCTCAATCACTAGATCAGCATGGATAGTAGAGTTAGGCAATGCGCTTTGGTTAGTCATAGCTTTCATTTTACCAATAAAAAAGCCCTGCAAATACGCAGGGCTTTTGTTTTCGCTGCTTAAATTCACCAACTATTCAAAATAGCCAGTAAATCTAATGTGTGAAACTATTTACAACCTGCTTCACGTTGTTTTTCAGCAGACAACACAACACGACGGTTAGGTTGTAAGCACTCTTTCAATGCTTTAGTGCCTTTAACACCATCACAAGCTACAACTGGCTCAGATTCACCTTTACCAACTGCTTGTAAACGGCTAGCTGCAACACCTTTTGAAACTAAATAAGCTTTAACTTGGTTAGCACGACGCTCAGATAGTTTTTGATTGTATGCATCTGAACCCAAGCGGTCTGTATGACCTGTCACCAATACCAACTCGATGTCTGGATTACCGATGATTTTAGCTGCAGCTTCATCAAGAATTGGTTTTGAGCCTTCTTGCAATTTAGCTTTATCAAAACCAAAAAGTTTTTCAGCTGAAATAGTTACAGTTTCTAACGTAGGCTTGCATGGAGCAGCTGCTGGCATAGGTGCTGGTGCTGGCTCTGGAGCAACAACTGGTGCTGGAGCAACTGCAACTGGCGCTGGAGTAGGCTCAGCAGCAGCTACTGGCATAGGTGCCGGTGCGCCAAAACGGAAGATACCGCCTAAGCTTAACAATGTGTTGCCAATAGTACCGTCATCGCTTGCAGTTACCAGACCATTGCTAACTTTCATTGATGCACGACTCCATTGGTGGCGTAAATCAGCCTGCAAACCAAAAGAATCATTAATTAGGTACTGTGCACCTAAACCAACATTAGCCATCCATGATGTCTTTTTACCGTTAACATCAAAACCTGCAAGTGTGTAGTCAACATTATTACGCGCAGCGCCTAAACCAGCCAGCAAGAATGGACGGAATTTATCACGACTGAACATGTATAAAGCATCCAAACCCAAAGTAGTTTGTTTGTAATGACCACCTACACCAGCAATACCAGTATCTTCACTTGCGCGGTTGTAACCTAAACCACCTTGAATATCCCAGCTTTGGCTTAATTCTTTACCAAGTTTGATAAATGCGCCACCGCCATTGTTAGCTTCTAAGTCGCTATCGGTGTTCATGTAGCTTACGCCTGGTACAGCATACCAAGCACCGCGATACATATCTTCAGCCGCTGCAGAGAATGCAGCGAAACCTAATGTAGCCGCAACAGCAATATTAAGGATATTTTTTTTCATTCGTTTGACTCCTTCAAAATACAACATATAAATACATTTATGAACCAAATCATACGCACTCTAAACAGCTGGTGCAACGTTAATAAGCAATAAGATTCTAGGTCGCGGCGTTTTTGTTGCGCATTTACAACATGCTGCGAATAGCTTTAATTTTGTCTGCATTCAAGCCTAATTGCCTTCGATTCTCTGCGCAGACCCCACCTCTAAAACCCATGTAAGTTGGACTAATTTCTTTTGCAATAGCAACATGCTCCAACTTTAATGAACCTGCTAAACCAAAAGATAAATCCAAAGCTAAAACAGACTGCGCAAAGCTTTTGCGCTGTACATCTGAGTAGTGATCCAGAAAAGTTAAACCGCTTTTCTTCGCGGTATCTAGCATCACCCCGATAAAGCCGGCATTCTTAATGGCATCCACTAACCCAGCTGAATACGTATGCTCAGCAAATAACACTGCAATCAACTTTACGCCTTGCTGTGTAAGCCTTACCAATGCATCTAAACACGGCTGATAGTCATCAGTTTCAAAAAAACCAATTTTAACAATGTCTACTTTTGCATTTACTAATAGGTTTACTTGCTGAAGTATTAAATCTGGCTGCATAGGCAGATCACCTATGGTTGCACTCACAGGCTTAACGCCATTCACGTAATCCACGACAGCCTGTATTTTCAGCAAAGGCAATGCACCCAATGCACCTGCACTCGGGTCTTTTAAGTCAATAATATCGGCACCATTTTCCAATGCCATTTGTGCTTCTTCAATGCTGGTAACGCTAATTAACAGTTGTGTCATTATGCTAAATTCTCGGCATTCAGTGCGGCCTGATGATTACTCACCGCTTCGGTTAACCAGCCCCAAGCCTCTAACTCGCGCGGACCTGCTGTTTTTTCTATTGCAATCGTCAAATAATCCATCTCTTGCGTAATCTTTTCCATCGGTAATCTTTTCAAACGACTCACCAACACCGCCAACTCAATCACGGCAGCTTGGGCACGGTTAAAGCCTTGAAAAGCTTGGTGTTGCGCTTCATGCACAATCTGCATCAACAATTGTGGTCGCACATCATCTTGCTTCACTTCAACTAGCTTTAATTCTTTATGCGCCAAAGTATCTGCCAACCTGAACCCATTTATTTTTTCAGCGGGAATCAAACTGTCGAATATATTTTTCATCCATGCTTCACGCCTAGTCAGCGCGCCAGCAAAGACGCGCACATCATCGGTTAAATTCATCACAGCACACTCTGTTGCTAAAATATTCTCTAGCGTCGTTGATGGCTTAAAAGGTGAAATGACGACCAAGTCACCCTGCATGCTGACACCAAAAGGTGTCACATGAGCATTACCCTGACTATCTAAGGTTGAAAGAATCGTTTCATAAATCATTGTGCTATTGCCCATCTCTTTCTTTGCG
Organism: Pseudomonadota bacterium; assembly: GCA_040390265.1. Taxonomy (GTDB): domain Bacteria; phylum Pseudomonadota; class Gammaproteobacteria; order Burkholderiales; family Methylophilaceae; genus Methylotenera. The sequence goes on along the minus strand of JAZJYS010000011.1, from coordinate 22,309 downwards.
CTGCTTACTTTGTTTTTCTTTAATCGAGGCTTCACGATGCGCTGTTTTTACAGCTTTATCGGCATGTAAGGCATTAATACCCCAGTCGAGCTCTTGATCCTGCACGTAACGTTTCTTAAGCTGCCAAGCAATTTGGGCTCGCGCCAACTCCACACCTAAATAAAAAGCATGCGAGGCATCATTATCAACTTTCAAGTGTGAATAAAGCGCAAAAGGATCAACAGCTTCATGAATACCATCACGGTTATAAATATGCAGCCCAGACTCACTGACTTGAATACGAAAGCTGGGGTCTTTAATCTGTGCGGCAATTTCATTGATCTCATCGACAGAATACGTAAATGGCCGGCGATCATGCAACCCTAACAAACCATTGCTATAACCACGCGGCAAGCGGTCATCCAACTTGGCCGCATGCATCATACGCCTTGCTACATCAGCCTCAGCGATTGCATTCACAGCGTGTGGGCTGACTGAAGTTGCTAACACGGCATGCACATCAAGCTCACTAATAATGCCAAATAACAATGCATTGATGCCTGTCGTATCTGCATCCGTTAACTCCGTCAGATTGCCGATACCCATCATGATTTTAATATCTGGGTATTTTTTACGTAGCTTTTGGTAGCGCACAATCGAATCGGTTAAACCAAAATGAATTGGATCTAGAATCGCATCGGCAATAAACGGTTTGCCTGCTTTCAAGCACATTTCAATGGCGCGATAAAGTGAAGGTAAATGATGCGGCTTAGCCGGGATCAGAATCGGTGTAGAGGCAACCTCGTTCGCAATCCACAACGTTTTTTCGGTAAGGCTGAGTAAAAAGTCAGCGCCCGCATGCCCCGCCGCTAATAGATCATCTGTATTCAGCGAGTCTACGCTGACTTGGAAATTTAACTCTTTAAGCGCCTTAATTGAGTCTGCCAAATGCGGAAAAGGTACGGCTGGCAAACAACCCAAATCAATCACATTAGCGCCTTGCGCTTGATATTGCTGTGCTTTTTGAATGATGCCTGCAACGCTTAAGAATGGCGCATCCACGATTTCAGCAAAAATCTGTACGCTATATTGGCTGAGGTCTGGCTGCACGCCAGCGTGGCCAAAATACTGTGGCAAGTCTTTTAAATCGTTAGGCCCACGCTCAACCGGAATGCCATATTGCGCCTCTAGTTGCAGTAAATCACCCTGACAGAGACCTGGAAGGATGATCTTATCCGCATCACCGGCTTCTTTCAGCCGACGAGCGATTAAATCTGGCGTCATGAGCGCTGCAACAGATACACCAATTTGCTGAATACGATATTTGAAGGGAGGGGATTTTGGATTATTTTGTACTTCTTCCAACACTTTATTCAAACTTTTTTCTGCAAGCTTACCCGTTAGAAAAAGTAGGTTGGTAGCCACATGCTCAGCCATGCGCACGTAACTGGTTTACAGTCTGTAATCTAGCATCAATACCAGCTCTCAAAGCCTGCATATCTGCGACGACTGTTGTCGCTTCAAAAGTTTTGATTTTAGCGACATTGTCCAAATCAATTTGGCGCGGATAAACTTTAACCATGTGGTCACGAGGCGCCTCTGACTCCAACTCTGGCGCAGTATCACAGGCAAAAATAATGCTTGGAATGCGCGTTTTACCAGCTTGCGCGTAGAGATTAGTCACTAAATTATCAGAAATACCATACACCATTTTAGCAATGGTATTTGACGTCACTGGCGCAATCACCAAGCTGTGGTAATGCCCTTGATAAAACAGCTCTACGGGCACACTACTCGCGGTTTTATCCTGAAAAACTTTGCCGACATTGTGTTTATAGCCATACTGCTGTAACACTTCTGCTGCCGCTTTACTTAAGAACAAATCAACGTCATCTAACGTGTGAATAATGTCTAAGCATTCTCGCAAATAATGGCCAGAACCAGTAATTGCCCATGCTAGTCGTTGCTTAGAATTACTATTCACACTTAAATGTTCCCAATCAAAACGCTACAAAAGTTTATATCTAACAATTACCTATTAGGCAAATGGATGGCGCAATACAATCGTCTCATCACGCTCAGGGCCGGTTGACACGATGTCCACAGGCACGCCACATAAGGCTTCAAGACGTTTTAGATAATTTTGTGCATTTTTTGGTAAACCATCCCAAGTTTTCACACCAAAAGTATTGTCACTCCAGCCTGGCACTGTTTCATAAATAGGTTGGCAACGCGCGACATCATCGGCACCGATAGGCAACAAATCTAATAACTTGCCGTCTAGCTGATAACCGGTACAGATATTCAACTCTTGAATACCATCAAGAACATCCAGCTTGGTAATACACAAACCAGTGAGACCATTGATACGTGCAGAACGACGCAACGCAGCGGCATCAAACCAGCCACAACGACGTTTACGCTTGGTCACCGTACCAATTTCTTGACCTTTAACAGACATTTGATTGCCTGGACAATCATCAGACTCAATATCCAACTCGCTTGGGAAAGGGCCACCACCGACACGTGTGGTATAAGCCTTGGTAATACCGAGCACATAATGCAACATATTCGGTCCTACACCAGTACCCGCTGCGGCTTGGCCTGAAACACAGTTACTGGAGGTCACGTAAGGATAAGTGCCATGATCTACATCTAATAATGTGCCTTGCGCACCTTCGAACAATAAATTTTGACCCGCAGCATTTGCTGCGTATAGCGCTGCGGACACATCTGCCACTAGCGGTTTAATCAAGTCCGCTTTTTGTAACGCTGAGTCTAGTTGTTGATTAAAATCAACGGCCTCTGCACCCAGATATTGAGTCAATACAAAGTTGTGGTAATCCAGCACATCACGTAATTTCTCGCCAAATTGCTCAGGATAGAACAAGTCATATAAACGCAATGCGCGACGTGCGACTTTATCTTCATAGGTCGGGCCGATACCCTTACCTGTTGTGCCAATCTTTTTGTCTGCGCCACGTCTTAACTCACGAGCCACATCTAAACGCACATGATAATCGAGGATTAATGGACAGCCTGGACTCACTTTTAAACGGCTTTTAACTTCCAAACCATCTTTCTCTAATGAGTCGATTTCATGCAATAAGTGACCAGCATCCAGCACCACACCATTACCGATATAGCAATTAACACCAGCACGCACAATGCCGGACGGCACTAGATTCAGCTTGTATACACGCTGATCGTTACCCTGACCTACAACCAGCGTATGACCTGCGTTGTGGCCGCCTTGGAAACGTACTACGCCTTGTGCATGGTCGGTAAGCCAATCTACAATCTTACCTTTGCCCTCGTCACCCCATTGCGTACCAATTACAACGACATTTTTCGCCACTAGATTTTTTACCATAACGTTAACTTTATCTTTTGAGTTTTAATATTTTTTCAACTTGACGAGAGAACTCCTCACACGGAAGCCTCTACATCACTAGGAATAATCAGACTGCTATAAACCTTTTTCTATATCAACCACATGCCAGCCAGAATTGTAATGCACTAACTTTCGATCACAATTTAATTCATGGTAGTTAAACTGGCTAAGGCTCTCTTCGCCGTCCGCCAATGCTTGCACGACAACACAACCTTCTGACCTGAGTGCATCAATTTTAATCGCTAGCGTCTGATCATCCGAAACAGGGGCGAATATTGCCATTGCTGCCTTTGCGGCCGGCAAAGCCGTTACAATGCCGCGTAAATCCATGCTAAACCCTGTCGCTGGACGAGCACGACCAAATGCAAGACCGACTTCATCGTAGCGTCCGCCCAATGCCAACGGTCCTTTATAACCTTTAGCATAAGCGGCAAACACCATGCCGCTATGGTAATGATAGCCACGCAACTCGCTCAAGTCGTAGCTAACAGTCACACCCATGCTTTCTAACGCCATACCCGCTTGCGATAAGCTTTCTAAGGCCTGCTGTATAGCTGGTGTAGCTGGTAAAAGCTTCGCAGCCTTCTCTAATATGGTTTTATCACCATTTAGCGTTGTTAAATGCATCAATGCTTCACGCGTGACTATATCCAAACCACTCGCCAATGATGCAACGGCCGATTGATCTTTACTTTGTAAAGCCGCATATAAATCTTGTTCGAGCTGTGGGTCGATTTGGCTGGATTCAATCAAACTGCCAAATACATTCACGTGACTAAAGTCTATATGCACTTGAGCAATACCAATCGCTTGCAAACCTTTAATCAATAAACGCTGAATTTCAATGTCGCTGGCAACCCCTGCATGTCCATATAACTCTGCGCCCAACTGTAATGGCTCACGCGTTTGCGCCAAGCCATCTGGCTTAGTGCGTAACACACTGCCGGCATAGCATAAACGGGTGATGCCTTGCTGATTCAACAAGTGCGCATCAATACGAGCCGCCTGCGGCGTCATATCGGCACGCACACCCATTAAGCGCCCTGTCAGTTGATCGACAACTTTAAATGTAGCCAGATCCAAATCATGACCAGCACCCGTAATCAACGACTCCATGTATTCCAGCATTGGTGGAATGACATATTGATAGCCATGCACTTTGAACAAGTCCAGTAGCGTTCGACGCAATGTTTCAACGCGTGCCGCTTCTGCAGGCAAAACATCTTCAATATATTCGGGGAGTAACCAGTTATGCATTTCTTATTTTCGCCTACTTAACAATACAACTACTTGCTTATCAAAATCAATACCAAACCAGCCACAATAGACATCAATCCAACAAAACGCAACTGCCCATCTTTGAGCTCTATCATGCGTCTGAATGTGTCACGCCATGCCTGAGGCAATAGCAATGGTAGCAAACCTTCCAACACCAGCATCAAGCCTAATGCAGTAAGTAAACTACCAGTCATTGCGCTTGCACCAATTGCACTAGTTATTCAGGCACATTACTTACGAGCAGGGCTACGCATGTACTTGAAGAAGTCTGATCCTGGATCAAGCACCATCACATCACTCTTACTCTTGAAACTGTTTTTATAGGCTTCAGTACTGCGATAAAACGCGTAAAACTCAGGGTTTTTGCTATATGACTGATTGTAAATTTCAGCAGCCTTAGCATCACCTTCACCTTTAGCTTTCTGTGCATCACGGTAAGCTTCAGCAATAATAACTTCACGCTGCTTGTCCGCATCCGCACGAATTTTTTCAGATGCCGCAGAACCTTCAGAGCGCAATTGATTTGCAATACGCTTACGCTCAGCAATCATGCGATCGTACACAGACTTACTAATATCCTCTGAGTAATCAACGCGTTTAAGACGCACATCCACCACCTCAATACCTATTTGACGGGCTTCCTGATCGGCTCTCTTACGCAAGTTATCCATAATAACGGTACGCTCACCGGCAATCACATCATGCACCGTGCGCTTACCAAATTCATACCGGAAACCAGCATTCACAACTTTGGAAAGCCTGTCTTCAGCAGCAGCCTCACCACCTTCTTTAATGGATACATAATACTTAACAGGGTCAACAATACGCCACTTAATAAACGAATCAACCATCATGTATTTATTTTCGCTGGTGTTAAATTTGGCGGGTTGCTCCCAATCAAGCGTAACTATACGATTATCAAAATACTTCAGATCATCGACCAATGGCATTTTGAAATATAGGCCTGGAGACTTCTTTACAGAAACGATTTCACCCAAACGTTTCACCAATACAAACTGTGTCTGATGAACGGTGAAAACAGAGGTTGATATCAATAAAATTGCAACGATAGCAACAATTAGAATACTACTTAAATTTTTCATTGGAGCCCCTTATCGACTTTCTCTGTCGCGACTACGAAAAGCATCACGATTACGATCAGTGTTGACAGAAGGCTCTGGCACCACAGCCGCTTGCGGGTTAAGTGATTGTAAAGATTGAGATTGTGGCACTGCTGCACTACCTGTAGCATTAATCAGTTTATCCAATGGTAGATACAACATGCTATTGCCTGCTTTCTGATCGACCACAACTTTACTTACGCTAGATAAAATTTGTTCTTGCGCGTCTAAATACAATCGTTGGCGTGTCACTTCCGGTGCTTTGGTATATTGCGCCAGTATCTGGTCAAAACGACTCGCATTACCCTTGGCTTCGCTTTCGATTTTCAACTTATATCCAGCAGCTTCTGCCAATAACCTAGATGCTGTACCACGCGCCTTAGGGATTACATCATTAGCGTACGCCTGGCCCTCATTGATTTGGCGCTGATTATCCTGATTAGCACGGTTTACATCTTCAAACGCCTCTTGCACCTGCTCTGGTGGCTGGGCGCCTTGTAGGGAAACACTGGTTATTTTAACGCCGGTTTTATAGCCATCTAATATTGCCTGCATACGCTCAGAGGTATCAGCCAAGCCTTTTTGCAACAGATCGTCCAGCTTGCTCTTACCAACCACTTCACGAATGGCGGTTTCAGCAGCCGACATAACGGCGTCATCTGTTGAACGGTTATTGAACAAATAGTCTTTCGCATTTTTGAGGTTGTATTGCACGGCAAACTGTAAGTCGATAATGTTTTCGTCTTCAGTCAGCATCAAAGCCTCTTTAGGCTGACGCGTCTTGCTACCACCACTCTCGCCGCTACTACGATAGCCCACTTCTAGGCGTCGTACTTGCTCCATATTCACCACATCAACGGACTCAATAGGGTATGGAAAATGCCAGCGCGGACCTGGTTCAGTAGTTTCAACGAATGCACCAAATCGCTGTACCACGCCCAAAGAGCCTTGATCAACAATATAAAATCCCGTGCCAAACCAAATTAAAGCGATAAACGCAAGAATAGGCAAAACAGGCAAATTAACGCCATTCGCATTCAGTTGACTTGGCTCACGATTCGGTTGATTACCTCCGCCTTTACCAAACAGCGCATTAATCTTACGGCTTAGATCACGCATGACCTCATCTAAATCTGGAGGGCCTTCATTGTTACGTTGCCCCCATCCAGGAAATTTAATCATTCGATACTCCAAAAAGACTTAAACGTGCGCATAGCTACTTTCTTCCGTGCTTAATTTCTGCAAATATTGATGATGCTCTGCCATAGCCATCCGTAGCAGATCCATTCCCTCGCCAGTTTTAGCTGATGCGTGTATGGTTGTAATTCTACCATACTCGTCACGGCTAACAGCAGGCTGCAAACCTACTCTATCTATTTGGTTATGTACCAAAATTTGCGGCACATTACTCGCACCTATTTCTTGTAACACTTTATTAACTTGCGCTACCTGCTCATCACGATTACTGCTAGCGGTATCAACAATATGCAATAGCATATCGGCTTGAACAGCCTCCTCCAAAGTTGCGCCAAAAGCTTCAACCAATGCATGTGGTAAATGCTTGATAAAACCAACCGTATCAGACAGCACCACTGAACCGCACTCTGGAATGAAAATTTTATGCGTTGTGGTATCCAGCGTAGCAAATAACTGGTCAGCCGCATAAATATTGGCCTTGGTCAGCCGATTGAATACTGTTGATTTACCCGCATTAGTATAACCAACGAGTGAGACCGTCATCACATTTGAGCGCTTACGTGCCCGACGCTGCATGCCGCGCTGCGCCTTGAGTTTAAGCAACTTCTCTCGCAACTGTTTAACACGCACGCGTAACATCCGGCGATCTAACTCTAACTGCGTTTCACCCGGACCGCCGCGAACACCAATACCGCCTTTTTGACGCTCCAAATGCGTCCAGCCACGCACCAAGCGTGTGGATAGATGCTCAAGTTGCGCCAACTCAACCTGCAACTTACCTTCATGGCTTTGCGCACGCTGACTGAAGATATCCAGAATCAAACCCGTTCTATCCACCACCCGCGCTTGTAATAAGCGCTCTAAATTACGCTGTTGCGAAGGAGAAAGATCATGATTGAATACCGCGATATTTGATTCGCAAGCCTGCATCATTTGCAACAACTCATCAGCCTTACCACTGCCGATAAAAAATTTAGCATCTGGCGTTGACCGCTTGCCCTCTATTGTGCCGCGTATGGCTAAACCTGCGCTTATGCTTAGCTGACGAAGCTCATGCAAACTTTCTTCGTAATCAGCATCACCAAAATCCACGCTCACCAGAACGGCAGCTTCGCCGCCACTGGGTCTTTCAAACAAATCTTTCAACGTTTATTCTTCGCCTTCTGCCGCCGGAACACTCACCATACGCGCTGGAACTATCGTTGAAATCGCGTGCTTGTAGACCATTTGCGTGACAGTGTTTTTAAGCAAAATCACATATTGATCAAATGAATCAACCTGCCCTTGTAGTTTAATGCCATTGACAAGATAGATAGAGACTGCGACGTGTTCTTTACGTAGCGCATTAAGAAATGGATCTTGTAGCATTTGTCCTTTTTGATGCATGATGCCTCCTATTGCTTGGAGTTAAATAAAAATAACCATAGTGCACAACCAAATTGCCGACACTACTCTCGCTGAAACCGAACACAAGATTAAGCTCCATCTCGCTTGCAATTCCAACTCTGCTGCTCAAACTAGGACTTAGTTCACCAACAATAATTCCAAGGTGAGGCCTATGTTTATTATTTCAAGACCTTTAACACATCAAAACTGAATCTACTTCAATACCTGTTCAATTCTGGCTAACACTTCATCTTTACCTAGCAAAGCCATCACTTGATCAATACTAGGTGATTGAGCAATCCCCGTCAGCATTACCCGCAGCGGCATTGCCACCTTTGGGAACTTCAACTGATGCTGCGTTACCACCTCATTAATTGCATGATGAATAGACTCTGCCTGCCACTCCGCAGCCTTTAATAATTCAGCTAACGCAGCGATTACCGGCTTAATATCATCCGTCAGATGCTTTTCAGCTGCAGCCGCATCCATGACCGGCTTTTGATAAAAATAAGCAATGTTAGCTGCAAGCTCATTCAGCGTGTTGACACGCTCTTTATATAAATTAATAACCGCTAATAAATTCGGCTGTTCACTTACATTGACACCCAACTTAACCAATCGTTGCGTGATGTCCGCAACCAAAGACTCTGCGCTTGCCTGCTTGATATAATGCGCATTGATCCAGTTAAGCTTCTCGGTATTAAACTGCGCAGCTGATGGTGTAATGTGATCTAAATCAAACCATTCACAGAATTGTTGCATGCTAAAAATCTCATCATCGCCATGACTCCAACCCAAGCGCGCCAGATAGTTCAGCACAGCCTCCGGTAGATAACCATCTTCATGGTACTGCATCACGCTCACGGCACCGTGACGCTTAGATAACTTCTGTCCATCATCCCCGAGAATCATCGACAAATGCGCATATTGTGGAATCGTGGCACCCAGCGCCATCAACATATTGATTTGACGCGGCGTATTGTTAACGTGATCATCACCGCGAATCACCTGCGTAATGCCCATTTCCCAATCATCGACTACGACGCAAAAATTATAAGTTGGCGTACCATCACCACGGGCGATAATTAGATCATCCAACTCCTGATTTGCAATACTAATCTCACCCTTAACCAAATCATTCCATACCACATTGCCTGACTGTGGATTTTTAAAACGGATTACCGGTGCAACATCTTGTGGCGGCTGTGGCAGAACCTTGCCTGCCTCAGGACGCCAACGCCCATCGTAACGCGGCTTAACACCCTGCTGCATTTGGCTTTCACGCAAAGCATCCAGCTCTTCTCTACTGCAATAGCAATAATAAGCACTGCCTTCATCCAGCATTTTTTGAATCACTTCTTTGTAGCGATCCATGCGCTGCATTTGGTAAAAAGGGCCTTCATCGTAATCCAAACCCAACCAATGCATACCATCCAAAATCGCCTGCACAGCTTCTGGTGTACTACGTGCCACATCGGTATCTTCGATACGTAAGATAAAATCACCTCCATGTTTTTTGGCAAAAGCCCATGAAAATAATGCGGTACGTGCCCCGCCGATATGAAGAAAACCTGTTGGACTTGGAGCAAAACGTGTGCGAACGATCATATTGAATTGTAATTATTAATAACAGTAAGATTTTAACATGGCTAAGTGATTAGCTAGGAAGTAATCAGTTTTTTTATAATATTCGCCATTAGAAATGTGTCGACCGTCAAACAATGCGTCATAATCTGGCATATCATTTGCTTTTATAGATATTGCACACAGCCACAGATTAAGTCACTGAAAACCAATGCAATTTATTCAAAATATTTTAAAAAAATTCTCGTCACCTAAGTCTGTAGATACTTTGGCTTGGGCTAACGAACTAAAAGGGATGGATGACATCTCTGCTATTACGTTTTGTGCAGAGCAACTGCACGCAGACGTGCAAAAAGATTTATTTACCGACGACAAATACCTAACTGCATTACTTCGTATCGACGAAAAGATGCACATCATTGTCGAAAAAGTAACCACGCAATACGTCAATATTGATCATATCAATACCGACATTGAAGAGCGCATTGAAAACACGGTATTTTTGTATCATCGTCAAATATTTTTAATCTATTTTGGTTTAATAGAAACACTTGCTCCAATTAACCACCCATCTCTACCAGTCATTTTAATTCGTGCTATGAATAGCGCGATACAAATGATTAAGTGGCGCTACTACAGCTATCAGAGCTCACCTGCAAATATATGGTTGCAATTGAGCCAACTTTACAAAATTGCCGAGCAACAATCTCTGCTTAACAGCAACATTCAATCTTATACCGATCAAGAATCCATTAAAATTTCAACGGTATATATTGAAGCATGCATGCTAGGTAGCCTGGAAAGCTTGAGCTTGAAATGCCAGCAAATCGACTTAATCAGCAAAATGCTCGCAGCATGGACCGACAAAATAACCATTGACTCCATTTACTCTGAAGAAAGTCATCTGTTTTACATAGATACCTCGAGCAACACGCCTGCCAAGCGTATCAGAAACTTTAAACCTGCAGATACATATCGTTATTGGCGCTTTGATCACTTCAATACCAATATTGAATTATGTCTTTCTCTCATTGAATTCAATATTTCACCCAAACAACACACGATAAAAGACTTCATCAAAAATCCAGATGCGTTAGCAACACTTGAGATTTTACGTGCAGAATGGTCGCTCCTTGACTATAAGCGCCAGCGTAGATCAGAGGAGCGGATCAAAACCGTAAAACCTGCAACCACCGCCTATGGTTTTGAGGATACATGCTATCAATTGAAGCAATATGAAAGCCCGCAAAGTGAAGCCAAATCAGCACTTAACGACAGCACAAATAGTGGTAAATCCGTATCTCAATTAGCCTATGCCGAACCGAACGTCATTTACATGGACTTTGGTGCCGGCTACTCAAATATTGTGGATGAAAGTGGTAAGGGTGTGGGCTTACATATTAGCAAGCGTGCAAACGAAGTCAGCCTTGGCATGATCGTCTGTGTGACTGTAAAAGAACAAAAAACCGTGACTAAAATAGGCGCGATTCGTAGTATCAGGCCAATTGCTGGTGGTGAACTACATGTTGGCGTTGAAGTCTTCAGTAGATCAGCACTCCGTCTAGAAGGTAAAACCATAGCGCTTAGCCCAATCCAATCCAACTTACACGCAAGTGGAGAGAGTCAGTGTATTGCTGACAGCGCACTAGGGTTTATCTGCTTATATTTGCCTAAAGAAAATGGTGTATCCATACAGGAGACACTCATTTTCCCTAGGCATTTATTCAACAAAAATCAGCTATATAAAATCAACACGCTGGGTGTTGAACGAATTATTAAACCACTGGAAATACTTGAGCAACGCGAAGATTGGGTTCGCGTTACCTACACTCATGATTTGTCAAAATAATACTACTCAGCATATTTACTGAGCAGCTGGTGACCACCCACCGCCCAATGCCTTAAACAACTCCACCGTAGCAATTAATCTTGCCTGACGACTTTGAACAAAAGCTAACGCAGCATCGTTATAGACACGCTGTGCATCCAACACATCCAAGTATGCAGAATAACCTGATTGGTAACGGTTCTCTGAAATCTGCAATGCCTTTTTCGCAGAAGCTTCACTGCTACTTAACGCGGTTTCACGCTCGGTATTTTGGCGCACATTCACCAATGCATCATTGACCTCCCTAAATGCACTCTGCAAAGCAGCTTCGTAGCTAGCCAAAGCCTGCTTCTGTTTAGCACTGGCTTGGTCAACTTTTGAGTTAAGCCTGCCAGAGTCAAAAATAGGAAGATTTAAACTTAAGCCGCCCGTCCAAATTCGGGCTGCCGACTTAAGCACATCGCCCAGTGCCAGACTTTCTCCACCCAAGCTTGCTGTGAGCGAGATTGTCGGATACAGAGCCGCTTTTGCCACAGCGATATTGGCATTGGCAGCAACCATCAACTCTTCGGCTTGCCGTACATCAGGCCGTGCTTCCAACAAACTTGAAGGCAAGCCTGCTGGTGGTGTTGGCGGGATTGGCAATGCATTGATATCTGCAGAAGCCAGATTCAAATCCAGCACACCAGTTAACACTGCCAACTGATGCAAACTAATCGCTCGTTGACGGTTTAACTCAGCTAATTGAGCACTTAAATTAGAGCTCGCCACCTCTGCCTGATGCACATCCAATGCAGAGGATACGCCCCCATCCAAACGGCGCTTGGTTAAGGCCAAACTATCCTCACGGCTTTTCAAGTTAGCTTGAGCAATGGCTATTTGTGAATCCAGACTACGTAGCACCAGATAATTGCTAGCAACTAAGCTTGATAGCGATAATGCCACCGTATCTTTTCCATAACGGGTGGATAGTGCCTGCGCACGTGCAGATTCTTTCGCACGGCTCAATTTCCCCCAGAAATCAATCTCAAAGGAAGTACCCAGTTGCGCCTTGTAATTACTACGAGGGTTACGTGAAACTGGGTTAGCGCCTAGCTCTGACACCCGACTGCGGCTAGCGCCTGCATCTAAATCTACACGCGGATATAAAGCCGCGCCGATTTCACGCGCCACAGCATCAGCCTCTTCAATTCGTGCGGCAGCCAACTTGATATCCGTATTATTTTGCAAAGCCTTATTGATCAAGTCACTCAATATTGGGTCTTGGTATAAAGTCCACCATGTGCTTGAGATTAAGCTTTTAGTTTGCCCTGAACCTACTCCTGCATCTGGCTGCGTTGCAGCATAAGTCGCTGGAACATCTAATTTAGGACGTAAATAATCCGGCCAGATAGATTGACAACCGCTTAATGAAGCCGCAATAACAGCCAAATAAACTAGTTTCAGATTTACATTTTTAACATTTTCAAGTGTGTAGCGATTCGATCTTAAACGCGGCATCATACCGTTTCCTTTGTTGTTTTTTCTGACGTGCTGGTAGCTGAAGATTCATCGTCTACAGGCAAATCATGATGTTTTCTATCAACATGTGTATTACTCAACCACGTGAAAAATAGCGGAATAAATATCGTAGCAATGAATGTGGCCAATAACATGCCACCAAACACACCGGTACCCATTGATCTACGTGCCGCCGCACCAGCGCCAGTAGCCAAGACCAAAGGCACAATCCCTAGTACGAACGCCATTGATGTCATAACAATCGGCCTAAATCGCATGCGAGCGGCTTCTAACGCTGCTTGCGCTACAGGCATACCTGCCTCCATTTTTTGACTCGCAAACTCTACGATTAGAATCGCATTTTTCGCAGCCAAGCCGACCAATGTAATCAAGCCGATTTGGAAGTAAATATCATTCGGCATGCCTCGCAGCAGCACTGCCAATAAAGCACCTGCCAAGGCGAATGGCACAGCCATAATGACCGCTAACGGCAAAGCCCAAGTTTCAAATTGCGCAGCCAAAATCAAGAACACCATAATAATGGCGAAACCAAAGGCAAATATTGCCGCAGAACCAGTTCTTTTTTCTTGATAAGCTTGGCCTGTCCATGCAATTTGGTAGCCATCAGGCAGACTTTGTTCTGCAATTTTTTCAACCATATTAATCGCATCACCAGAGCTCACACCTTGCGCACCACCACCCAGTACTTTGGCAGAAAGCAAGCCATTGTAGCGCTCCAACTGCTCAGCACCGACAACATAGCTGACCTTGCTAAGTGCTGACAAAGGTACCATTTGATTGCTATCAGAACGCACATAGACCTTACCCAAATCTTCAGCTTTCATGCGATATTCAGCTTCAGCCTGCAACTGCACGCGGTAAGTACGGCCTGACTTATTAAAGTCATTCACATAGAGCGAGCCCATCGTACTTTGTAAGGTAGCGTAAATATCTGCAACTGGCACACCTTGTGAAATTGCCTTTGCCTCATCCACCTCAACAAACAACTGTGGTACTGTTGGGCGGAAGAAAGTATTGATACCGGTTAAGCGCTTCTCACTTTTTAACGCTTCAACAAATCCATTCACCACCGCAGACAGATGCATAGGATCAGTATCACTGCGACTTTGCACGTAAACTTCAAAGCCGCCAGCACTACCCAATCCGCGAATCGCAGGTGGGTTAAATGCAATGGCCAAACCATCTGGTTGCATCATGCCGATACCAAACAACTTATTAACAATATCTTCGGCTGTTGTCTTTCGTTCTGCCCAATCTTTAAGACGCACGAACATCGTTGCCGCACTGGTTTTATTACCGCCACCAATCAAGTCAAACCCATTCACAGTAAACTCATGCGCCACAGCAGGATCTTTTGATATCGCGCCACGCACCGCTTCTGTAGTTTTAGCGGTACGGCTCAATGTTGCACCATCAGGCATAATCACAGCCGTCACCACATAACCCTGGTCTTCTGCCGGAACAAAGCTGCCCGGCACGCTTCTTAACAAAACCACGACCAATACAATAATTGCACCGAAAACAATCGTACCAATGATTTTATGATGCAGCGTTCTATTGACCATTGCAGTGTAAAAATTGGTTAGCCTTGCAAAACCACGGTTAAATGGTTTAAAGAATGCAGATTCACCATGTACTGATTTTAATAAAATCGCACACAATGCTGGCGTTAACGTTAAAGCAACAATGCCAGAAATCACAACCGCAACAGCGACAGTCACCGCAAATTGACGATACATCTCACCCGCGATACCACCCAAAAATGCTACAGGTACAAATACTGCGCACAGCACCAAGACAATCGCCACTACAGCACCTGACACTTGCTCCATAGACTTAATCGCCGCCTTAATCGGTGACAATTTTTCCTCTGTCATCAAGCGCTCTACGTTTTCAAGCACAACAATCGCATCATCCACCACAATACCGATAGAAAGCACCATGGCAAACAAGGTCAACGTATTAATTGAAAAACCGAATATCCAAAGACCGGCAAATGTACCAATCAATGAAATTGGCACGGCAATCAGTGGAATCAAGGTTGCACGCCAGCTTTGTAAGAAAAGAAACACGACGAATACGACCAATACCATGGCCTCACCCAGCGTTTTCACCACTTCAGAAATAGAGGATTTTACAAAGTCACTCGTATCGTAAGGCACTTCCCAATCCACACCCTCTGGGAATCGTTGCTTCAACTCAGCCATTTTGTCTTTGATTGACTTTGCTGTATCTAACGCATTAGCGCCTGACTGCAAGAAAATAGGAATACCCACACCAGGTAAACCATCCAGTAAAGTACGCACATTGTAACTTTGTGAACCCAACTCGATACTCGCCACATCTTTTAGATAAAGCACGCCGCGCGGCCCATTGGCACGCACAATAATATTACCGAAAGCTTCTGGCTCGATTAAGCGCCCCTTTGCCGTTACCGTATACACCAATTGCTGGCTGGATGGAGATGGCTCCTGACCGATTTTCCCTGCTGCATACTGTGCATTTTGTGCACGAATAGCATTGGCAATATCTGTCGTAGTCACGCCTAACTGCGCCATGCGGTCAGGGCGCAGCCAGATGCGCATAGAGTAATCCTGCGCACCAAAAATAACCGCATCACCAACGCCTTTAATGCGCTTAATATCATCCAACACATTCAGCGTTGCATAATTACTTAAATAGAGTGGATCATATTTTTTCAGCTTATCGGTCAACATCACCACAAGCAAAATGTCATTCGAGCGCTTTTGCACCACAATACCAGTACGGCGTACCTCATCGGGCAACCTTGGTAAAGCGATGTTAACGCGATTACTTACGTTAAATGTCGCCTGATTAATATCAGTGCCCACTTCAAACGTAGCAGTAATCGTTAACGTGCCACTGGAGTCTGCACTAGAGTTAAAGTACAACAGACCTTCAACACCACTCAACTGCTCCTCAATAGGTGCCGCGACTGTTTTTGATAGCGTATCGGCACTAGCGCCAGGATAAGTTGCTGTCACCAATACGGTGGGTGGCGCAATCTGAGGATATTGCGCGATAGGCAATTTCAATGCGGCAGCCAAGCCAGCCAGCACAATGATGATAGACAACACGCTGGCAAAAATAGGCCGGGTAATAAAAAATCTGGTCATAGTTGGTTCTCTCTGTCTTTATTTTGCAGGCTTAGCTACAACATCAGCAGGCGCTGCTGACGCTGGATGTGGCGCAACTTGAGCGCCTGGGCGCAATTTAATGACATTATCCACAATGACCTTTTCGCCTGCATTTAGACCACTTAACACCACCCAATCTTTTCCAACCCAATTACCAACCACTATAGGCTTAATTACAGCCTCACTTTTCTCATTCACAGCATAAACAAATTTACCTTGATCATTTGTCAACACAGCCACTTGTGGCACCACAAACACACCATCTTTTTTACCTGTTGTGACACGAACACGCACGAACTGTCCTGGCAATAAGCTTTTATCTGTATTCTCAAAAGCAGCGCGTAATTGTTGTGTGCCTAACTGTGGATCAATGCCACTTGCAGCAAAATTCAGCTTACCTTTAGCTGAGTACTCTTGACCATTTGGCAATACCAATGAAACTTCTTTTACGTTCGCCGAAGTTAAATGTCCACCCAACTGTGCAGACTCACTATCAGACAAACTGAAACGCACCCAAATTGGAGATATTTGGCTCACCTTGGTCAACAAACTACTATTTGCACTCACCAAAGCACCCTCTGAAAACTCAAAGCGTCCTGCAATACCTGCTAATGGTGACACCACCGTGGTATAGGATAGATTTAGCTCAGCTTCACGCACGCCAGCTTCAACTTGCGCCAAGCCTGCGCGTGCCAAAGCGTTGTCTGAGGCCGCATTATCTGCCTCACGCTGACTAATAGACTGTGTAGCCAATAAGCTCTGCAAACGCTGTGCTTCACGCTGAGTTTGTTCAACTTTGGCTTTTTGTTGTGACAGTTGCGCTTTAGCATTGGCTAATGCAATTTGAAATGGCACAGGATCAATTAAAAACATTGCCTGCCCAGCCTTAATCGGCGCGCCCTCTTCAAATAGCTTTTTAAGCAAAATACCGCCCACACGTGGGCGTATTTCGACTTCTTTAGCACCTTCAGTCTGCGCAACAGCCTCTGCACTAATAGGCACACTCGTTGGCTGCATTTCAACCACACTGACTGGCATCGCTGGCATTTTTCCACCGCCCTGTGCAGATGCATCTTCTTTTTTACTGCATCCAATCACAGCAATACTTGCGATAAATGTAGCAACTGCAATTTTCACGCTTAACTTAACTGGTACATTTCTAACCATATTTTTTTGTTGTTGCTTAGTTTTGTAAATATTCATGATTGCCCCATACTTTTTTTGATTGCGCACTTTTAATTAAGTCACGCTTAAACTTGCGTTTTCTTGCTTACATACGATAATGAATGTATATTATATACAAACAAGAATGTATGTATATATATTTTCGTACTTATAATTACACTAATTTAAAGATTTTTAACTCAGTGCGCCTTGGAATAAGAAACCAGACGCGATATTACAAAGACTCACTCAAAAGATTTATTGAAGACAAATGGTAAGAAAAACCAAAGAAGATGCAGAGCTCACCCGGCAACGTATTATTGATGCTGCGCGCCAGATATTTTTAGCGCGCGGCGTCAGTCGTTCAACATTAGAGCATATTGCGACACAAGCCAATGTGACACGTGGCGCCGTATATTGGCACTTTAAAAATAAAACCGAGATTTTTCACGCAATCCGTGAACAGGTGTTTTTGCCGCTGATAGACCGCATGGATGACACGCTATCAGTAGAAAATATGGCTAAAAATACTGAAGACCCACTGTCTCAGATTGAACACAGCCTGTGCGAGACCATTCGAGAACTCAGTGAAAATATTGAAATGCGTCAGACCTATGAAATCATAATGATCAAATGCGAATACGTAGATGAATTCGCAACCGTATTGCAACAAATCCTGAGCAACTGCTCAAATATCACTGAAAAAATTCAACTCGCTTATGAACACGCGCAATCCCAAGGCTTGTTAGCAGGCTCTCACAGCCCACGCGCTCTGGCTATGGATACACATCTGTTTTTCAGCGGTCTTTTACACATGTGGGTCAAAGACTTTGATGGCAGTCGATTCCGTTTTCAAGCCACTGAACTGATTAAGTCTCACATCAATCTGCGTAGAAAGTAATCAATCTAAAGCACACGCTTGATAATAGGCTAGCCTAGCGATAACATACTCGACTATGTGAGCAGGAGAGCCAATGTGGATATATTTACGGGTGAAATTTACGGCAAACAAACCGCTAACAAATTTGTCATGTACAACGTACTTAAAGTCAGCAAAAAAGCCGTCACTCTGCAAAACATTGACAATCCGCTCAGTTTATTTGAAACCACCACTCAGAAATTAGCCGACTCAGGCTACATCTGCATCAGCAAAACGCCGTACATCAGCACAGAAACCGCCCCAGATAAACGCCGCAAAGCTAAAATCACCCCCAAACGCTGCCCACGCACCTTCGACTTTCTGGAAGAACGTGCCGATAATCAGCGACCATTACCAGTGCAAGCCAATCTCGCATTTAATGACTAGACGCATATAGCGCCCCAAATTGAAGAAAAATCAGCGCTTGATTTAGCTTTAATGCCAATAAATACGCGTTTGTACGCATGATTTTCAGCACAGCATGCTCCAAGCTAAAAAAAGAATGTTATATTGACGCTCTATCTGTAAATAGTGCGTTATCGCTGTATCCTAAAGGCATAGCATCACACTGGTTAATAGATAACGCAGAGAATGATTGAATCATTCTGCATAAAGCGTTAGCAAAGAAGCTACCAAAGCTTTAGGCTAAGAAAATTCATTTTACTCACAACTATAAAGGAAACACTCATGAATCAAGCAACAAAAAAAGTACTGGGCAAGACCGATTTAGTAGAATTGATTGCATCTACATCAGCAGTATCAAAAGTAGATGCTCATGATGCACTCGGCTTGGTATTAGATGGTATTACTAAAGCGCTAGCTGATGGCAACGATGTGAACATCACTGGTTTTGGTAAATTCAAAGTGGCTCATCGCCCAGAACGCCAAGGTCGCAACCCAGCGAATGGCGAGCCATTGACTATCAAAGCAAGCAACCAAGTTAGCTTCTCTGTTGGTGCTGGCTTAAAACAATCAGTAAACAACTAGTCTCTTAAAATTAGGGAGCGCCGCTCCCTAATTTGGTCAACAGACCAGCTGTGGCAGACTAAGCAATAGCTAAACATCCCCCAAGCGCGTCGCTTGACCATAAAAAAAGCCTGATTAAATCAGGCTTTTTTAACGTCCAACTCAGCTAAATCTGCAAATTTAGTGCAGCTTTACTGCACCAGCACTTATTATTTGCTTAGCCAATGTTTCACCCATTGCGGCACTAGCACTAGCACCAATGCGCTTAGCCAAACGACTCGTTAAGTCATCTTTAGCAGTAAAATCTACAATCTCTTCTTGTTTAATAACCTCACGTGCAACGTAATCTGAGCTACCTAAGGCATCAGCAAGCCCCAATTTAATACCCTGCTCTCCACTCCAAAATAGTCCACTGAAGGTTTCTGGTGTTTCTTTTAAACGCGCCCCCCTGCCCTGGCGCACCACTTCTTTAAACTGCTCATGCACTTCGTTCAGCATAGACTGCGCTAAAGCTTGATGTTTAGGGTTCACTGGTGAGAATGGATCCAGCATGGCTTTATTTTCACCAGCCGTCATTAAACGACGTTCCACACCCACTTTTTTCATCACCTCTGTAAATCCGTAACCATCCATCAACACACCAATCGAACCAACAATACTCGCTTTATTCACGTAAATTTTATCGGCTGCAACCGCGATGTAATATCCGCCAGAAGCACAAATATCCTCAACAACTGCATACACTGGAATTTTAGGATGTAATGTTTTTAGACGCCGAATTTCATCATTGATAATGCCAGCCTGTACAGGACTGCCACCTGGACTATTGATACGTAAAATAATACCTTGTGTGCCTTTGCTATCATATGCATCATGCAAACTATTCATCACCGCATCTGCATTCACCTCACCTCCAGCTTCGATCACACCGTTAATTTCGATTAAAGCCGTATGCAAACCACTCACTTTCTTACCACTTCCAATAAAGCCTAACGCGTAAAACAATACGATAAACAAATAAATGAACGTGAGAGTTTTAAAAAGTGTACTCCAGCGTCGCGCTGTTTTTTGCTCGGTCAGCGCAGACATCGCCAATTTTTTAATGGTGTCTTGCTGCCACTTTGTATCATCTTGATGCGTTTTTTGCTGCCCAGTTTGTAGATTGTCTTCTGACATTATTTAAAGCTCTCTAAAATTAAATATAAAAATTATTTCGAAGAAATAGATGTTATGTTGATTACGATTTGTTGATTTTGTTCAGTGACATCAATCGCTTTAAGACGCTTACCTTTGCACGGCCCCATTACGCAAAAACCAGTATCAGGCTGATAGTGTGCGCCATGTGTAGCACAAATCAAATAGTCTTTCTGTGAGGTGAAAAACTCACCTTCATCCCAATCTAGCTCAACTGGCACATGCGCACATTGATTCACATAGGCATAAGGCTTACCACGAAAGCGCACGACAAAACCTGTAGCAAACTCGCCCAATGCAGGCAAAGCAAAACGAACGCCTTTCGCCTCATCTTGTAAATCTGCACTGTTCAGTGTAATTGTATTATTCACTTCTGTCATACCGCCAACCTAAGCGTGTTCCTGTAGCCAATGACTTAAACTAGAAAAGTCATTGAACTGTTGTATCGGATTAAGGTGCTGCCATTGCTCTGGTAACTGCGCACCAAAGGTTACGCCTACAGCACTAGCACCTGCATTCTTCGCCATTTGCAAATCATAACTCGTATCGCCAATCATTAACGTGCGTTCTGGCAGAACATCGAAGCACTCCATTAACTCATGCAACATTTGTGGATTCGGCTTTGAAAAGCATTCATCTACGGTTCGAGTTTCATGAAAATACTGGCCTAAACCAGAGCTTTCCAACGCCTGATTAAGGCCGCGTCTGCCTTTACCTGTGGCTACGGCCAATTTAAAACCCTGATGACTGAGCGCAGCTATCGTATCAACGGCACCGTCAAACAAAGGAATGTCATTCGCGCCAGCGTAATAATTGGTTCGATACTGCGCAGCAAGCGCCTGCGCCTGATTCGCTGTAATATCACGATATAAAGTATTAATGGCTTCTTGCAAGCCAAGCCCGATAATGCCGCTTGCCGCTTGCATAGTAATGGCTGGCAAACCTACTGTTTCGGCGGCGGTACGAATTGCATTAGCAATCATGCCTGTAGAATTCGCTAAAGTACCATCCCAATCCCACACGATTAAATCAAACTGCTTAGGCATTCTTAAATTCTTTCTTTTATTTTGACTGTTCAAGTTTTTGTATAAATTTACTTAACTCAGCTGGCATGGGTGCAATTAACTCTAATTTGTCACTCGTCAGAGGATGGCGAATTTTCGTGGTTGATGAGTGCAAAAACATACGTTTCAAACCATGCTTAACTAAGGTTTTGTTTAAAGCAAAATCGCCGTATTTATCATCACCTAAAATTGGGAAGCCCAAATGTGCCAATTGCACGCGCAACTGGTGTGTACGTCCTGTCACCAATTGCGCTTCTAACAAACTGAACTTACCAATCGTGGCACTATTATAATTTTTAAGTAGCCGAAACATGGTTTCAGAAGTTTGACGCTCATCATACTTATCTTTAGAGGCATCGGTCACCACATTCACGCGCCGCTCACCATTCGGTAACAGATATTTTTGTAGATCCAGCACAACACGTTTTTTAACTTCTAACCATTCACCTTGCACCAACATCAAATAGCGCTTGTCGGTTTGATTATTGCGAATCGCCTCGTGCAGTGCAACTAATGCACTCCTCTTCTTAGCAAGCATTAGCACACCTGAAGTTTC
>JAZJYS010000010.1:8976-16653 GCA_040390265.1 Pseudomonadota bacterium | reverse complement strand
GGGAAAAAGCCTTTGGGAATGATGATACTTAGGATAATCGTCAATACTAGCGTGGCGGCGGCGATGGCCAAGGTGATGCCTCTATGTGCCAGTACCCATTGCAGCAGTACGCCATAACGTTGAATGATGCGTGATAGAAAGTCATTCTGATGCGCTTTGGTTTGTGATGCGGACTCTTGCTTGAGTAGTCTGGCGCAGAGCATGGGCGTTAGCGTGAGTGACACAAAGGCAGAAATGAGAATGGCAACTGCCAGCGTAATGGCAAATTCACGGAATAAACGCCCGACAACATCGCCCATAAACAGCAGCGGAATAAGCACCGCGATGAGTGAAAAGGTGAGCGAAATAATGGTGAAGCCAATCTGCTTGGAGCCTTTTAAAGCCGCGTTAAAAGGTGTTTCACCTTCTTCAATATGGCGGGCAATGTTCTCGATCATCACAATGGCATCATCCACCACAAAGCCTGTGGCAATGGTGAGCGCCATCAGCGTGAGGTTGTTAATGCTAAAGCCAGCCAGATACATGACGCCAAACGTGCCAACCAGTGATAGCGGCACCGCCAGACTAGGAATCAAGGTGGCAGACGCCGTGCGTAAGAACATGAAAATTACCATCACGACCAGTGCAATCGCCATGAATAGCTCGAACTGCACATCTTTGACCGAGCTGCGAATAGTGGTGGTTCTATCCGTGAGTTCTGTCACACTGACATCGGCTGGCAAGCTGGCTTTAAGCGCAGGTAATAGCTCACGAATGCGGTCAACAACTTCAATCACATTCGCCCCTGGCTGGCGTTGGATATTGACCAGTATAGCTTTGCTATTGTTTGCCCAAGCCGCCAGATAGGCGTCTTCCTGCGCCTCTTTCACCGTGGCAACGTCGCTGAGCCTTACTGGGGTATTGTTATGGTTGGTGATAATGAGGTTTTGATATTCTTGTGCCGTTTTCAACTGGCTGTTGGCTTCCAGTTCGTAAGCGAGCTTTGGGCCATCAATGTTGCCTTTGGCCTGATTTGAGTTGGCGCCGCCAATGGCTGTGCGTATCTGGTCAAACCCTAAACCGTAAGCCGCCAGTGCCGATGGATTTACCTGAATGCGTATTGCGGGTCGTTGACCACCATCCACGCTCACCAAGCCAACCCCTGAAACTTGTGAAATCTTCTGCGCCATACGCGTATCAATCAGGTCGCGGAGTTGCGGCAGAGATAAGGTGTCTGAACTGAGTGCCAGTGTCAGAATGGGCGCATCCGCTGGGTTCACCTTATTGTAAATTGGCGGGCTAGGTAAGTCTGGCGGTAAAAAGCTGGATGCGGCATTGATGCTGGCTTGCACCGATTGCACAGCGACATCCAGCGTATTTTTTAATGAAAACTGTAAGGTAATGACCGAAGCGCCACCCGAGCTGGTGGATGACATATGGGCAAGCCCAGACATTGAGCCAAATTGACGCTCCAGCGGCGCTGTCACCGTCATCGCCATGACATCGGCGCTGGCGCCGGGGTAGAGTGTGACGACCTGAATGACGGGAAAGTCTACCTGCGGCAAGGCTGATCTAGGCAATAAATTGTATGCAAGAATGCCGGATAACAAAATGGCGAACATCAGCAGCGCGGTCGCTACTGGTCGCAATATAAAAATGCGTGAAGGATTCATAGACGACGGTTATTGCGCAGCAGAGGTAGGCGTTTGACTGTTTGAACTGTTGGCTTGGTGTCTTGAACTGTCACCTTTGCCACGTTTGCCGCCTTGTCGACCTTCTTTGCCTGCTTTGCCGTCAGGGCTTGAAATCTTTACTTTGGCGTTATCACGTAGCTTGTCTATACCGCTAATCACCACTTGGTCTTTAGGTTTAAGTCCATCAAGCACCGCAACATTATCGCCATCCACCGTGCCGAGTTTTACTGTTTGCACGATGACTTTTGTAGCGTCCTTGTCTGGTGTAATCAGGTAAACAAATGCACCCGCACTGCCATGTTGAATAGCCGCATTCGGCACTATGGCAACATCGTGCAAAGTGTCGCTGAGCAGGCGTACGTTGACGAACTGATTTGGGAATAGCGGGCTGTCTTTATTCACAAATTGCGCCTTGAGTTTGACCGTGCCAGAAGTGGTGTCGATCTGATTATCCAGGCTCAACAAGCTCCCCTTGGCAAGCAATGTGGTATTGCTGCGATCCCAAGCTTCTACAGGCAGCCCTTTGCCAGATTTGTGCGTTTCTTGAAAGCGTTTTACCAAGTTTGAAACGCGATCTTCCGGCAAGGTAAACACCACGTGAATCGGGTCAACGGTATTTACAACCGCTAGCGTATTGGTCGTGGTGATGTTGTTGCCAAGGTCAACCTGACGCAAACCAATGCGGCCATTAATCGGTGAAATGATATGTGTAAAGCTAAGTTGCAGCTTAGCGTTATCTACCAAACCTTGATCCGCCAGTACTGTGCCCTGATATTGCTGCACGAGTGAGGCTTGCGCATCTACCTGTTGCGAGGCAATCGAGTCTTGGGCTTGTAGCGTTTTGTAGCGTTCGAGGTCTATCTGGCTGTTACGCAATAAGGCTTGATCACGTAAGGCTTGGCCTTGCACCTGCGTCAGCGCAGCCTGAAAAGGGCGCGGGTCAATTTCTGCCAGCAATTCACCGGCACGCACCAGCTGACCTTCTTTAAATAATATACGTGTTAACTGGCCGTTGATTCTGCTTGATACCGACACTACTGCTGAAGGCGTCACCGTACCTACCGCAGTTTGAACGACACGAATATCACCTTTCTCGACGGATGCAACCAGTACTGCTACGGGTTTATTGTCGCCAGAGCCACCATGTTTTTTGCCTGATGCCGTGCCATCTTTAGATTCAGTGCTAGATGCTGCAATAGCCTTTGTATGATTTAGATACCACCAGCTGGCGCCACTTACCAACACTACCAAAAACAATATTCCAGGGACAATTTTTCCGTTTTTCATGCAGCTATCTCAATTTGTTTTGCAAAGCTTTCCCATCATACCTTTGTGAAAGTACATCAAATAGCATGTTGGAATTACTGATTATTATCTGTTAAAGGCATTAGCACAGAGCGTGCCATTGTATAAGAAAGACATGTCATACAGCTTGATTACAAAGCGGAGGCAAATATATTTTATTGAAAACAGTCTCTTGCATTCTATTGCATAGACAAGGCAGCTGCGTTAGCGCTGTAGTTGTACGGTATAAATTGCTGCACATAACTTAAGTACTGCTGCTTTGACAGCAGTTATGCAGCAAGGCTGTTGTTATGCCAGCAATATCTGTTATTGACATGATATTTGGCTAGTGTTGAGTGCTGTTGCTCTTCAAGCAGGCTGTTGATATGACTGTTTTGTTCGCAGCAGATTACCGAGTAAATTTCCCGTCAATTTAAACTTATTTCAAATCACTTTCACACATTACTAAAACCTTTAAAGACTTATTTTATATAGGGTTTAAAAGTTTTTAACTCTGTTTCAGACAGCTAGAATTCGTCAGTGGCACGCATCTTGCCAAATGGTTATCAAGAAGTTCTTTAGTTTGAGCTTTACATGAATTAATCATAGGGGATTTATAGATGCAACATCAGCGCAATATCAACAGGAGTGCTTCAGCCAGTGCAGAGCACTCTAATCTCAATCAACACTCGCCAAGACTCAAACGCGGTTTAATTATTTCGGCACTAAGTATTGCTTTTGGTTCAGGTGCGTTTTTACCTGACTCAAGCTTTGCTGCGGAGAATTACTCGGTATTAGATTTGCAAGCAGAAAATGCACGTTTGAAACAAGAGCTGGAGGCGTTGAAAAAAGGTTTACAAAATAATAATGAAGCCTCTTCTCCAGCTAGTAATTCATCAGCTAATGAAGTTGCAGTAGATAAAGCTGGTAAGCCAGCCGTAGTAGATAACTCAGCATCAGACGTATTGGGCGCAGTTGTTGTGACCTCTCGTAATAAAGAGGAAGTTGCGCAGGATGTACCAGTACCAATTTCAGTTGTAGGTGGGAAAACGCTAGATCGCGATGATGTGGTGACGGTCAATGAACTTGTGAAAAAAGTGCCTAACTTAGGTGTTTTTGGTAGTAACCCACGGCAGACCAGTATTTCAATTCGTGGTATTGGTAAAAACTCGGCTAACGACACGATGGAGCCAAGCGTTGGCGTTATTGTCGATGGCGTAGTTAACTCATATGTTGGTCAGTCATGGAACGACTATGTAGATTTAGACCGTATAGAGGTTGTTCGAGGCCCACAAGGTACGTTGCTCGGTAAAAATACAACTTTAGGCGCCATTAACATCAGTACCAAGTTGCCTAGCTTTACGCCTGGCTATACCTTTGAGGCACGAACAGGTGATGATAAAGAATTAACCGGCAAGTTTTCTGCTACAGGTCCAATTGTCGATAATCTTCTAGCTTATCGCGGCTCATTCTTCCTGAACAAAAAAGACGGTGTACTAGATAACGTATGGCAGTCAGGTCCGGAAACATGGAATGAAACCAATCGTATTGGTGGCCGCTTGCAATTCTTGGTGACACCAACAGATAATTTATCCGCAAGAGTGATTTTGGATAAAACACAGTCTGTTGAGAATGGTAATAAATCATTATTGTTAAGCAATGGCCCAGCTAATTTTGATGATGGTGTGGCAAGAACGACTACTTTTGCTAGTCGTTTGGCTCGAAGCTATTTTAATGATGGTACTGGTGCTCCATATAAGCCGGTATTTGGTAATAATAAGATTGAGGATTCTCAAGCACGTCCACAACGCACTAATCAGGGTGGGGTATCTACAGAAATAAAATGGAATCTAAGTGATGATTACACTTTGACTTCACTTACTGCCTATCGTGATCAAGATTTTGATATTAAAAATGGAGGTGTGACGAAGTTTGAAATTGGTAATGGAGGTCAGCAGCTATCAAATCAACAGACTTCACAAGAATTTCGTTTGAATTTTAATGGTAATAAGAATTATGACTATCAGGTTGGTCTCTATTACTTGAATGCACATTTATACAGTGACGATCCGACTTATTATGGAGCCGATGCAGGAGCATTTAACGCAAGTAATTCACAATATACGTCTTTAAGCGCAGCTAAATATCGTGGTTTGTTACGCAATTCACAAGATGGTGTATATCGTTCATATGTGCTAGAGCCAGAAACACAAAGTCTTGCTGCATTTGGTCAAATAAACTGGCATCTAACGGATCGCTCAACACTTACATTGGGGTTACGAGATACTCAGGAACATAAAACAGGCCGGAATCGTCGAGAGTTAGATCGCATTGGTAGTGGTTTAACAAATGCAACAGGCACAGATAACAGTAATGCTGCAAGTTATGGATTGACTTTAACTCCTGGCTATCTTGGCGGCGGCGCGGCTACTTCCGCTGATGATAAAGCTTGGAAAGCAGCCAAGGAACTTTATTTATCCGCAATTGGTACAGCTGATGCTGGAGCAGGAGGCATCTACGATTGGAAAGATGGTCAAAGTATCAATGACAACTCGTTGGCATGGTTGATTAATCCGAGTTACAAGCTTAGTGAGAATACGTTGCTTTACGCATCTGTATCGCAAGGTGAGAAGTCAGGCGCAGTTGAATTTAATAGCGATTCAAAAAGTGTTGATTATGGCAAACCACAGAATGTGAAAGCTGAAAAGGCAAGGGATTATGAGTTAGGCTTTAAAAGCTTATTTTTTGATCGTAGGTTCTTGCTCAATGCTAACCTCTACTACACCAAAATTACAGATTATCAAGGTAACTTGACTGTGCCGGACTCCTCTAACTTAAGCACAGGGCTACGTACTTATTTGGGTAATATTCCAGGGGTAAGAGCGCGTGGTATTGAAATTGAAACAGCATTTGCTGTGACACCTAACCTACGCTTTAACGTAAACGGTGCTTATAACGAAGCTATTTATACCGAGTTTACGACTACCGTGCCTGATATTTCAACCACTAAGATTGCCGATTTTGCAGGTAAGCAATTGCATGGAGCACCAAAAGTAACAATCAACTACGGTGTTGACTTTACTAAACCATTTGGTGCAGGTTATGCAGCACATCTCTATTTAAATAATGCTTACCGATCAGGGGCTTATCTAGCCTCAAATCAGTCAGCAAACACTTGGCAGGATGCTTATACCTTGACAGATGGCGGCATTGGTATCCTCAAAGATAAAGGTAACTATGAGTTATCTTTAGTTGCTAAAAACATCTTTGACAAGCACTACGCAACAGGTGCCGGTACTTATAGCAGCAGTGGTGCTATTACCGAACAACCGGGCTATGGCCGTACATTAGGTGTGGTATTCCGCGCCAAAATGTAAGTCAACTTGAAGATATAACCAACTTGAAGGTTATATCTTCATCTAGAAAAATCAGGCTGATCTGCTTTGAGTATGTATTGGCTTTATTTTCTATGATTTCAAAACATTTAAGTATTTATTAAGGAAATAACATGAGTAAATTAATCATCGTTTTACTGGCTGGCCTGTGGGCTGTCACAATCAATGCTATTGCAGCAGATGTTGCTACCAATGCCACAGAAAAAACCGCGGCAAAGCCTACAGATGCTGCTAGACCAGCTCCAGTGCCTGCGGCAAAAGGCCCGTCATTGGAATTAGCCATTGAGGCGGCACGTGTGGCGATTGAAACTTGCTCTGCTGCTGGCGGCCAAAAAATCGGCGCGAGTGTGGTGGATTCTGCGGGTATTTTAAAAGTGTTGCTTGCGGCTGACGGGACTTCACCGCGTGGTGTGCAATCCAGCACCAATAAGGCTGTGACAGCCATCACATTTAAAACTGCAACTAGTCAATTAACCGAGCAAGTCAAAACAGACAAAGCGTTGGCTGACAAGATTGCAGCTAACACCAGCTTTAATGCGCGTCCTGGGGCGGTGTTAATTAAAGTTGGCGATGAAGTCATTGGCGCCATTGGTGTGGGTGGTGGCAAAACGGATGCTGATTGCGCAATTGCCGGCTTGCAGAAAATACAGAGCCGTCTATAACAATGTTTGCAGCTAAAAAGTGCTTAATCCAATCACTAAACTGTGTGGTTTCTCTATCAAATATCCAGATTGATTAGGCTTCACCTTACTGAAGGCTCCATTAGGCCTTCTGTAATGGTGTACATCGCAATGGGTCGCTAGTCGACCCATTGTTTTATCCGTTAATAGATTTATTTATATTTAAAGGTTTTTTTCATGGCACACATTAATCACAATAAGCAGAAGATACTCACTAGGATTAATCGTATAAAAGGGCAGGTAACAGCGATGGAATCTGCGCTGAATAATGGCGTAGATTGTGCTGCATTTTTACATCAGATTGCTTCGATACGTGGTGCAGTGGATGGCTTGATGTCGGAAGCGTTAGAGGGGCACATTCGCGAGCATCTTGGTGATGTGCATGAGCCTTCTGCTCAGCGTGAGCAGGATCTGGAGCAGGTGATCAGTGTTTTAAAAACATATTTAAAGTAGTGTTGCATATCAATTTGAGTGGCTGCTGCAAAAGCAGCAATGTTTGGCAAATCTAAATTGCTAAAGCAACAGACGCTCACGCATCTTTTATCCATAATTTAAATAATTGATTGAATTTAAACATTAAATTTTTTTGGCATGCTTCGTGCTAAATCTACAAATATAGGCTACCCACCTATGCCTATAGATTTA
>JAZJYS010000010.1:0-8876 GCA_040390265.1 Pseudomonadota bacterium | reverse complement strand
CATGCTTCGTGCTAAATCTACAAATATAGGCTACCCACCTATGCCTATAGATTTAGTCAAGGAATGAAATGTTTAAACCCAGCCAATTATTCATGTCGCTAGCAGTAGTCACCTTATCTCATGCCGCAATTGCCGAAGTAGATAATGCTGTGGATGCTGAATTGTCTGCGGTTGTTGTCACAACCACTGATTTGCTCGGCCTTGCAGATTCTGCATCTTCAGGTGTTGTGACCGCCAAGCAACTTGAAAATCGTCCATTATTGCGTCCCGCGGAAGTATTGGAAAGTGTGCCGGGGCTGACCGTGACGCAGCACTCTGGTGATGGCAAGGCGAATCAATATTTTCTGCGTGGTTTCAATTTGGATCATGGCAGTGACTTTGCTACCTCAGTCATGGGCATGCCTGTGAATATGGTGAGCCATGCGCATGGTCAAGGCTATATGGATCTCAATTTTTTGATTCCAGAGCTGGTGGGTAGTTTGCGATATAACAAAGGCGTTTATGCCGCAGAAGATGGCGATTTTAGTACGACAGGCTCTGCGCGCATTGATTATAAACGTGACCTTAAAGCAGCATTTATTGATGTGACTGCTGGTGAAAATCAATATCGTCGTGCCTTAGTTGCAGGTAGTCACGCGTGGAACGATAAGCAATGGTTAGGAGCTGTTGAGTTGGCTGGTAATGATGGCCCATGGGATCAACCTGAAAATCTGCATAAAGCGAATGCGCTCTTACGCGTTTCATCAGGTACTGCTAGTGATGGCTATTCATTGGCGGCAATGGCTTACCGTAGTCGTTGGGTGGCGAGTGAGCATGTACCTGAGCGCGCGATTGATTCTGGCGAGATTGGTCGGTTTGGTACTTTGGTGGCGAATGATGGTGGCGAGACGCATAGACTCAGTTTATCTGGTGAGTGGGCAGCAAGTACCGATTCATCCGCTGTACATGCGAATGCATGGCTAATCGATTATGGGTTAAACCTTTTTAGTAGCGCTTCTGGGTATATCAGTGGCGTACAAGGTGACCAGCATGAGCAGGCTGAACACCGCACTGTTGCTGGAGGGCAGATTGATAAGCGCTGGTTTCTTGGTGAGGCTTGGCTAGATAGTGAAGTAGGTCTTGGCGCACAGTTGCGGCATGACAACATTGGTACGCTAGGCTTGTATAACACCGTTGATAGGCTGCGTACCAATATCGTGCGTCAGGATAATGTAAGTCAGACAGCTAGTGCGCTGTATAGCGAGATAAAAACGCATTGGCTGCCTTGGTTGCGTAGCTCGGTTGGCCTGCGCTATGACCATATAGGTGCAGAAGTTGACGCGACTGGTGGTGTGTTTAATGTCAGTAATGGTGGTGATGCATCGGCTAATCAATTAAGCCCTAAGCTGGCTTTGGCGATACGCCCATTTTCCAGCTTGGAGCTTTATGGCAACTGGGGGCGTGGCTTTCACAGCAACGATGCTCGCGGCGCAACAACACATATCAACCCAGTGGACGGTGCAACCATTGCAGCTGTGCCATTAATCGTCAAATCTACAGGCAGCGAAGTTGGTCTGCGTACAAATCCTTTGCCTAGGTGGGAAAGTAATCTGTCTTTGTGGCAAACGCGTATGGATTCTGAACTGGTTTTTATCGGTGATGAAGGCGTAACCGAGCCTAGAGGCAGTTCCAAGCGTCATGGTATTGAATGGACAAATCATATTTCACCTTGGAATGGTGTGTTGATTGATGCTGACCTGGCATTGTCGAAGGCGCGTTTTGATCAAGCCGTCAATGGCGGCAATCATGTGCCAAATGCCATCCCGCTAAGTGCTTCAATCGCCGCAACTTTGGATGATGGGTTTCGCTGGTCAGCTGGGCTACGTCTGCGTTATATAGGCGCATATGATCTGGAAGAAACAGGTGTAGAAAAATCAAGGCCATTTGTCACCGCTAATGCCAAGTTGGGTTATCGGGTAGATAAAAATTGGCAACTCTCTATGGATGTACTCAATGTGTTTGACCGTAAAGCCAATGATATTGAATATTGGGGCGGTTCTTGCTCAAAGTTAGATGGCGCAGCTTGTAACGGTGGCAACGGCATTGATGGGCGTTTAGTGCATCCGCTGGAACCACGTACGCTACGCGTAGGGTTACGCTACAACTTTGATTAAGCCTGATTAATCGCTGTATATCATCGACGGATATCCTAGCCTTATAGCATAGTGCGTCAACATCACCTGTTGTTTTGCCAGCAGGTGATGTTGCCTGTTTGTTCGCAGCGCAACATTGCGTAGGTCTACGCATGTCATTCACCCTCCTCATTTAAGTTAACTTAAATCGCGAAATTTTTATATAAATTCTATTTAATCAAAGTGTTATTTTGAATGGTTGGTGTTAATTTCCGCATGTTACTTATCTTTATGCTACTTGGCACAATCGTTGCCATAACTTTAGTTACTTAAAATATTTGCGTTAAATATTACTAACTAAATTAGGACATTAAAACGATGACCAAGCACGTTTTTTCATCAGCTGACAATATCAGTCGCATCACAAAATCTTTGGGTATGGTCGCATTTGCAAGCTCCGTATTTTTTACATTTTCGGTGCAGGCCGCTGATACGGTGACTACAGCTATTCCAAATGTTGTAGCGGCGGGCACTAAGATTGAATTTATTAAGGATGGCTTTGAGGGCACAGAAGGGCCAATAACCTTGCCTGATGGCAGTGCGCTTTTTACCGAAACAAAAGCAAACCGTATCACGCGTATTGCCGCCGACGGTACAGTTTCCTCTTTTCTGGAAAACAGTAATGGCTCAAATGGCTTGGCTTTTAATAGCAAGGGTGAGCTGATTACAGTGCAGAATTTAAAGCCTAGGGTTGGTATTGTTTACCCTGCGGGGCATGAAAAAGTATTTGCAGACCAGTATGAAGGCAAGCCATTTCAACGACCTAACGATTTGGTTTTGGATAAGCGCGGCGGCGTTTATTTTACGGATATTGGCGTTGTTGCAAAGGCTGATAAAGCCGATCCAGCAAGACCAGCAGTTTATTACATTACGCCAGAAGGCAAGTTAACGCGCATAGCAAATGATATTGAGCGGCCGAATGGCGTGCAGTTGAGTCCTGATGAAAAAACGCTGTACGTGGCCAACACTGCTGGTGAATACATACTGGCGTATGACATTGCCGCTGATGGCTCGGTGGGTGCAAAAAGGAACTTTGCTAAGTTGGACGGTCTCCAAAAAACAGAGACTGGTGGTATTTCAAGTGGTGCTGACGGTTTAGCCGTTGATGCGGAAGGGCGTCTGTATGTGGCTTCAAATTTAGGCGTGCAGGTCTTTAATGCAAAAGGTGAGGCATTGGGTGTTATCACTGTGCCGCAAAAGCCACAAAACTTGGCTTTTGCAGGTAAGGATAAAAAAACACTTTATGTAGTCGGACGAGGTGCTGCCTATAGCATCGCTACGCTTAGCGCAGGATTTTCTGGCAGAGCGAAATAAACGTTCTAGCCTAACTGGCATCAATTGTATTAGAGGGAATTTATCATGACGCGCAAAACAGCCAAAGACTTTCACCCAGAGGTGTTGAGTCTTTTTGATCAATATGTACATGGGCAGATGACGCGGCGCGGCTTTCTTAAAGGTGCCGCTAAATTCGCACTGGCAGGAGTTACCGCCGCAGGCTTGCTTGAGTCACTTAGTCCACGCTTTGCTGAAGCGCAGCAGGTAAAAGGTGATGACTTGCGCATTAAGGCGAGTTACGTAGAGTACCCTTCGCCTAATGGTTACGGCAAAGTGCGTGGTTATCTGGTGCAGCCTGCGGAGGCAAAAGGCAAGTTGCCAACGGTGTTAGTGGTACATGAGAATCGAGGCCTTAATCCGCATATCGAGGACATTGCCCGGCGTTTGGCGTTAGATGGATTTATCGCCTTTGCTCCAGATGCGCTGTTTCCATTAGGCGGTTATCCGGGTGATGAGGATAAAGCACGCGAGCTTTTTCCCAAACTGGATCAAGCTAAGACACGCGAAGACTTTGTTGCCGCAGCGAATGCTTTAAAAACGCTGCCCGAAGGCAATGGTAAAGTAGGGGTGGTCGGTTTTTGTTATGGGGGAGGCATCGCCAACTTTTTAGCAACCCGTTTACCAGATTTAGCTGCGGCAGTGCCTTTCTATGGTAACCAGCCATCAGCAGAAGAGGCTGCCAAAATAAAAGCACCTTTATTAATCCATTATGCTGGAGCCGATGAGCGCATCAATGCTGGTTGGCCTAAGTATGAAGCTGCTTTGAAAGCTGCTGGCGTAAGCTATCAGACTTATATTTACTCTGGTGTACAACACGGTTTTAACAACGATACTACACCTAGGTTTGATGCGGCTGCAGCAAGCTTGGCGTGGGATAGAACAATCGGTTTTTTAAACCAGAATCTGTCTAATTAGTATCAAATTTAGGCAAGTTTATGTGCTTAATCAACCATCCATATTCGCAAATATGGGTGGTTGATTCTTAAATAGCCAAATTAACTCACACTATCTTTAAGTCAGATTAGCGTCTGATATCAAGCGCCATACACGTGCAGTAAATCCACATAACGGTCTGCTGTGCTATCAGCATTCTGTTTATTTGGCTGCTGATATAGCAGCAGAAATTGCGTTTCTCCGAGTGCAGGTTTATTCATCATTCACTAATTTCAATACGATGTTTTAATAAATAATACTTTTATAAATCAATAGGTAATGATTTGTATTCGGTTGATTTTTATATTTATCTAGCTGAGTAAAAGTCATTGGCACGGTAGCTGCTATATATATCTTGTCGCCAGTTATCTGGTAATCAATTTATTTTAAAAGGTATTGAAAATCATGAACAAATTCGTAAATTTAATTGCATTTATTATGGCGCTGTCTACTCCGTTCGCATTTGCGGCAGATGGTGATGCTGGCAAGAAAGTTGAAGCAGCCGCCAAGCCAGCAACACCTGTATATAAAGCAAAATCACCAAAACTTAATCGCGCGCAATTGGATGAATTGTTGGCTAAGCCAGACCAGTTGGTCATTATTGATCTGCGCCGTCCAGACGAGTTGACCAAAATTGGTGGTTTCCCAGCGTATCTAAGCATTCAGTCTAAAGAGCTGGAAAAGAGTCTGGCTTTTATTCCTAAGGATCGCAGCATTGTGACGGTATCTAACCATGCAGGCCGTGCCGGAGCCGGTGCCGACTTGCTAGCTAGCAAAGGCTTTAAGGTTGTAGGTGCAGTAGGCGTGCAAGATTATGAAGCTGAAGGCGGTACTTTAACCAAAATTGCTCCGCCAGCACCAAAGGTTGCTGATTCAGGCAAACCTGCTGCTGAAGCTGCGCATTAATCAATATCAGAGCTCATGTGGGCTTGGCATCAGCCGCACCCGCATGGGCTTGCTGAACAAAGGAATAAATTATGTCAGTGGTCAGTATTTTGCAGCAACTTCACGATACTCAATTAGGCACAGCGCTAAGAGAGTCTCTGATTATGTTCCCGCTCATTGAAGGTGTTCATCTGATTGGTCTTGCGCTATCGGTTGGTTTGATTCTGATTACAGACTTACGTTTAGTTGGTTTGTTTTTGCGCAATGTTCCAGTGGCAGAGGTTTTAAACGGACTTAGGCCATGGGTGTTAGCCGGTTTTGCGATTACGTTTGTGACGGGTGTCGTTCTGATTGTGGCTGAAGGTCCAAAAATTTGGGAAATCCCAGTATTTCCGCTCAAGCTAGTATTAATCGTATTAGCTGGCTTAAATGCACTTTGGTTTGAGCTTAAATATGGAAAATCAGTTTCAGTATGGGGTGAACACTCAACTTTTCCCAATGGCGCTAAGGTTGCAGCATGGGTTTCTTTAGTTTCATGGTCTGCTGTTGTTATTTGCGGTCGTTTAATTCCGTATTTAGATACAACAATACACTAATTCAAACTTTAATCTGGGAGTTTTACCATGAGCACTGAAGCACTTTTTAATTCGATACAGCATAGCGCACTAGGTTCTGTACTTGGCACAGCACATCCTTTAATTGGCGCGCTTGTACAGCTAGTTCACATCGCAGGATTGCTGCTTATTCTATCGGCCATTGTGTTAGTCAATTTGAGATTGCTGGGGTTTGGCCTTAAGCGTCAATCATTGCCACAACTGGTGAAAGCAACAACACCACAAATTTGGTATGGCCTCGCACTGTTGGCGCTATCTGGTCTTTTTATATTTATACCAAGCGCATCAATCTATTACGCTAACCCAGCTTTTTGGACAAAGTTCATATTACTGGCAATTGTCTTGGTCATTCAATTTAGCTTGTTTAAACAAATCACTTCCGCGGAGTCACCTAAGCGTGCTGTGGCAGTTTTAACAGCATTTACATCACTGGTTTTATGGTTTGGCGTTGCATTTGCAGGCCGAGCAATTGGTTTTATTTAAACATCATATAAATAATCTACATTAAGGGAATGAAATGAAATATAAAGCGATACTTTTATGCGTTGCTGCTGTTTTTAGCACTCACCTTGCTCTTGCAGCAGATGCTCCGACAGCACAAGAAGTTAAGCCTAAAGAGCCTGCAAAGCCATTAAGCTTTTTTGTAACAAGTGAAGGCATTGGTAAAGGTGCTGATCTAGGCGGTTTAGCGGGTGCTGATGCGCATTGTCAAAAGCTGGCAACAGCAGTGGGTGCTGGCGCTAAAACATGGCATGCCTACTTAAGTACCCAAGCCATTGATGGACAAGCTGCCGTTAATGCGCGTGACCGCATTGGTAAAGGCCCTTGGTATAACGTAAAAGGTGCTGCTGTCGCTAAAGATGTGGCTACCTTGCATGGCGACACGCTTGACTCTGCAAGGCTAGGCAATAATTTGAGCAGAAGCACTGCCCTAAGCGAGAAAGGTGAACCGATCAAAGGCTCTGGTGATAAACCAAACCAGCATGACATTTTGACAGGCTCTCAATTGGATGGAACAGCTTACACGGATGCTGCCGACCATACCTGTAAAAACTTTACCAGCAGTGCAAAAGAAGGTTCCGTACAGTTAGGGCATTTTGATCGCAGTGGCGGTGGCAACACTTCATGGAACTCCACCCATGGCAGTAAAGGTTGCGGACAAGAAAATCTGGTGAGTACTGGTGGAGCAGGTTTGCTGTATTGCTTTGCAACTGATTAATTTAGGGTCTTAATTTTATGAAAAATAAGCTAGTAGCCGTTATCTTAGCCACAATGTCTATCGGCGTTACTGCATGCAGCCAAAAAACTGAATCTGCAAAAATAGTGTCGCCATTTACACCTACCGCTACATTGCAAGAGCTCATGGTTTCTGTGATTGACCCAAATGTTGACCCTATCTGGAATGCAACTTCTACGGTCAGCACCAAAGAAGGCACTGTGGAAAAAACGCCACAAACAGATGCTGAGTGGACGACGTTAAGAAATCATGCGTTAACGCTTGTAGAGGTAAGTAACTTGTTAGTGATTGAAGGTCGACCTGTGGCTGCACTTGGAGTCAGCACCTCAACGCATGCAGTAGAGTTGAATCCGCAAGATGTTCAAAAGTTAATTGAGACTCATCGTGGCGACTTCATCAACCATGCGCATGCACTTCAAGAAGGCGCTAAATTGATGCTTGCCGCTATAGATGCCAGAAATCCAGAAGAGTTGGCTAGGGTAGGTGGAATAGTGGATCATGCCTGCGAACAGTGCCATTCTCAATTTTGGTACCCAAATGACAAGCGGCCAACAGCTTCACTTGATCTTGGTCGGCAAGCTGGGAGTGATTTGTATATGAAAATGCGTAATGCCACTTAATGTGAGTTTTTGTGTTGCGAGACAAGTGATGTTGTCTCGCAACACTGCTAGCGTTGATTGGCACATGATTCGACGAGTTAACTAACAGTTCACGAAATAGTGGCTAAATATGTTCTTCAGGAACAGGTAGCCACAAAGTCATCGTAGTGCCTTTTTTACTTTTACTCATGACATCAATATAGCCATGGTGTATTTCAATAATCTCTTTGACTATGGCTAAGCCAAGACCTGTACCCGGAATGTTGTCTGCCGCATTGGCGCGCCAGAAACGCTCAAATAAATGGCTTTGTTGCTCAGTCGTCATGCCTAAGCCTTGGTCGCTTATCTGGATGCCGATAAAGCTTTCGGTGCCCTTTCGGTTGTTAATCACATCAATCGTGACTGGACTGTCCGGGCTGGAAAATTTGCAGGCATTACTTAATACGTTAATGAGGGCTTGTTTAATTTTTTCTCTGTCGATGAGTAGCAAAGGTGTTGTATCTGGAAGTTGAATAATGTGGATTCGATTGGTGTCGGCTAGTCCGTCCCATTCTTTCTTTACTTCCAGAATCACATCGGCAATGGATTGTTCAGTCATCACAAAGTCTTTGCCCTTACGGGATTCTATTCTGACTAAATCAAGTAGTTCATTGATAATGTGTGTCAGACTTTTGGCTTGATTATGAACGGTGCGTACAATATCTAAAGTGGCTTTTTGGTCGAATTCATTTGCAATTAACAGTTCGGTAAAACCAAAAATAATTGCCATTGGGGTGCGTAACTCATGTGCTGCTGCTGATAGAAACTCAGTTTTCATGCGGTCAACTTCAGACTCTGCCGTAATGTCTTGCACATAAAATACTTGGCGAATCGGCCCGTTGTTTTGTAGATGACAATTGAGCCGAATGACCTTAAGTGAATCTTTAGCTCGGAGTGTTAATACACCGCCTATGTAGGTCTTAAGCGTATTATCAATCGAGTAACTCTCCAGAAGTCTTTGCCACAGCGCATGGCTTGGAACGTTAATCATTTCCTCATGCGCTATGCCTGTAATTTTACAAAAAGCTGAATTGATAAAATGTACATCACCTTCATTATTAAT
>JAZJYS010000009.1:16783-30842 GCA_040390265.1 Pseudomonadota bacterium | reverse complement strand
GTCTTACCTGCGCCCATTAGGCCTATAAAAAAGATATTTCCCAATTTACCTACCCTTACTTCCAATACATCCTGTGCTGTAACACACAATATTCAAAAAAAAATGCCCAACGCAACTACGATGGGCATTTTATGACAATCTTAATTTTTTGTCAGATTTAGCTCACTTTCAGCTCAATCCAACACGCCAGCTAATTAACGCAGACCTAAACTTTCATCCATGATTTTAGGCGTAATAAAAATCAATAATTCAGTTTTGTCACTTTGTTTTGTTTTTTTCTTAAACAAGTTACCCATAATTGGCAAGTCACCGAAAAAAGGTACTTTCTCCACATCATCGCGCTCTGTTTGTTCAAAAATTCCACCTAAAACAGCTGTCTCTCCACTACCCACCAGCACTTGCGTATTAATATTTTTAGTTTCAATAGATGGTACTCCATTAAACACCTGACCGACACTATCTTTTCTAACATCCAATTCCATGATAATTTTATCGTCAGGTGTAATTTGCGGAGTAACCTCTAAGCTAAGCACCGCTGATTTGAATGTTACGTTGGCTGCACCGCTACTAGAAGCTTGTAGATAGGGTATTTCCGTACCCGCAGCAATTTTTGCTTTATGCTGATTTGCCGTAATCACTCGTGGACTAGAAACAACCTTACCTCGCTTATCTGACTCCATTGCTGTCAACTCTAAATTCAACAACAGACCTGCTGCTGTACTATAAATACTATAAGCAAGTGAACCAGTCGCATTTGCTACAGCTAAATTTGACATTAAATCTGGTGCGCCATCTGAGCTAGTAAGTACGGACCCATCCGTTAAGGCTGTTTGAATTGACCCATTATGTGTACCTTGAGTTATGGTTGTTGCAGTCGATGCCGTTGGTCTATTGCCTAACGATCCACTTAAAGTGCTATTTGTTTTACCAGTCATACTCGTCTGTGTAACACCAAGTCTAGCCCCTAGAGCTTTGCTGTATTTATCATCCGCAATCACTATGCGCGACTCAATCATCACCTGCTTCACAGGGACATCTGTTTTATTAATAATAGCCTGCACTTGCTCTAGATATTTGGGGGTATCTTGCACAAATACAGTGTTCGTGCGCGGATCTAGCACCGCATTACCTCGCTTAGATAAAATCTTTTGTTTAGGATCACTTAATATATCTTTCAGTGATTCTGCTTTCATATACTTCAAAGTAAACACTTCTGTACGCACGGCCTCTAAATCATCAATCTGCTGGGTCGCTTCTAACATTTGTTTTTCTTTCGCGGCAACCTCCTCTGCTGGGGCGACCAAAATAACATTTCCGGTTTTACGCATGGTCAGCCCCTTACTTTGGGTAATAATGTCCATCGCCTGATCCCATGGCACATCTTTCAAACGCAAGGTTAAATTACCCGTGACAGTATCGCTAGTAATAATGTTAAGTCCGGTAAAGTCGGCAATCACCTGCAGTACAGAACGCACCTCAATATTTTGAAAATTCAATGAAAGTTTCTCACCGCCATAACCAGGCTTAGAGCCACGTACCAATTTATTGGGATCTTCAACCACTTGGCGCACATCAATAATGAACTTCTTATCAGCCTGATATGCTGACTGCTCCCAGTTACCTTTAGGTTCAATCACCATATGTCCATTTTTACCCTGTTTCATAGTATCAATGTAAAGAACAGGAGTATTAAAATTAATAACATTAAGACGACGCTGCAAGTTTGCTGGCACATCTGTATTGATAAAATCAACAACGATTGTTTTACCTTTTTGCTTGATGTTAATGCCCGCTGAAGCGTCAGACAAATCAACGATGATTCTACCCTCGCCATTTTTACCTCGGGCAAAATCAACATTGCTAATTGCCATTTGCTGATGATCAATACTCGCTTCCGCGAATTTAGTCTCAACCCCAGCATTAGCGCTGGCTTCATTTGCCTGTAACATAATCGTCACATCATTTCCACTGACCGCAGTGTTATAACCTACACTTTTGGATAAATTAAGCACCATTCGAGTACGCTCTTTTGCCTGTGCGAGCGTTACGCTTTTTAGCGCACCTTGGTCTGCGGGGATGTTAGTTTTAGCTAACCCATTTGCAACCTTCGGAAAATCAAGTGCAATCCTTGATGGATTATTAAGTGTAAATCCGGCAGGTGGATTGGTGAGTGGCTGCGTAGTTTTAATATGTATCGCTACGCGACCTCCAGGCAAAGATGAAAAATCTACGCTTTCAATTTTATTTGCCAACTCTGACTGATCTTCAGCATATGACATACCAGAAAATACTGACAAAGCTAGTAAAAATACTGCTTGTAAAAATTTCGACATCCACGTATTTACTCTCATCATTTCACCTTTAATTCCTAATTTTTTATAGCTATATATCGCTTTTATAAAAGTGTATAGCCACTAATTATTCTTGTAACGCCAAATTAGAAACTCGCTCTACCCAATCACCAGTAAGGTCATCTTGTACGATTTCCTTTAGCACGACTTCACTATCTGAAATTTGCGTTACCACGCCATAGTTTTGACCAACATAATTACCAAGCTTGACCTGTTGCACACCATTGTCTGGTGTTTTAAGCAATGCATAGGTAAGCTTACTTTTAGAGATCATGCCCACATACTTAATGCTTTCAAGAGGGTAGGCCTCCATTGCCTCTTTAGGACGCTTCAAGTTCGGTTGCAACTCACCTGATTTATTTGCAGCTTTGCGTGCTCGAAATGGATCGCTCAACAAACCATCCGCATTATATTGTAGGGCTAAATAAGGTTTAAC
The DNA here is from genome assembly GCA_040390265.1 of Pseudomonadota bacterium. GTDB lineage: Bacteria > Pseudomonadota > Gammaproteobacteria > Burkholderiales > Methylophilaceae > Methylotenera. The sequence continues at coordinate 28,055 of JAZJYS010000009.1, read as the reverse complement.
TTCTGGCAAAGGCTTGATTCTAGGCTGCATATCATTACCCGCATCACGCATGAATTTATCAAGATCGTCGCCCTTCTCACCACTACATGCCGCCAAAACAACAACCAGCAAGCAGGTCGAAGAAATGCGAAAGAAAATACTGTCGGTAAATTTTGGTTTTAAATATTCACTCACGGGAATCATTTACCTTTCTTACCTGATTTATCTTTGGCGGCTTTTTCGGCTTTTTTCTTTGCAGAAATCTCATCTGCATCTAAATAACGATAGGTTTTAGCAACCACCTCCATTGCCAACAAACCATCTGTAGCTGCAGGCTTACCATCCTTGCTTGCATCTTTAGTATTTACGACAGAAATATCATTTAATGTGACAATTCGAGACAACTTTGAGATGTCTGTCGCAAAAGCACCTAGATCATGATAAGTGCCAAGCACTTTAATTGAGATGGGCATTTCAGCATAAAACTCCGCCTGCGTTTCCTGACCAGGTTTGAACAACTCAAACTCAAGGCCACGACCTAGGCCGGCTTGGTTAATATCAGTCAGCAACCCATCCATTTGAGACTTATCTGGCAGTTGCTTTAATAACACACCAAAGGTTTTTTCGATTTCTACCATTTGTTGTTTATATGCTGCAAAGTTAATCGCCTGCCTTTTTTTATCCAAAAAAACTTGCCGCAACTCTTGCTCTTTCGCTTTTGCAGAGTCCAAAGACTCGAGTGCCGGGCTCCATAAAAAATAGTAGCCAAGCGCTAAAATAAGTAAAAAGGTGGCAGCCAGCAATACGGCCTTAACTGGAACAGGCAGGCTACCCGCATTCTTAAAGTCTATATTATTAAAATCATCTAACTTCATGACTAGCTTCTGCCTTTAAGTTTACTTTTGCTGGCCTCTACTGCTGCATCTTCAGACTCAACTTTCGGCGTTTTAATATTCACGCTTAGAGTGAAAGCATTTTGCTTAACATTATTAACCACCATAGACTTAATTTCGACCAAGTTTGGTGATTCCATCCAGTTTGAAACTGACAAATTGCGCACTAAAGTAGCGACACGTGCATTGGTATCAGCAACACCTTCAATAGTAATCACTTTATCTTTCTGCTTGATGCTTTTCAGATACATGCCCTCTGGCAACTGACGACTAATCTCATCAAGCACAACCACAGCCTGACTACGGTTGGTTTGCAAGTTTTCAACCACTTGCTTACGCTCTAGCATAATGCTGATTTGATCTTTTAAATCTTTAATATCCGCAATTTCTTTATCCAACTTTACAATGGCGGCATCCAAACGTCCGTTTCTTGATGTCTGTGCGTCAGTTTGATTATTAATCAAGGACCAGCCCATAAAAACAATCACTGCCGCGGCAATTGCAGAAAAGCCAGCCATTAAGCCAAATTCACGCTGGCGAGCCTCGCGCCGAAGTTGGCGATGTGGCAGTAAGTTGACGCGTATCATAGATTTAAGCCCCGCATAGCAAGCCCACATGCAATCAAGAGAGCTGGTGCATCCAACATAGCTTGCTGCTGCCGGACTTTAGCATTTACTGCCATGCCCTGAAATGGATTTGCAATAATAGTATTCACTTGGGTGCGGTCATGCACCATAGCTCCAACACCAGAAATTGCGGCACAACCACCCGCCAACACGATGTGATCAACACGATTATATTGTGTTGAAGTTGTAAAAAATTGAAGCGCACGCACAACTTCGGTTGCAAGCAATTGAACAAATGGCTGCAACACTTCACTTTCGTAGCTTTCAGGCAGACCTCCTTTGCGCTTAGCTATTTCGGCCTCTTCTGATGAAAGACCAAAACGACGCTGAATCTCTTGTGTGAGCAGCCCACCACCAAAATTCTGCTCACGGGTATACACTGATTTATTATCACTTAACACATTGATATGCATCATAGATGCACCAATGTCTACAATCATCACAACTTGCTCACGGCCAGCGCTTGGCAACTGACCAGCGACCAAAGAATAAGCAGCCTCTGTTGCATAAACATCGACATCCATCACTATGACTTTAAGGCCAGCGCCCTCTGCGGCTGCCACGCGATCCTCGATTTTTTCTTTCCTGGAAGCGGCTATCAACACCTCAACCTCATCCGGACTATTTGGCGCAGGACCTATTACCTGAAAGTCGATATTCACCTCATCTAGTGAGAATGGAATATATTGATTGGCCTCAGCCTCGACCTGCATTTCCATGTCTTCTTCACGCAATTCGGCAGACATTAACACTTTTTTACTAATCACCGCTGAAGACGGCAAAGCAAGCGCAGCACGTTTCTCACGTGATCCTAACAACTTCCAGGCAGTTTTAATTGCATCAGCCACTTTTTCAAGATCACCAACATTACCATCCACCATCGCATCTTTAGTTAATGGAGATATCGAATAACCTTCAAGCTTGTAACCACCACGTCCATCTTCAGCGAGTTCGACCATCTTAATAGAGGTGGAACTAATGTCGATACCGATTAGTGGTGGGGTTGATTCTGTGAAAAAGCTGAATTTCAAAATGAAATTCCTTTTATGAGTTCGTTAGTTACGTACATTTCTAATAATTTACATTAAATCCTAGCAACAACTTTAAACCCTGTAAAGCAATTTTTTATTTAACGTTTTATTTAAACCTTTAATTCGCATTGCCTGTCAGAGCAATTTATAATAATCAGCTGTTCTTCATATAAACGAAATTATAAATTTCATGACTCTAAATAAATGGTGGCAATATCTCTTGCTGGCAATTGTTGTTGGTGGCCTATCTGTTGCTGCGCTGATTGGAATCGCCGCTGCACTTATTTATCCAGCATTACCCTCACTTGACGCACTCACGGATTATCGCCCGAAATTACCTTTACGCGTTTACTCTGAAGACGGCTATTTAATCAGCGAATTTGGTGAAGAACGCCGCGCCTACATTAAAATTGAAGATGTTCCGCAAAACATGAAAGATGCGGTCGTGGCAATTGAAGACAGACGCTTTTATCAACATCACGGCATAGATACCAAAGGCATACTTCGTGCAGCCGTCAATAATTTAAGTGGTGGTGCAAAAGAAGGTGCCAGCACAATCACCATGCAGGTTGCACGTAATTTCTTTTTATCTAGTGACCGTAACTTTAAGCGCAAAATCAATGAAGCCCTACTCGCAATCAAAATTGAACATAGCCTGAGTAAAGAGAAAATACTCGAGCTGTATATTAACCAGATTTATTTAGGGCAGCGTGCCTATGGCTTTGCTGCGGCATCTCAAGTCTATTATGGCAAACCATTATCCAAGCTTAATCTAGCTGAAACAGCACTTTTAGCAGGCCTGCCTAAAGCACCATCTGGCTATAACCCATTCGTAAACCCTAAACGCGCACTTAGCCGTCAAAAAGAAGTGCTACACGACATGTATCGTTTTGGTTTTATTAAAGAAGACACTTACCAAGCCGCATTAAAACAGCCATTACGATTCAAAGCCTCGCAACAATCTCGCGATTTGGCTGCCGATTATGTAGCAGAAATCGTGCGTGAGAGTTTATATGCCAAATATCAAGATGATATTTATAGCAGCGGTCTAAACGTTTACACCACCATCCGCAAGGCCAACCAAGAGGCAGCAAATGCTGCAGTAAGAGAAGGTGTTTTGGACTACGATCTGCGACACGGTTATCGCGGCCCAGAAAAACTGATTGATATCGCAGCACTGCCAGCCAATGATAAGAAAAACTCCTTAGATGTAATATTGGATGACATTGAAGAGTCTAACGGCTTTGTGCCCGCGATCATCACCTCAATTAACCCCAAATCAGTTCATGCTCACATTAAAAATGGTGACGAAGTAGAAGTCACCGGCAAGGGTTTGGCACTTGTAGAAAAAACATTAAATGAGAAAGATCCTGCGAAACGCTTACTGAAAGTAGGTGCAGTCATACGAGTGCTAAAATCCAATGACAACTGGCGTATCGTACAACTGCCACAAGTCGAATCTGCACTGGTTGCTCTAGACCCGGAAAATGGCGCTATACGCGCATTAGTAGGCGGTTTTGACTTTAATCACACAAAATTCAACCATGCGACACAAGCATGGCGTCAACCCGGCTCAAGCTTTAAGCCATTCATCTACTCAGCAGCTTTAGAAAAGGGCTACACGCCTGCAACCATCGTAGAAGATGGTCCACTCAATTTTTCTGCGGGTGATACAGGCAGTAAAGAGTGGTCACCGCAAAACTATGAAAATGAATTTGAAGGTCCAATCCGGTTAAGACAGGCGCTCGCAAAATCCATCAACACGGTAGCAATTCGCGTGTTACAGGCAATAGGCACTGAATACACACAGGATTACATCACCCGCTTTGGTTTCGCTGCCAAAGACCACCCGGCTTATCTGACGATGGCGCTAGGTGCTGGCTCAACCACACCTTGGCAATTAGCGACTGCGTATGCGGTATTTGCAAATGGCGGATACCTGGTTAAGCCAAACCTGATCGCCAAAATTGTTGACCAAAACGGCAAGGTCATTTCTACAACAAAATTCAGCCATGCTGGCGATGATGCGCCACGCGTCATTGATGCACGCAATGCGTTCATCATGAACTCAATGATGCAAAGCGTAATTCGTAGCGGCACTGCGGCAAGAGCGCTTCAACTTGGACGTAGTGACCTTGCCGGAAAAACAGGCACAACTAATGACCATATTGACGCTTGGTTCGCAGGCTACAATCCTAAACAGGTTGCTGTTGCATGGATAGGCTTCGACAAACCTCAGCCACTGGGTAGAAATGAAACTGGCGCAGCAGCAGCCCTGCCTATTTGGATCAAGTACATGGCGACGGCTTTAAGAAACACCCCTGATACCAACATGCCTATGCCAGATGGTGTCACAGCCATCAACATTGACCCAACCACAGGAATTCGTGACGAAAGTGGCATGACAGAGTATTTTTATCATGAGAATCCTCCACCTCAAATTGATACGCCCAATGAAGATGAAGCTCCACTCAACCAAGCGCAGCAGTTACTACAGCCTGAAATAACACTGTTACCTAAACGATCTAACCAACCGAGTAACAATTCACTAACCACCTCTTCTGAAAGAAATACAAATACCGAGAGCTCAAGTGCTGCAAAGAACTCTCAGCAGAGTGCCGCCGTAAAAATGTTGAGCCCTAATTAAGGCTGCCTCACAAACTGACTTAGTGAATATGCAAGGCCATGGCTAAAGAAAACCTACAACACATAAGGCAACTCATCGCGCAACAAGCGGCACGCATGATGGCAGAAGACGGTATTTCTGATTTTGCCTATGCAAAAAAGAAAGCTGGCAGACAGGTTGGCGCAATTAGCAATGATGTACTGCCATCCAACGTTGAAATTGAAGATGAGCTCAAGCTTTACAATGCTCTTTTTTTGAGTGATGAACAACCAGAAAACCTATACCAGTTGCGTAAAAATGCGCTTTTTACCATGCGTTTACTGGAAAAATTCAACCCATATTTAACTGGCTCTGTGCTGGATGGCACGGCGGGCCTAGGCTCAGAAACCCACATACACCTGTTTGCGGACAGCCTTAAAGACGTGGAAATGTTTCTACTCAATCAACAGATTCCTTTTGTCTCGAACGAGAAATCATACCGCATTATGAATGACGGGAAGCGCGACAAAAAAGGTGATAATCGAAAAACCGTACCTGTTTTTACACTAGAGATGGATACGGGCTTAATTAAATTAAGCGTGTTTGAGGTGGATGATATTAGAGTGGCGACTAAGCGTGCGACTGACGGTAGTCATGCACAGCGTGCGAATATTGATGAGGTAAGCGGCCTGCTTCAGGTGGTTATTTGAGATCTCCGCACACCAGATGTACAAAGACCTCTTTCAGACACGACTACTTAAGCCATCTTGCAGCATCCATCGCATAGTAGGTCAAAATACCATCAGCACCAGCGCGCTTAAACGCCAATAAACTTTCCATCACACAAGATTTTTCATCTAGCCAGCCATTTTGCGCAGCCGCTTTGAGCATAGCGTATTCACCGCTAACTTGATAAGCATAGGTAGGCACACCAAACGCATCTTTAACGCGGCGCACAATATCCAGATACGGCATACCCGGCTTCACCATCACCATATCCGCACCTTCTTCAATATCCAAAGACACCTCTTTGAGCGCTTCGTCGCCATTGGCAGGATCCATCTGGTAAGTATATTTATTCCCCTTGCCTAGATTCCCAGCAGAACCAACCGCATCGCGAAATGGGCCATAAAATGCAGATGCATACTTGGCTGAATACGCCAGAATTTTGGTGTGGATATTACCGGTACTTTCCAGCGCTTCACGAATCTGACCAACACGGCCATCCATCATATCGCTAGGCGCAACAATATCGGCACCTGCATTCGCGTGAGAAACTGCCTGCTTCACCAGAACCTCAATCGTGTCATCATTCAACACGTAACCACTCGCATCAATCAAGCCATCCTGACCATGTGTAGTGTAAGGATCTAAAGCCACATCCGTAATCACGCCCAGCTCTGGGTACGCCGCCTTAAGCGCCTTCACCGCACGTTGCACCAAGCCATCTGGATTAAATGCCTCAGCAGCATCTAAGCTCTTAAATTGGCTATCAACTACCGGGAATAAAGCGAGCGCAGGAATACCCAACTGCACACATTCAGCCGCAGTTTTGAGCAGCACATCTATACTCTGACGCTTCACACCCGGCATAGACGCAACTTCTTCAATACGGTTTTCACCATCTAAAACAAATACCGGATAAATCAGGTCGTTCGACGTCAGCACATTTTCACGCATTAAACGACGAGAAAAATCATCTTTACGCATGCGGCGTGGGCGGGAATATGGATAGCTCATATTAAATTCCTTAATTTTTTTATAAACAGGTGCGATAACTAAGCAAAGACTTTAGCCAACTCAACACCTGGCTCGGGCTGACGCATAAACGCCTCGCCGACTAAAAATGTATGTACATTATTTTCACGCATCAGTGCGACATCTTGTGGGGTAAAAATCCCTGATTCGGTAACGATCACTTTGTCTTGCGGGATACGTGCCAACAAGCCTAGTGTCGTATCCAAAGTAACCTCAAAAGTGCGTAGATTGCGATTATTGATCCCTAATAATGGGGTAGCCAGCTGTAGCGCGACATCCAGCTCCTCACCATTATGCACTTCCACTAGCACGGCCATACCCAAACCATGCGCGACACTTTCAAGCTCACGCATTTTGGTCAAATCAAGTGCAGCCGCAATCAGTAAAATACAGTCCGCACCCATCGCCCGCGCTTCATACACCTGATACGCATCAATCATGAAGTCTTTACGCAATACAGGCAGACTGCAAGCCGCACGCGCTTGCTTTAAATACTCGGCTGAACCTTGAAAATACTCCACATCAGTAAGCACTGACAAGCATGCAGCACCGCCAGCCTCATAGCTTTTTGCAATTTCCGTAGGATTAAAATTTTCACGAATAACACCCTTAGATGGACTCGCTTTCTTGATTTCAGCAATCACGGCCGACTGGTGATTGGCTATCTTCGCACGTATGCTTGCCACAAACCCACGTACCGGATTATCTACCAGACTGGCAGCGGCCTCTGACTGCACGGTTTCGAGAGGTTTTAGCGCTTTGGCAGCGGCCACCTCGACAACTTTAGTGGCAATTATTTTATTAAGAATGTCGGACATAATGTATACGCTACTTTATAAATACTTCGAAATTATTGATATTTATTGCCATGAACAGCCACCCAGCCCGCTACGTGGTGCGCACGCGGGTCACGATGCGTCCAATGCACAACACCACCTTTTGGGTTGTACACATATTCGCCGCTAAATGTCACTTCATCGCCCACTTGTAAGGGCACTCTGGCCGCCAAGTCTGTGTTATGAGCAAACAGCAAGGTTTGCCTAGCGTTGATTTTTACAAGAAACTTTTGATGCTGCGAACCATTTCTATCATCGGCTAACAATTTGACGACAACACCTTTACCGCTCACCTGTACATGGCTTTGTTTCTCAGAAAAAGCCTGCTCAATAGATGCGTTGGCATTGTCAATCTGTTGCGTTAGCTCGGCACTGTTAGCGACTTCCGGCAGTGGTACTGGCTTTTCGCAGGCACATAAAGTCAGCGTTAAAAGTAAGCTATACGCGAGATTTTTTAAAGTTGCACGGTTATTTAAAGAGGCTTTCATGCATTAGTCATTGCAATCAACTGTTGCAGTTTTTGCAGTGCTTTACCGCTATCGAGCATTTCTGCGGCATTTGCAATGCCTTCTTGCAAGTTAGCGGCTAATCCGGCCACGTAAATTGCCGCACCTGCATTCAACAACACGATATCTCTGGCACCACCCGTTTTGCCTGCCAGCACATCCATAATCATAGCCTTAGAGGCGTTAGCATCGCTGACCTTAATATTGGCTACATCATGTAGCGCTAAACCAAACTGCTGCGGATTGATGATGTATTCCTGCACCTGTCCATTTTTCAATTCTGCGACAAAGGTATCACCCGAAAATGAAATTTCGTCCATGCCATCCGCGCCGCAGACGACCATTACATGCTCACTACCTAGCTGTTTCAACACATGTGCTAACTTTGTAGTGAGCGCTGCCGAAAACACACCCATCACCTGACGTTTGGCGTTAGCAGGATTGGTTAACGGGCCGAGCAAATTAAACATGGTGCGCACGCCAAGCTCACGACGCACTGAGGCAGAATGCTTCATGGCGCTATGGTGATTGGGAGCAAACATAAAGCCGAGACCAATCTGATTCACACACTGCGCCACTTGCTCGGGTGTTTGATTCACGCTGACGCCTAACGCTTCCAGCACATCAGCACTTCCACAAGTAGACGATACTGAACGACCACCATGCTTGGCAACCTTGGCGCCAGCCGCCGCAGCGACAAAAGCGCTGAGTGTAGAGACGTTGAAAGTTTGTATACCATCACCACCTGTACCGCAAGTGTCTATCAAATGCGCAGTATCTAAAATATCCACTTTGCTCGACAGCTCACGCATCACGCTGGCAGCTGCGGCAATTTCATCTACCGACTCACCCTTCATGCGCAAAGCCACCAGTAACGCGGATATTTGTGCGGGAGTAAGTTCGCCAGCCATCACTTGCCGCATCACTGCCAGCATCGTTTCATGGCTCAAATCCTGATGATTAATGAGCTGATTAAGGGTTTGCGAATATGACACGTACTTACTCTTTTAAAAAGTTATTCAACAATGCGTGACCGTGTTCGGTGAGGATGGATTCAGGATGAAACTGCACGCCTTCAACACGTAAAGTTTTATGACGCACACCCATAATCTCACCGTCTTCTGTCCAAGCGGTAATTTCTAGACAGTCCGGCAAGGTTTCTTTTTCAATCACCAATGAGTGGTAGCGTGTTGCGGTATATGGATTAGGTAAGCCTCTAAATACACCGACATTATGATGATAAATCAAGGAGGTTTTGCCATGCATCAACTGCTTGGCATGCACAATATGCCCGCCAAAGGCTTGGCCGATACTTTGATGCCCCAAGCACACACCTAACAACGGGATTTTTCCTGCAAACTCTTTGATTAATGGCACACTGATACCAGCCTCATTCGGCGTACAAGGCCCTGGCGAGATGACAATATGATCAGGCTTAAGCTCGGCAACCTTGGCTAAATCAATTTCATCATTGCGATATACGAGCACATCTTGCCCAAGCTCACCCAGATATTGCACCAAGTTATAGGTGAACGAGTCGTAGTTATCTATCATTAACAGCATGATTTATCCTAATACATTGTATATATTGAGGTTAATGTGATTGAACGTGCTATTAACCATGTGTTTTATCACTCATTAGATTTTTCATCTAGCGGAATATCATTCAGATGAATAAGTATGTTCAACAGGCATTTTACCAATGCCCCATTTGATTGTATAGGCAATCCTCAACCTAAGAGAATTGCCTATACTTAAAGCCTATACTGGACATGCATAAGGCGTAGCATCAATCGCTGGCGTTTCACCCGACATCAAGGCTACCACCATCTGTGCGCTGGCAGGCGCCATGGTTAGGCCATACCTGAAATGCCCGGTGTTCATATATAGATTTTCTATACTTGGATGCGCACTGATGGTAGGTAAGTTCTCTGGCGTACCTGGCCGTAATCCGCACCAATGCTTGATGATAGGCTCATGCTTAAGCTCTGGCATGATTGCTTCGGCTTTAGCACTGATTTCATCCCGCACTTCCTGCGTAACTGCGGCTTCAAAGCCAACATCTTCCAGCGTACTGCCAGCCAGCAGATAGCCATCACGACGTGGAATCATATAGAAACCTTCGCGGTACACCATTTGATCAAGATTTTTTTGCGGTTTATAAAGCAAGATTTGCCCACGCATCGGCTTAACCTTGAGCTTAGCCGAGGTTTCTTTCAGCAGTTCAAAGCTCCATGCACCGGAGGTCACCACAAACTGATCTGCAACGATGGTCTCACCCGCCACCGTTTGCCACTCATTAAGTTTCTGCGTTTCTTTAAGCGGCATGAGTTCGGTGTGCTCAAGCATCATTACATTGTTTTGTTCCAGCCACTTGCGCATCGCCTGCATCACGTAAGGTGGACGGACTTGACAGACAGTAGGCAACCAAAGTGCATCATCACCACTCAACGACTGCACACCAAATGCAGAGGCTTTAACCAATTGCACCGGCACTTGATTGCCCGCACACCAAGCTTGTGCCGCTTCTACATCAAATTTTGGCAGCAATAAAAAGCCTGATTGTTCAAAATTAGCATCGACACCAGTTTCACTTAATAAGCGCTGACATAACTCACGATAAACATTCGCACTGTTCTTAGTGAGCGCATTCACATGCTCAGAGTACATCCAAGGCAATAACGGAAAAACAATACCGCCACCAGCCCATGAAGACTCGCCTGAAGTTTGGCTGGCAATCTGGTTGCGCTCTACGATAGTGACCTGACAACCACGTTTTACCAATTCCATTGCAGTCACACAACCCACAATGCCACCACCTACAATTACCACTTTTTTAGTCATGTTCTTTTCTAAATTTATTTAATGGCTACACGCCCGATAAGCAGGGCATTTTGCGCGTTAGTTAAGCCTGCAGGCTGACCAAGCAGAACAACCACGTCCCCCTCGGCAAGCGCTATTTGAGTGGATAAATCCCCACCATTAGAGTTCGGGCGCCGGATTGATTTTACTTCTACGCCAAAATCTTCCAAATGCAT
>JAZJYS010000009.1:7000-16683 GCA_040390265.1 Pseudomonadota bacterium | reverse complement strand
ATCACTGGTAGTTGCGGATACTTTTCTTGCACGATGTGCAAAATTTTCATCGCGGCACGATTGTCGGCATAACTAATCACCAAAGCTTTAGCACGTGCGCCGCCAGCGGCCTCCAGCACCACACGTCGCGCAGCATCGCCAAACATGACATTCTCACCCGCTGTCGCCGCCTCAAGCACACGTGACGGATCAATATCCAAGGCCACATAGGGAATATTTTCTTCTCTCAGGAATCTCCCCAGATACTGCCCACTACGCCCATAACCACAAATAATCACATGGTTATGCAAGTGCTTACCCACATCATCAATATCCTGTACCACTTGACCACTGTTCCGCGTATAACTGCTCACCAAACGCCTTGCAATGCGTCCATTGTATTGAATCAAGAATGGCGCAATCACCATAGACAGCAATGAGGCTGCCAGTATCAGTTGCAAAGCCGGCCCGCTAATCAGCTTTTGCTCTACACCTAACGCCAAAATCACAAAGCTGAACTCCCCCGCTTGAGCCAATATCAGGCCAGTTCTAATCGCCACACCGGTTTCATATTTAACGAACTTAACGACCAGCGCTACGACTGCGAACTTAAAGAATAAATACGCAACCAGAATCAACAACACCAAGCCAATATTACTGAACACTTGCTGCAGATTTAGCAACATACCAACGCTAACAAAGAATAGCCCCAGCAAAATATCCCGGAATGGAGAAATGTCAGACTCAACTTGATAGCGATATTTAGTTTCTGAAATCAGCATGCCTGCGATAAACGCCCCCAGCGCATAAGATAAGCCCGCTAATTTGGTCGCATATGCCAACAGTAACGTCACCATGAGCACGTTCATGACAAACAATTCACGAGAACGCTGACCTGCGACCAAGTTAAACCAGGGGTTAATGAGCCACTTACCAATAGTGAATAAAAATAACAGCATGGCAGCCGCTTTCAACATCGCCAAACCAAGCACATCGGTTAAATTAGCGTCATTCATACCTAAAGCTGGAATCAGCACCAGAATTGGCACTACAGCAATATCCTGAAATAACAAGACACCTATACTTAAGCGACCGTGGCGTGAATTCAGATCGACCCGTTCCGCAAGGATTTTAGAAACAATCGCGGTCGAAGACATGGTCAATGCCGCACCAATGACAAAGGCTGCAGGCCAGGTTAATCCGGAAAACTTAGCAACACTCATAATAAGGGCTAGCGTTACCATGACTTGCGCGCCGCCCAAGCCGAGCACTTTTTTACGCATCGCGTATAGCTGCGGCAAGCTGAACTCTAACCCTATGCTAAACATTAAAAACACGATACCAAACTCGGCAACCTCCCGATTGGCTTCAGTATCTGGCAGCAAACCGAAAGTGTAAGGCCCCAAGACCAAGCCGACTAAAAAATAAGCCAACATCGCAGGCAAACGGAAGGCACGAAACATCGCCACACCGAGCACGGAGCTGATAAGAAGGATGAGTATTAAGGGTAGGTTTTCAAACATACTGTATTAAAAATAATATTAAGTTTTTATTGTTGAGCTCTATTGTTTCACATCGTTACATCATCAGGAAAAAAAAATTCAATAGCAAAATTTATGCCTAATATTGGGCGCTATGACAGATTCACCCTAAAATGTCTTGCTAATGGCTTTATTAGTAAAGCATTCCCTTTTATACTAACCGTTAATTTTATAAGCTGCACGTTCAATAAACGCGCTTAAGCAACATGTCATCACCACATAACGACAATCAGCCTGCACGCACTACCAACTCACACAAACAGCCCGTGCTAACACTGGCACGTGAAGTGCTGCGCCTAGAAGCCAGCGAAATCGCTGCGCTGGCACAGCGGTTAGATGACAATTTCGAGCGTGCAGTCAAACTTATTCTACAATGCAAAGGGCGCGTTGTAGTCAGCGGCATGGGTAAATCCGGTCATATCGGCGGCAAAATCGCTTCCACATTTGCCAGCACAGGCACCCCTGCATTTTTTATGCATCCAGGTGAAGCGAGTCATGGCGATTTAGGCATGATTACATCAGGCGACATCGTGCTGACACTATCCAATTCCGGCGAGAGTGACGAAGTACTTGCTATCGTGTCGCCGATTAAACGTCTGGGCGCGAGCATCATTGCGATAACCGGCAATGACAACTCCACTTTGGCAAAAGCCGCGGACATTCACTTAAGCGCACGTGTTGAAAAAGAGGCTTGCCCATTAGGATTAGCGCCGACTTCAAGCACCACCGTATCATTAGCACTGGGTGACGCATTGGCATTGTGCGTGTTAGACCAACGCGACTTTACCGCAGAAGATTTTGCGCGTTCACACCCCGGCGGCAGCCTTGGCCGTCGCTTACTCATTCATGTCAACGACTTGATGCGCACAGGAGACAATATCCCGCGCGTGCCAGCCAACGCCTCACTCAAAGAAGGCCTGCTCGAAATGTCGCGTAAGGGCTTAGGTTTAACCGCCATTGTTGATGCTGAGAGCCGTCCTACCGGCATTTTCACCGATGGTGATTTGCGACGCACATTTGAACAAAACATCAACGTCGCCACTGCCAGCATGGCGGATGTGATGCATCAAAACCCCTACACAATTCATCAAGACCAACTGGCAATTGCTGCCGTGGAAGTGATGGAGCAGCGCAAAATTAACGCACTATTAGTTACCGACGATACCGGCATGCTGGTTGGCGCACTGAATATGCATGATCTTTTACTAGCAAAGGTAGTTTAATCTGAATGAGTATTTCTACAATCAACGCTGAATTAACGCAGCGCCTGCAAAACATCAAACTACTGGTGCTTGATGTCGATGGCGTCATGACCGATGGCGGCCTGACGATTGGCGATGACGGGCAAGAGTACAAAACCTTCCACGCACATGACGGCTTGGGCATGAAACTACTAAAAGCGACAGGCGTTGAACTGGCGATTATTACCGGCCGCACCTCAAATGTGGTTAAAAAACGTGCCGAAAGCACAGGAGTTGGTCACTTTTACCAAGGTGCGGAAGATAAGCTAGAAGCCTTTAATGAATTAATCGCCTTATGCAATTTACAACCCAGCCAATGTGCTTTTATGGGTGACGATGTGGTTGACTTACCACCAATGCTTAAAAGCGGGCTGGCAATTGCCGTACCTGCATCACCGGCACTACTGCTCAAACATGCACATTACGTAACAAAGAAGTCTGGCGGCGCAGGTGCCGTACGTGAGGTATGCGAACTCATCATGCAAGCGCAAGATACGTTTGATACGCAAATGGCACAGTTTTTAACGCAAGCGCATATTTCCAATTGAAAGCGTCGAAATTAACGCCATAATGATTGCATGATGAAGAACGACCTAACATGAATAACAGAACACGCTCCGCGATTATTTTTCCGTTGGCGCTACTGTCCATGTTAGCGTTACTGACCTTTTGGATTAACAAAGTCGTGCAACCCACTGCTCCAAAATTAGATGGTAGCAGCCGTCATGACCCAGATTATATTATTAATAATTTTGTCACCACACAGACGGATATTCATGGTGGACTGCGCTATAAATTGGCAGCAACGGAAATGAAACATTTTCCAGATGACGACACGTCGGTTTTAGTACGTCCTCGTTATACACAATTTGCAGTGGATAAACCATACACTCAGGTGCATGGCTTACGCGGCAATGTATCTGGCGATGGCGAAGAGGTGGAGCTGTTTGATCAGGTTAAAGTCACACGCCAAGCTTTTGCTGGTAAAGGTGAAATGACAGTAGAGACTAACTACCTCAATATTCGACCTAATGAAGAGATTGTAAAAACGGATAGCCCAGTGGTCATTCGACAAGCGCCTAAAACAGTGATTTATGCAACAGGTATGCTGTATGAAAAGAAAATGAGAACCGTCACACTGCTAAACAAAGTACGGGCACATTATGAAAGACCAAGTGTTGAAAGAACAAGCGCAGCAAGCAACATCGTAAATACGCCAGCGGTGAACAGCAAAGCTGTTAAAAATGCTAATGGCAAAACATTAGCCACGAACAAGCAAGTAAAAAGTACCAAACAAAATAAATCCAACACTAACGATGCGCGCATTCGGAGACGCTATGAGTAAGCAAATAATCACGTCAGGACTCAAGCCTATAGCCAGCCTGATTTTACTGAGCATTGCCTTATTGAGTTTTTCTGGTCGCGTACTTGCCGAAGCCGCTGACCGTGATAAGCCAATTGACTTAGAAGCCGATTCAGTCAAAGTGGATGATGCAAAACAAACCAGCACCTACATCGGCAATGTCATTCTGACGCAGGGCACGCTAGTGATTCATGCCGACAAACTGATTGTGCGTGAAGATAAAGAAGGCTTTCAACACAGCACCTCTTTAGGCAACCCAACCACTTTCAAGCAAAAGCGTGAAGGTAAAAATGAATACATGGAAGGCAGCGCGCAGCGTATCGAATATGATGGCCGCATGGATAAAGTACAGCTTTACACCAAAGCCTGGGTAAAGCGTGGCGAGGACATTGTGCATGGCGACTACATTATGTACGACGCTAATGCCGAGTATGCAGAAGTGATTGGCGGCGGCTCACAGGCTGCAACACCTGGTACACCTAGTGGCCGTGTCCGCGCAATTATTCAACCTAAAAACAAGAAAGCACTTGAGCCTAGTAGCGCCCCAGCAAAGGATACGACGCCAAGCAACAAATCTTCTATCGAAAAATCAGCACCTACAACCACTAGTAACGTACCTGCTGTGAAAAGTATGCGCTTAAGCAGAAGCTTAGAAGTAAGCACCAACAGCGAATCTAAATAAGCACACACCATTATGAGCGAACTCATTGTAGAAAATTTAAAGAAATCATACAAAGCGCGCACGGTTGTGCAGGATATTTCACTAACGTTAAAGAGCGGTGAAGTCGTCGGCCTGTTAGGCCCGAATGGCGCAGGGAAAACGACCAGTTTCTACATGATGGTTGGGCTCGTTCCGCTGGATGAAGGTCGAATCCTACTGGATGGTAAGGACTTAAGCCGCATGCCGATTCATTTGCGTGCCAGAATGGGCTTATCGTATTTACCACAAGAGGCATCTATTTTTCGCAAACTGACTGTGTCAGAAAACATATTAGCAGTCTTGCAACTACAAGATATTTCAGAAGCTGAAATGGATGAGAAGCTTGAATCGCTACTGGAAGAGTTACACATTACGCATATTCGCGATAATGCCGCAGTAAGTTTATCTGGCGGTGAGCGCCGCCGCGTGGAAATTGCACGCTGCCTAGCCTCTGACCCTAGCTTTATCCTGCTAGATGAGCCATTTGCGGGCATCGACCCCATCGCAGTGATTGATATTCAAAAAATCATTCATTTTTTAACCGCGCGCAACATCGGCATTCTGATTACCGACCATAATGTACGCGAAACCTTGGGCATTTGTGACCGTGCATACATCGTTAATCAAGGTCATGTATTTGCCTCTGGTCTTCCAAGCGAAATTATTGCCAACGAAAGTGTACGAAAAGTTTATTTGGGTGAAAATTTCCGTCTATGAAACAAGGTTTACAACTTAGATTTTCGCAAAATCTATCATTAACACCACAACTGCAACAAGCTATTCGGCTCTTGCAGCTATCCACGCTGGAACTTAATCAAGAAATTGATGTGCTGATGCAAACCAACCCATTGCTAGAAAGAGGCGATGCGGATGAGGATGAGTACGGTAATGCAGTTAGTGATAATGACGTCGCCACGCCAAACGACCCTCAGGATCATGCTCCGAATACAGAGATACCAGAGCAAAATTTTCCTGATCATGACTTCGAACTAAGCCAAAGCACGTCAACCGCAAGTGAATCCAGCTTAAGTGAGAGTAGCCAACAAGACGCATCAAACGAATTAGAACTCAACACTAGCGCCACCGACTATTCAGCAGAGTTCAATGATGAGTTTGATGAGTTCTCCAACGGCAGCCGCTGGGATGAAAACAGTACGCCAGCCGATGACGACAGCGATTTCAAGCAGCAAGAAACTTTGCAGATCAGTTTACGAGAGCATCTGCTTTCCCAGTTAAAGCTGATGCCTTTGTCGGAGCGCGATCAGTCTCTGACGCTATTGCTGGTGGATAGCATCAACGAAGATGGCTATCTGGAAGAGTCTCTCGAAGACATTGCAGAGCAAATGCCTCTGGAACTTGAGATGGATGCGCTAGAGCTACAAACGGCGCTGCGACACATTCAACACTTAGATCCAGCAGGTGTAGGCGCACGCAACCTAAGCGAATGTTTATTATTGCAACTGGATTTATTGCCGACAAACACACCGCACCTAGCATTAGCCAAAGAGGTCACAAAGCACCACTTGCCAGCGCTTGGCGCACGTGACTTTACCAAATTACGCAAAGAGTTAAGCTGTGATGAAGCCACACTCAAACAAGTGCAATTACTGATCACCAGCTTGAATCCGCGCCCTGGCAGCGCGTTCAGCTTGATTGGCTCAGAGCATTACATTCAGCATGAAATCATTGTTAAAAAAGTAAAAGGTATTTGGATCGCCAGCCTGAATGATGGCGTGATACCTAAACTTAAAATCAATCAGCTATATGCGAACATACTCAAACGCAATCGCGACAGCTCAAGCCAATATCTGCAAAGTCAAATGCAAGAAGCAAAATGGATGATTAAAAACATCCAACAGCGCTTCTCAACCATTTTACGCGTGTCACAGGCCATTGTTGACCGCCAGCGTAATTTTCTGGAGTACGGTGAAGTCGCTATGCGACCACTGGTACTCCGTGAAATTGCAGACGAACTAGAGTTGCATGAATCAACCATTTCACGCGTGACTACAAGCAAGTACATGCTCACACCGCGCGGAATCTTTGAGCTCAAATATTTCTTTGGCAGCTCAGTGTCCACGGATAGTGGCGGCACCTGTTCGGCAACGGCAATTCGCGCGCTGATTAAACAACTAGTCGATCAAGAAAATCCGAAAAAACCTTATTCTGATAACCAAATTACTGAGCTATTAGCAAAACAAGGCATTGTTGTGGCACGGCGCACTATTGCAAAATATCGGGAGTCCCTCAACATTGCGCCTGCAAGTTTAAGAAAGTCGCTGTAAGCATGTAATGCTCATACAATGCATTTAAAAAAATCTACCCGAACCTTAACTCAGAATGAAGCCCTACATCCAGACAAAAGAAGCATAAAAAATTGTCTATTCCAATGGCACAGAGGCGAATTAAAGTAGTAAACTGAAATTGTTCTGTGGGTTTTGAAGTCAGTGATATTTTTACACCTTACACGCTTACTACAAGCGTTAATCACTTAAAGTAAGGCAATGAAATACAGGCTCAAGCACTTGTGGAATATTTTAAAAAGGAGCAAGTCATGAATTTACAATTAACTGGTCATCACTTAGAAGTAACACCTGCATTGCGCGATTATGTCACGAGCAAATTGACTCGTATTAGCAACCACTTTGATCACGTTATTGACATCAAAGTGACGTTAAGTGTTGAAAAACTCGCCCAAAAAGTAGAGGCCACACTACATGTTCCTGGCAATGATTTACATGCCGAATGCGAAAACGACAACATGTATAGCGCTATTGACATGTTGACCGACAAACTAGACCGCCAAGTGGTAAAACATAAAGAAAAAAATGCTGATCACCACAAAACGAATGGCGCGGTTAAGCACCAAGCTATTGAATAAAATAACTTAGTATCAGTTTTCATCATTCTTTTAAATTTAATCATTTCTTCAATCAATTATGGCTCAACTCAACGTCACTGAGCTATTCAAACAAACCCGCCGCAAGCTCAAACTGAACTGGGTTGCAGGGCTTAACGGCGGGTTCAAAACACTCACTAGCGAAACAGTTTCCAAGCCCTCTTTGGCACTTATTGGCCATCTCAACTTTGTGCATCCAAACCGAGTGCAGGTATTAGGCTGTGCCGAAATGGACTATTTACGCAGCCTAAATACAGCCGATGCTGTACGCGCTATTGGCAATTTATATTCAACCGACTTGGCGGCGATTATCGTAGCTAACGGCGAGAAAGTGCCGGACACACTGATGGCCGCAGCCGACAATCACGTAACACCGCTATTTACCTCGTCACTGCGCAGCCCAGAGTTGATGGATATCTTAAGTCACTTTTTGGCACAAGCTGTTGCAGAATCCGTAAGCCGACATGGCGTATTTATGGAAGTACAAGGCTTTGGCGCGCTAATTAAAGGTGATGCGGGCATTGGTAAGAGTGAGCTCGCATTAGAGCTTATTTCTCGCGGCCACAGAATTATTGCGGATGATATTGTAGATTTATTTCGCATTTCACCAGAGCGCATCGAGGGTCGCTGCCCTCCACTGTTACAAGATTTTCTCGAGGTACGCGGTCTAGGCATTTTAAATATCCGTGCCCTATTTGGTGACAACTCCGTCAAGCCAACCAAACCACTAGACCTAATCATTCAGCTTGAAATGGCTGACATGCATGCACAGCAACCACTAGACAGACTACGGGTAAAAACCGAGCACGAAGTTGTATTGGGTGTAAAAATACCCAAAATACATATCCCGATTGCCGCTGGTCGCAATATCGCGGTATTGGTTGAGGTTGCGATTCGCAACCACATGCTGCTATTACGTGGTGTGAATGGCACCAAGCAATTCATGCAGCGCCAGCTGCGCGAAATGAAAAAGTCCAAATAAAGACCATGTACTATAAATCATAGTTATGAAACAGCTCATCATCGTCACAGGTCTTTCTGGATCAGGAAAAAGCATCGCACTCAGAGCGCTGGAGGACAGCGGCTACTATTGTATCGACAATTTACCTGCCACCATGTTGCCCCAGATTTCAGAACATTTAGGCGCGCAGAACTCACATATTGCGAATCATGATCGCGTGGCGATCAGCATTGACAGTCGTAGTGCGGCAATTGAAACATTGCCAGTACATATAAAACAACTCCAAGCACAAAACATTGCCACACAAGTCTTGTTTCTAGAGTCTGACGTAGAAACACTGGTCAAAAGATTTAGCGAAACCCGACGCAAGCATCCGTTAAGTCAAAACACCACAACGCTTGCGGAAAGTATTGCGGTTGAGCGTGAGTTGCTTGGCAACCTCGGTGAATTGGGTCACGTGATAGACACCAGCCATCTCAGCGCCAACACGCTTAGAGGCTGGATTAAAGATGTCGTTTCTATCGAACATACCGGCCTCACACTATTATTCACGTCATTTGGCTTTAAACACGGAATTCCACTGGATGCTGACTTCGTATTTGATGTGCGCTGCCTACCTAATCCGCATTACGACCCAAAACTACGCGACCTGACAGGACGAGATGCTCCAGTGCAGGCTTTTATGGAAGACCAGGCTAGTGTGCATGATATGCTGGATGACATCCGCAATTACATACAAAAATGGCTACCGAGCTTTATTGCCGACAATCGTAGCTACCTAACGGTAGCTATTGGCTGTACAGGTGGGCAGCACCGCTCAGTGTATTTTGTTGAGAAATTGAGTGAGTTTTTTGCTGTCCAACAAAAAACACTCACTCGGCACAGAGAGTTAAAGTAGTACCAAAGAATGAATTTATCATTTTTTAAATTCAAGATTACCCAGATTTAGAAATTACATAGAGAGAAAAATGATTGGTATTTTAATCATCGCACATGATC
>JAZJYS010000009.1:4532-6900 GCA_040390265.1 Pseudomonadota bacterium | reverse complement strand
ATTATGACTAGCTTTAGCATCCACGGTGTAGGCGTATCTAGCGGCATTGCCATTGGGCAGGCGCATCTGGTCTCAAATGCACTATTAGAGGTAGTGCATTACCAGTTACCGAAGCATTTGATTGACGATGAAATCGTGCGCTTCAGCACCGCCATCACCAAAGTAAAATATGAGCTGGAACAAATCAACAGCAGCTTACGTAAGAGTGCGCCGGCTGAGATTAGCGCCTTTATCAGCACGCATTTAATGATGCTTGAAGACAAATCGTTATCCGAAGCCCCAAAAGAAATCATCAAAAATGAGCGCTGCAACGCCGAATGGGCCATTAAGCTGCAAATGGACGACATCGTTGACCAATTTGAGCAAATTGAAGACGAATATCTACGCGAACGCAAACAAGATGTCATTCAGGTCGTTGAGCGTATTATTAAGGTGTTGCTAGGCCATCCAAGCCAGTTACCCATGGAGCAGCAAACCAGTGTCGTCCATCAAGAGCGTAAGCTTATTTTGGTGGCGCATGATATTTCTCCTGCAGACGCAATCCAATTTAAGCAGCATCAATTTGCGGCATTCATTACTGACGTCGGCGGCGCAACCTCTCACACGGCCATCCTCGCACGCAGCTTGAACATCCCCTCTATCGTTGCATTGCAGCGTGCGCGTGATCTAATCAATGATGGCGAACTGATTATTATTGATGGCGACTTGGGTGTTGTCATTGTTAATCCATCCAAAGAGATTCTTGCCGAATACAAATTGCGTCAAGAACAATGGGAGCTTGAGCAACAGAAGCTGCAACTCATTAAAACCACTAAAGCGGTTACCATTGATGGCACACATATTGAGCTATTCGCCAATATTGAAGTGCCAGAAGATGCCGCTGCAGCCAGAGCCTCTGGCGCAACAGGCATTGGTCTATATCGTACCGAGTTTTTATTCATGAACCGGCGTGAAATGCCTGATGAAGAAGAACAGTTTATTGCCTACCGATCTGTCGCTGAAGCAATGAAAGGTGCTGTGGTCACGATCCGCACACTGGATTTAGGTGCTGACAAGCAAATGAACCCGGACAGCATCGTGAATTGTGCCAACCCTGCGCTGGGCTTACGCGCCATCCGTCTATGCTTGTCTGAACCGTCAATATTCCATACGCAATTACGCGCCATATTGCGCGCCTCACATTTTGGCCATATTAAAATATTGATTCCCATGCTATCGACACTAGCAGAGTTGCGCCAAACCAAGCTACTACTTGAGCGCGCTAAGCTTAGTCTGCGTAAAGAGAGTATTGCCTTTGATGAAAAAATTGCACTCGGCGGCATGATTGAAATCCCAGCCGCGGCAATCAGCGCAGAAGCCTTTGCAAAAGAGCTTGATTTCATGTCTATCGGCACCAATGACTTGATTCAATACACGCTAGCGATTGACCGCACCGACGATACCGTAGCGCATCTTTACAATCCGCTGCACCCCTCAGTATTAAAGCTCATTTCCATGACCATTAAAGCTGGTGAAAAATTCGGAAAATCGGTTTCCGTATGTGGAGAAATGGCCGGTGATGCAAAGCTGACCAAGCTCTTGATTGGTATGGGTCTACGTCAACTCTCTATGCACCCCTCGCACGTACTGAGCGTAAAACAGCAGATTTTGCACAGCCAAATCAGCAAACTCAATGAGAATGCGCGCAAGATACTTGGATTGTCTGACATTGAAAAAATTGAACCATTAGTCGCTAAATTCAATCTACATTAACCTATATTCTTGAAGGAATCTTCATGACGACAGAAATGTCCGTTCCTAATAGCCAAGTACCGAGTAACGATGATAAGAATATTGCCACCATCACACATTTAGCCGGCACAATATTTTCATTCGTTCCATCAGTCATTGTCTGGGTGCTAAAAAAAGATGACAGCGAATATATTGCCGCACAGGCAAAAGAGGCTTTGAACTTTCAAATCAGCGTCATGCTGGCACAATTTATCGCATGGTTTTTAGCATGGATTCTGATTGGCTTTGTATTCATGGCAATTATTTGGCTCGCTAATATTGTTTTATGCATTATTGCCGCCATTGCTACTAGTAAGGGCGAAACTTATCGTTATCCACTCACACTACGTCTAATCAATTAAGTCGCCATATACGTTCGATTGAAACCGTTCAATAGCATCAAAAAAGAAGGATTTACCGCAGTGAACAATAACTCGCAAGACATTCAGCAACTACAAAATAATCCACTCTTACACTTTTCGGGCTTACCCAAGTTTGAGGAAGTCAAAGCTGAGCACGTATCACCCGCCGTCGACTTTTTACTCAATGAAGCAAAAAGCACGATTGAAGCACTGGTTCAAGATAGCGCCCCTGTAAC
>JAZJYS010000009.1:0-4432 GCA_040390265.1 Pseudomonadota bacterium | reverse complement strand
AGTGAAGCCGCAAAAGCGGATGAGCATGCGGGCTGGAAATTCACCTTGCACGCACCTTCTTACTTACCTGTGCTGCAATATGCGCAAGATAGAAACCTACGTGAAACGCTATACCGCGCTTACGCGACACGTGCATCAGAGTTTGGCAAATCAGAATGGGACAATACACCGCTCATTTCGCAAATCCTTAAACTACGTCTTGAAGCCGCCAAGTTATTAGGTTTTGCCAATTATGCCGAGCTTTCAATTGCCACCAAAATGGCAGAATCTGCACAGCATGTGACAGACTTCTTGCAGGACTTAGCTAAAAAAGCCAAACCTTATGCCTTGAAAGATAAAGTAGAACTCGAAGAATACGCTGCAAAACTAGGCATTACTGACATGCAGGCTTGGGATGTCGCCTATGCATCAGAAAAACTACGCGAAGAAAAATATGCTTTTTCTGACCTTGAAGTAAAACAATACTTTCCTGAAAGCAAAGTGTTGGCAGGCTTATTCAAAGTCGTTGAAACTATATTTGGCATACAGGTCAGCAAAGCGCAGGCATCTGTATGGCATGAGACTGCCAGCTTTTATGACATTAAAGACCTAAATGGTCATTTGATTGGCCAGTTCTATTTAGACCTCTACGCACGCAACGACAAACGCGGCGGCGCATGGATGGATGAAGCCATCACACGCCGCAAAGTTGCCGATGAACTCACCATACCGGTAGCACTATTAACCTGTAATTTCTCAGCGCCAGTCGGCGGAAAACCAGCCTTATTCACCCATGATGAAGTGCTCACCATGTTCCATGAGTTTGGTCACGGCCTGCACCACATGCTCACCGAAGTTGAAGACTACGGCGTATCCGGCATCAAAGGCGTTGAGTGGGATGCTGTAGAGCTACCTAGCCAGTTCATGGAAAATTTCTGCTGGGAATGGGATGTGCTGCGCAACATGACAGCCCACGTAGATACTGGCGAACAATTGCCGCGAGCACTATTCGATAAAATGGTCGCGGCCAAGAACTTCCAGGCAGGTATGCAGACCATGCGCCAAATCGAGTTCTCACTGTTTGATATTCGCCTGCATAGTGAGTTTGACCCTTACGGCACAGCCACCGCTATCGACCTGATTGAAAGCATCCGCGATGAGGTCGCCGTGGTACGCCCACCAAAATGGAATCGCTTCCCGAATAACTTCACCCATATCTTTGCAGGTGGCTATGCAGCTGGCTATTACAGCTATAAGTGGGCAGAAGTATTATCCGCAGACGCTTACAGCATGTTTGAAGAAGACGGCGTGCTCTCCAGAGAAACCGGTCAACTCTACTGGCAAGAGATTCTGGCAAAAGGTGGCTCGCGCCCAGCCATGGAATCATTTGTGGCATTCAGAGGTAGAGAGCCGAGCATGGATGCGTTGCTGCGCCATAATGGCATGGCTTAAACCATCAGCATCAAAGCTATACGTTGTTGCTTCGGCCATTTTCCCGTGCTCGCATTTTAAACATAAACAGCGTTTGAAAATGACCCTCTTCCCTAGTCTAGCTTTGACGCTGTAGTTTAAAGAAATACCATTCAAATGGACTATTTGAGTTAACAGAAGTTTATTCAGAAAGTACAAAAGAATATGAAACACGACTTTTGGCATCAAAAATGGAAGAAAAACGAGATTGGCTTTCACTTGCCTGAGGCAAATCCATTACTGGTTAAGTACCTCCCTATACTTCAATTAAAACAAGGTTCTCGCGTATTCTTACCCTTGTGCGGCAAAACTTTAGATATTGCTTGGTTACTTACACAAGGCTACCGCATTGCTGGAGTAGAGCTAAGCAGTATTGCGATTGAAGATTTATTTAGCAGCCTAAACTTAACGCCCAACATCAAACAGCTAGATGAAGTGACAAATTACAGCGCACTCAATATTGATATATTTGTTGGGGACATTTTTACTGTATCGCCAGCCATGTTAGGTGCGGTGGATGCAATTTACGATAGAGCCGCTTTGGTAGCGCTGCCAGAAGAAATGCGCAAGCGTTATACCGCACACCTTATGGCGCTTACAAACAATGCACCGCAATTGCTGATTTGCTTTGAGTATGACCAAGCCGTACATGCTGGGCCGCCATTCTCCATCTGTGCGGATGAAATTAAACTACACTACCAAGCCAGCTATGATTTAACTTTACTGGCTAGCGAAGAGGTTGTCGGCGGCCTAAAAGGCCAATGCTCTGCCACTGAGCATGTGTGGTGGCTGAAGCCGCTAAGCTAAATGAGCCAATCGTGCAAACTAGCCACGACTTGGTGGCAGTTATCTCGCACATAGTCACTCGGCTGTTTTAAATCTGGCACCACCACAACCTTCAAACCTGCAGCAATCGCAGCACGTGCGCCGGTTTCGCTATCTTCAAAGGCGATGCATTCTTCTACATTCAGTCCTAATTTTTTAACGGCAAGCAGGTAAATGTCAGGGTTAGGTTTACCCTTACTTACTTCTTGCCCACTGGTGATGTGGCTAAAGTAATCCAGCACGCCCACTTGGCTTAAACGGTGCGTGATGTGGTGCGTGGGCGATGATGACGCGACGCTGCATATAATACCGTTGGCTTGATAATGTTTAAGCAATGGCAAGGCGCCATGCTTGAGCGGAAAAGTATTGTTGCGTCCAGCCAACTGCGTATCTAGCCCTTGCATGACTAGATTAAAATTTTCTACACCACCCAATTGCTCGACCATAATGCGCGTAGAGTCAGGGCCAGCGCGACCAATGAGCTCAACATATTCTGCTTGGGTATAGGTAATACCGACTTCTTTGGCTGCGGTGATACAGGCTTGCAGGATGATGCGTTCAGAATCAATCAGCAAGCCATCCATATCGAATATGGCAGCTTTGACGCCACCGTTTTTTACGCTTTCTTTCACGCTTTTCACTTCCTGTACTATTAAAACAGTGCTCTTAAAGAAGCGAGACTTTAGCATACAAGCAAAACTTTCATTTACATTCATTAAGATAGCAATGTAGTCATCTTTTTACGCATGTTAAAATGAAGCCTGTTATTTATATTAATTCTTGTCGAGATCAATCTGTGAAATTAGCCACATGGAACGTCAATTCTTTAAATGTTCGCCTACCCCATGTATTGGATTGGTTGCGCGACAACCCGATTGACGTACTGTGCCTGCAAGAAACCAAGCAAGAAGACAGCAAATTCCCATACGAGGCATTAAAAGCCGCAGGCTATGACGCCATTCATAGCGGACAGAAAACCTATAATGGCGTGGCCATTTTAAGTACACAGCCCATGACAGAAATTGAGCATGGCATTGCAGGTTTTGAGGATGAGCAAAAGCGTGTGATTTCAGCCACTATTAATGGCGTGCGCGTGGTGTGTGTGTACATTGTGAATGGCCAAGCCGTTGATTCTGAAAAATATGAATACAAAATGCGCTGGTTAAAAGCGCTCAATACTTGGCTGGCTGGTGAGCTTAAAAAATACCCGAAATTGGTCTTATTAGGTGATTACAACATTGCCCCGGAAGATCAGGATTGCCATGACCCAGCTGCATGGGAAGGGCAAATATTAGTCAGCCCCGCAGAGCGCGAAGCGTTTCAAAAGTTACTTCAATTGGGATTGCACGATAGCTTCAGGCTATTTGAACAACCTGAAAAAAGTTTCAGTTGGTGGGATTACCGCATGATGGGGTTTAGACGTAATCTAGGCATGCGCATCGACCATATTCTGGTGAGTGCTGCACTTAAAAACAACTGTGTTTCTGCGCATATAGATAAGGCTCCGCGTAAACTGGAGCGCCCCTCTGACCACACGCCAGTCGTACTGGAAATTGCTTAAAGTCACCTAATACTGGTGGCTTTAAGCAGGTACAAAGATTAATCAGCCTTTAATCTTCAAGCCAAGTTGCTTGAGCTTCCGATATAGATGCGTGCGCTCCAAACCTGCAATTTCAGCAAGTTTGCTCATGTTATTGGTCACATCTTTTTTCATGTGATGCTCAAAATATAAGCGCTCAAAACCATCACGCGCCTCACGCAACGGTTGATCGAGTAAGTCTTGACTTAGACCAACGCCTACAACCCCTGCAGCCCCCATAGAATTAGGTTGCAACTGATTAATGCCCGCAGCATCAATGTCAGTTTGTGCATCATCAAACTGATGCAATACACGACGCACGTCTTCCAGACCGATTTTTTCGCCTAGACTCGTTTGTATCAGATTGCGCACCACGGCATCTAGCTGCGCTAGATCACCAGGCCAATCTGCATTACGTAAACTATTCAGTGCAGCAGTATCAAACTCGCGGTATTCAATGTCTGCCAACTCTAACTGCAAGTTAGCAATGGCAACCGCCAAATCTGGAATATCTTCTTTATGCTCATCCAGCGCAGGAATGCGCAACGACACCGCCGAGAGCATTTGCAATAAATTATG
>JAZJYS010000008.1:0-23523 GCA_040390265.1 Pseudomonadota bacterium | reverse complement strand
CCAATAATAAGAATTGATTTAATGTCTGTACGCTTAGCCATTAGCTTGCCTTTCCTTGTTCTATTTTTGTTGCTTGCATCATGCTAATGAATCTATCGAACAAGTAGCTCATTTCTGTAGGACCAGGACTCGCTTCAGGATGCCCTTGAAAGCTAAATGCAGGCTTATCTGTGCGTGCGATGCCTTGCAAGCTACCATCGAAAAGTGAGATATGCGTGGTTTTAATGTTAGATGGCAAGCTCGCTGTATCTACCGCAAAGCCATGATTTTGGCTGGTGATATACACGCGTTTAGTTTCAATATCTTGCACGGGATGGTTTGCACCGTGATGGCCAAACTTCATTTTGTGTGTTTTTGCACCACTCGCTAGCGCTAAAAGCTGATGACCTAAACAGATACCAAATGTCGGGATACCTGTATCTACAATCGTTTTGATCGCTGAAATAGCATAATCACATGGTTCAGGGTCGCCAGGGCCGTTAGACAGAAATACGCCATCAGGCTTATATGCCAACGCGTCTGCCGCAGAAGTTTGCGCTGGCAGCACTGTCACCTTGCAACCGCGTGAAACCAACATGCGCAAGATATTACGTTTAACACCGTAATCAAATGCAACCACATGAAACTGACTAGATGGAGCCTCTGTAAAACCTTGACCCAACGCCCACTCACCTTCAGTAAACTCGTAAGCCTTATCGCAAGACACGACTTTGGCTAAGTCCATACCAGATAAACCGGGGAAATCAGCAATTAAAGTAGATGCTAAGGACAATGCTTTCGCTTCATCAGCCTCACCTGCAATTACCACACCAGTTTGCGCACCTTTTTCGCGTAGCAAGCGCGTAAGCTTACGCGTATCAATGCCCGCAATCGCAACAATCTCATTGGCAACCAAATAGTCGACCAACGATTGTGTGTTTCTAAAGTTACTGTGTGTAAGTGGTAAGTCGCGAATAATTAACCCGCTAGCGTAAACCTGAGCAGACTCTACGTCCTCTAGATTCACACCATAATTACCGATATGCGGATAGGTGAGTGTTACGATTTGCTTGGTATAGGATGGGTCTGTCAATATCTCTTGGTAACCGGTCATTGAGGTATTAAATACAACTTCACCTACAGCATGTCCAGAAGCGCCAATTGATATGCCACGAAACACGGTTCCATCTGCAAGTACTAGTATGGCAGGCAGGTTTTGCGACACAGTAACTCCTTGATTTACATCGTTAAATAATTTACATTCTTAAACCATCGTGAATAGATGGCAGATATGCAAAACGGGAGGAGTTTGTATACTCTTCCCGTTTCAGAATTAACGAATTATAGCGAAAAAAAAGCGTATTATCAATGCTGAACTGCTAAGCATTCATGACCATTAATTGTTTATCGTGCGCCTTTACTAGAAAACACTGCGCCGCTATCGCCCCCAACAAAGCAACAAACATATCCCACTGCGTATCCCAAACATCGCCTTGAGTGCCTAAAAATGCATCGGCAGCGCCACCCTCATACACAGCAACCCACCATTCAATAAATTCATACACTGCACTAATACTCAAGCAGATACTGCAAACAATAAAAAATAGCCAACGCCCTCTCACTAACGGCGAGTTTCTTAGCAATATTTCACGCGTAATGATGGCTGGCACAAAACCTTGTGCGAAGTGCCCCACCCTATCGTAATAATTACGCGAAAGATCAAAAACTTCTCGCAACCAATTAAATAGCGGCACTTCAGCATAAGTATAATGCCCGCCAATCAGCAGAATGATGGCATGCATCAACATGAGTACATACGCCAATTGCGTAAACGCGAAGCGCTGATGCGTCAAAATTAAAATAGGGAGCGCAATAAGAATCGGGGCTATTTCTAGCCACCAAGTTAAACGCGACAATGGCGAATAAGCCGACCAAGCAAATGAAAGAACAAGTATCGTACTCAACCACAAGAAAAAGTGACGTTTAGGCTGCATCACTTTTGAGAATCAACCTTAACGCAAACCTAAAACATCTTGCATATCAAACAAACCAGAGTTTTTGGCATTCAAAAACTTGGCTGCGCGCAATGCACCCAAAGCAAATGTGGCGCGACTGCTGGCTTTATGCGTAAGCTCAACACGCTCGCCGATACCCGCAAATAAAACGGTGTGATCGCCAACCACGTCACCGCCACGCACTGTAGCGAAACCTATGGTAGAAGGGTCGCGCTCACCCGTAACGCCCTCACGACCATACACTGCACACTGCTCCAGATCACGGCCCAGCGCGCTCGCAGCAGCCTCGCCTAAACGCAACGCAGTTCCAGATGGCGCATCCACTTTATGCCGATGGTGCGCCTCAAGAATCTCAATATCGTAGCCTTCATTCAACACTTTAGCCGCGGCTTGCACCAAGTTAATCAGCAAAGTGACGCCCACACTCATATTAGGCGCAAAAACAATGGCAATTTCTTTAGAAACCACCTCAATGGCAGACTTTTGCTCGCTAGAAAACCCAGTAGTACCAATCACCATTTTCACATGATGTTTCTGGCAAGCTTCAAGATAAAGCATACTGGCTTCTGGACGAGTAAAATCCACCAGTACATCTGCACCTTTTAATGCCAGATCAATATCATCGGTCACTTTAACGTTAGACACTCGGCCAAAAAATTCACCAGCATCGCGACCGAGTTGTGGATTCTCACTTCTATCCAGCGCGCCATGTAAAACCAATTCAGCATCAGCAAACACGCTCTCCAGCAGAACGTGCCCCATACGACCAGAACAACCAGCGATAACAACTTTTAACGGACTTGCCATGACATTAAATACCTATAACTTGAAATTTACGACTTAAAAAACCAGCCAATTAAAAATGAAACCTTAGTCAACATGCTCGACTAAATTAAAAACCTATTTTTTCCAACATACGATCAAAAAAACCTAAATCACCTTCTACAGGCAAGTTTTTTGGTTTTGGTGGGACTTTATTTCCTGAGCGTGGCACTGCCACAGCAGGCTTAGCCTCCTGCTCAAAAACCTCATCTAAATATTTCAATGTTCGATCAAACTGCATACCAGCAGCGGACTCATAAACAGGCGTATTTTGTGGTGCAGGCTCTGCTGATGGCGCAAGCATGGGCGCACTTTCAGCCTTAACATCAACCCGCGCACCCTGATGCTGTGCTGGCTCTACAGCCGCAACAGATGGCACCATTGTAGGTGCCACATCAACAGGCGTAGGTATAGTCTCAACAGGTATAGCCAATACAGACTTAACCTCTTCGGTAGCCGGAGCAGCACTTTCTGCAGCTGCATTTACGTTGTCAGAGTTAGCTGTTTTTTGCGCAGATGCTTCGACGCTAGGCTTCACAGCCTCCAATGAAAGCGTAACTACTGCAGGCTTTTGAGACGGCTTCTCTTCATCACCTTTCCAAAACTGTAACTTACTCATCAAACTTTTTTCTTCTGGCTTTTTATAAGGCTGAAGCACGCGCGTACCAATATTCGCCTCATCATCACCAGACTTATCTGAACTGCTACCTGATGGCACAACATCACCACGCACGGCTTTTAGCAATTCATTTTCAAAATCAAGAATCACACGTCGCTGCTCTGTAATCTTGCCATTTTCACGCATCTGGTAAACATAATCCCAGCGATTGCCATGGAAACTATCTTGAATCAGAGGTGTCCCCATAATAAATCGCACTTGCGACTTCGTCATGCCGGGGCGTAATTGCAGCAACATTTTCGACGTCACCACATTACCTTGCTGCACATCAAGCTTATAAGGCTTTACCGTAGGCAATGCAGTGCCGCATGACACGCACAAAAACACCATTAAAATGAAAACATAACGCATATTATGACTTTTAATTTGAATTGGCGTTAATATACCACGTAGACAGCTAACCCAAAACACTGTCATTGTTAATTGTGAGCGACCGAACATGCATGATCAAAAAGACCTAAAAAACGCTGGCCTGAAAGCCACCCTACCCAGACTCAAAGTGTTGAGCTTGTTTGAAAATAGCCGAGAGCGACATCTCTCTGCCGAAGACATCTATAAAGTGATGCTGAACTCCGGTGAAGATGTCGGCTTAGCCACTGTTTACCGCGTTCTAACGCAGTTTGAGCAGGCAGGCTTGCTCATTCGTCATCACTTTGAAGGCGGTAAAGCCGTATTTGAGTTGAATGCTGGTGGCCATCATGACCATATCGTATGTGTAAAATGTGGTCGTGTTGAAGAGTTTTATGATGCAGAAATTGAAAAACGGCAGGAGCATGCCGCAGAGTCGATGGGCTTCACTATGCAAGACCATTCACTGACTATTTATGGCGTTTGCACCAAACAACCTTGCTCTAAGTAGTGAGACTTCAAATAACACAACGATTACTAGCAATTAGCGCGTCAACATCTCTTTGGCATGTTGACGCGTCGTTTCAGTAATATCAATACCGCCCAGCATGCGGGCAATCTCTTCTACACGCGCATCATCATCTAACACTTCAATTGCACTTAAAGTTTGTCCGCCCACCAATGACTTACTGACGCGCAAGTGATGCTTGCCTAACGCAGCCACTTGCGGCAAATGTGTAATCACCAACACTTGGCGTTGACTAGGTTTCGATTCAACCTGCTGTTCACCGAGGCGCTTGAGCAGTTGACCCACGACTTCAGCCACACCACCACCAATACCCACATCAACCTCATCAAATATCATTGTGGGGATGCTTTCTTTTTGCGCAGTCACTACGCGTATTGCTAAACTAATGCGTGACAACTCCCCGCCAGACGCCACTTTACTTAGTGGACGCGCAGCCACGCCAGCATGACCTGCCACCAAGAATTCCACCTGCTCCAGCCCATTGGTACTAGGTGCTTGCGTACTAAGCGCCACTTCAAACTTACCGCCACTTAGCGACAATCGCTGCATTTCAGTGCTAATTTGCGCACTTAATTTAGATGCTGCCGCCTGGCGACCGCTGCTAAGCTTTTCTGCAAATTGCATATACGTCGCCAAAGACTGTGACTCTTGTTTGGCCAGCTCACCATCATTGGCAAACAATTCAAGCTCTGCCATACGCGCTTGTGATTTAACAAGCAAATCAGCCAACTCATCAGGTTTTACCCTATATTTACGTGACGCATTGTGAATGCCTTGAATGATGGACTCCACGCTATCAAATCGTGCCGGATCCAGTTCGGCACGCTGAGTGTAACGATTTAGAAAACGATCGGTTTCTTCAAGTTGAATAATGGCAGAATCCAGCGCATCCACGGCCTCCTTCAAAGACTCATCATATTCACGTAAGTTTTGTAGTTTGTGTTGCGCCTGCGTAAGTAGTCGCAACGCCGACAACTCACCTTCACTCAGCAACTCCCGACACTCCTCACTGCCACTTATTAAACTAGCGCCATGAGAAAGTCGCAAATGTTCCTGCTGTAACTCTTCCCATTCGCTGGGAGCCAATGCCAGTTGCGATAACTCGCGTGTACTATCACGCAACTCAGCCAATTCCAGTCCATATAAGTCAGCATTCTTTTCAGCCGCAACACGCTGCTGGTGTAATTGATGCCAAGCTTTAAAATGCGTGGCAACCTGAGCTGCCAAATCAGACAGTTCACCAAAGTTATCTAATATCACTCTCTGCGTTGCAGCCTTTAACAATGAATGGTGTGCATTCTGACTATAAATATCCACCAGCATCTCACCCAGTTCTTTGAGTTGCGCAACGGTGACTGCGGTGCCATTAATAAAAGCACGTGACCGTCCATCTTGATACATCACACGGCGCAGCACCAACTCCTGCGCATCGCTCTCCATTTCCGCATCAGCAAGCCACTGCTGAGCATCCGCATTATTCACAAGACTAAATATCGCACTGATTTCCGCCTTGTCACAACCCGTACGCGTCACGCCACCTTCGGCACGCGCACCCAAAGCTAGGGATAAAGCATCAATAAGAATAGATTTACCCGCACCTGTTTCACCAGTAAGCACGGTAAAACCAGCTGCAAACTCTAAGTCGAGTTGGTTAACAATCACGAAATCACGAATGGATAGGCTTTGTAACATAGGAATTAATTAATCTTTAGGGTGAGTGTCATGCTTAACCCCAATTGAGCTTATTGCGAAGCATGTCGAAATAGCAGTAGTCACTAGGGTGCAACAAAGTAACATTTTTATCAGCTCGATGCACCTTAATGACGTCGCCAATTTCTAAAGCCATACTGAACTGACCGTCGATACTCAACTGCGCCTCATCAAACTGCACCAAAGTCACCTCAATCTGACTACCGCTATTCACAGTGATAGGTCTGTTACTCAGCGTATGCGGGCAAATTGGGACCAGCGTAATCGCCTCCAAGCTAGGATGCAATATAGGCCCGCCAGATGACAACGCATAAGCTGTAGTGCCAGTCGGGGTAGTTAAAATGAGACCATCGCTACGCTGTTTATAGACAAATTTCTTATCAATCTCAACTTCCAGCTCAATGAGGCGCAAACCGCTCTTTATCACCACATCGTTAAGCCCATAGCCAGAATGAATCACCTTACCGCTCCGCACCACTTGCGTGGCAAGCAGCATACGAGACTCGGCAATGAATTCTCCAGCTAGAATACGGTCTATGGACGGCAACATATCTTCCGCACGCAAATCCGTCAAAAAACCAAATCGCCCACGATTAATTCCCACTAGCGGCACATTGGCATGAATCAAGCTACGCGCGACACTTAGCATCGTGCCGTCGCCTCCCATTACAATGGCCAAATCGGCGATAGCGCCAACTTCACTAAGCGGCACTGTATCGAAGCCAGTAATTTTTGCATGTTGCGCGGTATTTTCTTCAATATAAACCGCAAGGTGTTGTAATTGCAGATGTTGAGCCAAACTCACTAAATCCGCCCGCATTTTATGCAAAGCGTCAGCGTTCATATATTTACCGATAATGGCGACGGTATTGAAGGAAATTTTCATGCCGAAATTAAATCACAGTTACGTGACGATACAAAGTAAAACCATGCAAGTAAGAAAACTAAATTACGCGCTTTATTTATGCGTAAGACTACAAGACCGGATGTAATTGGTGCAAAATACGCAATTTAAGTCAATCCAATTCATTGCATTAGCTTAACCTCATAATTTGCCGGACAATTTTCTGGAATACTCATTGGACAAGCGCGCACAAACTCTGCTAAAAACACTGGTTGAACATTACATTAGTGATGGTCAACCAATAGGCTCACGCACGCTGCTACAGCACTCTGGGCTAGATGTAAGCGCAGCCACGATACGCAACGTAATGAGCGATTTGGAGCAGATGGGATTCATTACCAGCCCGCACACCTCTGCCGGACGCATTCCCACACAAAAGGGCTACCGTTTATTCGTGGATTCACTGCTTACCGTACAGCCGCTAGAAACACAAACTTTACAAAAGCTGAAAAGCAGCTTGTTGTCACCGAATCCAAATGAGCTTATTTCCAGTGCGGCAGACATGCTATCGCAGCTTACGCAGTTTGCTGGACTGGTAATGATTCCGAAACGCAGGCGTGTTGCTTTCAAACATTTAGAGTTCTTACCTTTATCGGACACCAGAATACTGGTCATCATTGTCACCAGTGATGGCAACGTGCAGAACCGTATCATTTTGGCGGAAAAGCCCTATTCTGCGTCGGAACTCACACAAGCCAGCAACTACTTCAATACGCACTTCTCCGGACAAACCTTTGAAGAGGTGCAGCAAAAACTGCATCAAGAACTAAAGCAAATGCAAACGGACATGAACCGCCTCATGACAGCAGCGCTTGACGTAAGCAGCAAAGCGGCTGAGAGCGACAAGGACGGCGTAGTGATTGCCGGTGAGCGTAACCTGTTACAAGTAGATGACCTCTCAACCAACGTCACTAGCCTACGTAAATTATTTGAGATTTTTGAGCGCCGCACCAGCCTGATGCAATTACTGGACAACAGCCAGCGCGCCGAAGGAATACAAATATTTATCGGTGGCGAAAGTGGTTACTTACCATTAGATGAATGCAGCATGATTACTGCACCTTATGAGGCTGACGGCCAAGTTGTAGGCACTTTAGGGGTGATTGGGCCAACAAGAATGGCTTATGAACGCGTCATTCCGATCGTAGATATCACAGCAAAATTATTATCCAGCGCACTGAACTCTACCAATTAAATTCAAGACTAACACCTCGCTATTCAGGCTCGTGTATCTAACAACTTTAAAGAAAAATTTTATGCCCTATTACAATCCAGAACCAAAGTATGCACATGGCGATCAAGCCAAAGTAGGCATATTGCTTGCCAACCTAGGCACGCCAGATGAACCTACCGCACCCGCACTGCGCCGCTATCTTGGGCAATTTCTAATGGATAGGCGCGTAGTTGAGATTCCGCGCTTTATCTGGTGCTGGATTTTGCATTGCATTATATTGGTTGTCCGCCCCAAAAAATCCGCCGAGAAATATGCCAGCGTATGGACTAAAGACGGCTCACCACTGATGGTGCATGCACAAAAGCAAACAGCATTACTACGTGGTTTTTTAGGTCAGAAAATTCAATCGCCATTTGCAGTTGAACTCGGCATGAGCTACGGCAACCCGAGTATGCAGTCTGCAATCGAGTCACTAAAAGCACAGCACTGCGATAAAATCTTAGTATTCCCTTTATACCCACAATACGCCGCCAGCAGCACGGCTGCCGCGCTTGATGCTGTTTGGAAAACGCTGCTGAGAATGCGCAATGTGCCTGCTATTCGCACCATCCGCAATTACCATGACCACCCTGCCTACATCAATGCACTTGCACTCAGCATTCGTGAACATTGGCGATTAAATGGTCAATTAAATATTGAAGATGGCGAAAAACTGGTCATGAGTTTTCATGGCGTACCAAAATTTCACCTACTCAAGGGCGACCCTTATCACTGCGAATGCCATAAAACCGCACGACTATTGGCAGAAGCGTTAGGCTTAAACAAAGAGTCCTATGTCATTGCTTTTCAATCACGCTTTGGCAGACAAGAATGGTTAACACCGTATTTAGCCAGCACACTCGAAAAACTAGGTAATACCAAAACCAAACGCATTGATGTAATTTGCCCGGGTTTTAGTAGCGACTGTTTGGAAACATTAGAAGAGATTGCCATAGAAGGTAAAGAAATCTTCCGGCACGCGGGTGGCGGTGAGTATCACTACATTCCAGCACTCAATGAGAATGAAGCTTGGATACATGCCATGACCACGATTGCCCTCGAAAACCTGCAAGGCTGGGTCAACACGGAATGGGACAGTGAGCTAGCCAAAAAAGATGCTGAATTAAGCAAACTCAGAGCACAAGCGCTTGGTGCATAGACTCTTGGCGCATAAACTTTGGCCTCTAAACAATAAGCGTTATACTTTCACTTTAAATAGAATCAGATGAAACTATGATTGTAATCACTGGCGGCGCAGGCATGATAGGCTCTATCATCGCTTGGCATCTCAACACAATACTCAAGCGTGATGACATGGTGATTGTTGATCGCATCACGCATGCGGATCAATGGCAAAATCTGGTCAAGCGCAATTACGTGCAATATTTAGACAAAGACCAATTAATGCCGTGGCTAGAAGGCCGCAGTGACATTACGGCCATTATTCACATGGGCGCTATCAGCGCCACTACTGAACGCGATTTTAATAAATTGGTGGCTGACAACATTCACTACAGCCAGCAGCTTTGGACTTGGTGCGCCAAGAATAATGCAGCATTTTTCTACGCCAGTTCAGCTGCCACTTATGGTGATGGTGCGCATGGCTATGATGATACTTCCATCGAACATATTCGCCCGCTCAACGGCTATGGTTACTCCAAACACTTTTTTGACCAATGGGCGTTACGTCAAGTCAATGAAAAATTGGCCACACCATTGGCTTGGGCTGGCTTTAAGTTCTTTAATGTCTACGGCCCGAATGAGTATCACAAGGAACGCATGGCCAGCGTAGCCTTTCATAGTTACAACCAATTCAAAGAGACCGGCACAGTTAAGCTCTTCAAAAGCCACAAACTAGGCTACGAAGATGGCATGCAGTTACGCGACTTTGTCTATGTGAAAGATGCTGCAGCCGTAGTTGCCCATTTTCTGGATAAAGCTTTGAACAAAACACCATGTCCAAATGGTATTTATAACATCGGCACGGGTCAGGCGCGCGCCTTCAAAGACTTAGCGACCAGCGTCATGTCCAGTATGGGTAAAACGCCAAACGTCACGTACATTGATATGCCTGAAGACTTGCAAGGCAAATATCAGTACTTTACTGAAGCCAACATGGCCAAGCTACGTGCCACTGGCTATAGCCAAGCCTTTTACAGCCTAGAAGATGGCGTAAAAGATTACGTACAAAATTACTTAATGCATGATGATGCTTATTGTTAGAAAGCCATAATGACAACACCTACTGAAACTTCACAACATGACTTTCTGCAACATGAGATGCAGGAACACATCACGATGTTTGCCCAGTTGCAAACGATACTTCCGCAAGTTGTCGCTGTAGCCAATGAGCTACGCGCAACTATGCAGCGCGGCGGAAAAATCCTCATTATGGGTAACGGCGGTAGCGCTGCCGATAGCCAGCACATTGCCGCGGAAATTGTCGGGCGCTATAAGAAAGAACGTCGTGGCCTGCCTGCCATAGCGCTCACAACGGACACATCAATCTTAACCTCAATTGGCAACGACTATGGTTACGACTATGTGTTTACCCGCCAAATTGAAGCGTTATGCCGCCCGGAAGACACGGTAATTGGCATTACAACCTCAGGCAACAGCAAGAACGTAGTCAACGCAATTATTGAAGCCAACGCCATCGGCGCGACAACCATCGGCTTAACTGGCGGCACAGGCGGCAAGTTATTGGATTTATGTAAATTCAATTTAGTCATGCCTAGCAGCAACACCCCACGCATTCAGGAAGCGCATATTTTTATCGGCCATAGCCTGTGTGATATGCTGGAAGCGGATTAAGCCCTATGAA
Organism: Pseudomonadota bacterium; assembly: GCA_040390265.1. Classification (GTDB taxonomy): domain Bacteria; phylum Pseudomonadota; class Gammaproteobacteria; order Burkholderiales; family Methylophilaceae; genus Methylotenera. The sequence continues at coordinate 12,500 of JAZJYS010000008.1, read as the reverse complement.
TGCTAATTTAATCGAAACCGTCCGCCAGTTCTGTCATTCAAAAAAAACCGTATTGGTCATCGGTGATGTGATGCTAGACCGCTACTTAATGGGTAGTGTCAACCGCATCTCGCCAGAAGCACCAGTACCAGTCGTATTACTTAACCAAGCTGAAGATCGCGCGGGCGGCGCAGCCAATGTCGCTGCCAACCTAAAAGGCTTAGGTCTAAACACGCAAATCATAGGCTGCATAGGCAATGATGCTACAGGCAATATGCTGAAGACGATTATTGCTAACGCTGGCATTGAAACAGCACATGTCATGACCTCCAGCCTAAGACCAACAGTATCTAAAACCCGAGTCATGAGCGGCAATCAACAAATTGTGCGCATTGATGATGAAAGCGCAGCTGCTTTTACCCCAGAAGAAAATAAGCAATTACTCAGCAATGTCGCGCAAGCGCTTAGCGAGCAACCTGCGATTGTTATTTTGTCGGACTATGCGAAAGGCATGCTCAGTGATGCCACATGCAAAGCGATTATCCAGCAATGTAAATCATTAAACATTCCTGTCATTGCCGACCCTAAAGGCCGCGATTACAGCAAGTATCATGGCGCGAGTGCGCTCACGCCAAACAAAAAAGAAACTGCCGAAGCCTGCAACGTTGCTATCCATGAAACTGAAGCTTTACTTAAAGCCGCACAAGCGCTTAAAGAGCAACTGGACCTGGATTTTCTTGCCGTCACACGCGGCGAAGAAGGCATCTCGGTAATTGATACTCAAGGCATACAACACATTCCAGCCACAGCAAAACAAGTATTCGATGTTTCTGGTGCGGGCGACACCGTCATTGCTACACTTGCTGCTGGCCTTGTACATGGCTTAAACGCGCACGATGCACTGCAACTGGCGAACATTGCTGCTGGCGTCGTGGTTGCTAAAGTCGGCACCGTACCAGTAAAACAGGCTGAGCTACTCAAAGCTTTAATCAGTGAAGACGGACAATCGCAAGCAGACAAAATTTGCGATTTAAACCAACTAAAAACATTGGTGAGCCACTGGAAAGATAGCCGAAAAAAAATAGTCTTTACCAATGGCTGTTTTGATTTACTGCATGCAGGTCATGTAACTTATTTGGAAGCTGCCAAGAAAACTGGCGACATCCTTATTTTAGGTTTAAACACAGATCGCTCGGTAAGCGCATTAAAAGGCCCTACCAGACCAGTCATTCATGAACAGGATCGGGCTCGCGTGTTAGCCGCACTCGCAGCGGTTGACGCAGTGATTTTGTTTGATGAGGACACGCCATTGCAACTGATTGATGCAATTCGCCCTGACGTTATTGTAAAAGGTGACGATTACACAGAAGAGCAAGTGGTAGGCGGCACAGAAGTGAAATCTTGGGGGGGCGCCGTTAAATTGATTCCGCTAGTTCAAGGTCGCAGCACTAGTAAGATTTTAGAAAGAATTGCGAGCTAGCTTAGCTCGCATTGGTCAGTTGATTTATAAAGAAATTTAAACCCTAGATTTACACTGCACTAGGGTTTAAATCGCCTAGACTTTTCATAACCTGAATCTGATGGGAGGCACAATAATCTTGCCAATCAGCTACTTCAGTCCAATCACTCAAAAAAACAAAATCCAAACTTGCGCGGCTAGCCGCTTCATAGTCATATTTGCTATCCCCTACAAACAAGGCTGGAAGCTGTAAGTGACCACTAGCTTTCTCACGTGCCAGCACTGTATCTTTATTGTCAGGGCTACCGAAAAGTCCGCCATCGAACAAATGTGCTATTTTTCGCTTTTCAAATAAACTACGAATTTCCTGTTGATCGCCACCGGACAGTATGAACCACTTGGCATCAGGCGTTGCCACCCGCAACTCAAATAGGCCTTCAGCCATCTCGCACTCCATCAAGCCAACTTCCAACTCACGCGCAAATTCATCCAGTAAGGTTTGAATAGCAGCATCAGTCACGGCTTGCTGAAGAATTTCACGCAAATAATAATCAAATTTATGGTAGCGGGATATACCGCCAAGTCTTACGTGATAATCGACTAACGCTTGCGCTTGTGCATCTGTCGCGCCCAGATTTTTAGCTGTGCGAAAATATGCTTCTGTTTTCAGTACGTTGGAATCAAGAATGACGCCATCACAATCAAACACAATCGCTTTATATTGTTGTATTTCAATATTCAAAATTAACCCAATATCATCCATAAAACCCAATAAAAAAGGGTTTTGCACCTTATGGCTCTCTAGTTTAAAGAACCCTAGGGCGCAGAACCCTTGTACAACTAAACTGAAAAACAGTTTACATTAAGCAGCTTTAATCGCGCTCGCTTCTTTAGCTAACTTAGTAATATGTGCCCAATCACCACGCGCAACGGCATCTGCTGGTGTCAACCAAGTACCGCCACACACCACAACATTAGGTAATGCTAAGAATTGTGGTGCAGATTCAACGGTTACACCGCCTGTAGGGCAGAACTTAACGTCACCAAATGGGCCTGAAAAGCCTTTTAACAGATTAATACCACCGACTGCGACTGCTGGAAATAACTTTAAGAAATAATAGTCGTCAGCATTTGCCATCATAATTTCTGAACCAGTAGAAACGCCTGGCAACAAAGGCAAACCAATTGAACGTGCGAACTGACCTAACTCACTAGTGTAACCAGGGCTAACCGCAAACTGGCAGCCAGCATCTTTAGAGGCTTGCGCATCTTTAAGGTTACGCACAGTGCCAGAACCCAAAATAGCATCTGGTACATGCTTAGCAATAGCCTCCATGCCAGCCAGCGCACATGAAGTACGCAATGTTACCTCCAACACGCGAATGCCGCCTTCTAGCAAAGCTTCGGCCATTGGCACGGCATCTTCTACTCTATTGATAACGATTACTGGGATCACTGGGCTGTAATTGGCTAAATCTAATGTATTCATGTTTTTACCTGTAATGTAAATTTGTTTTATGTTCTATTGAAATCCCGCCCTTTATCAGCTCATAGAGCGCAACTTTAAAGGACGGAATTAAAAAATTTCTGCAATATAGCAAGTCGTTTCAAAATTAATTTAGGCAAGGCACTTGAGCGCAGACAGTACGATTAGTACGGCAAGCGAAAGTAACGCCGCATAAATTATATTTTCAAGCGACTATAACCAAGTGATAGCGCCTTCTTCGGCTGAAAGCACATTTCGTCTCATACCGCCAAACAACTCGCGACCAAAGCCATGCGCATTATGGTGGCGCTTGGTGTCAGTCAGTTCTTCTACGTCACGCTCAGCCCAAGTATCTTCGTCAACCAGCACATTTAACGTACCTACCGCAGCATTTAGACGAATGATATCGCCGTTACGAATTTTAGCAATCGCGCCACCGGCTGAAGCCTCAGGGCTTAAATGAATTGCGGCAGGAATCTTACCTGACGCACCGCTCATGCGACCATCAGTCACAATCGCTACCATAAAGCCTTTGTTTTGTAGCACGGCTAATGGTGGCGTCAATTTATGCAATTCAGGCATACCATTGGCTTTAGGTCCTTGGAAGCGTACCACAGCTACAAAGTCTTTTTCCAACTCACCACGGTCGAATGCAGCCAGCAACTCTTCTTGTGCATCAAACACAATGGCTGGCGCTTCAATAATGTGGCGGTCTTCAGGCACTGCTGAGATTTTAATCACAGAGCGACCCAAATTACCTTTGAGTAAGCGTAAGCCCCCGGACTCGTTAAATGGATTAGTCACAGTACGCACGATAGTTTCATCGCTGCTTTCTTTTGGCAGATCTTTCCAAACGATAGATTTGTTATCTGCAGCATCTACAGCCAATGTTGGCAACTTGCCATAATCACGCATACCGCCACCGTAAGCGACAGTAAATACGTCAGGGTACATGTATCCGCCATCAATCAACTCACGAATCACAAATGCTGGGCCGCCTGCTGACTGGAATTGGTTCACGTCAGCCTTACCATTTGGATATACGCTTGCCAACAATGGTGTTGCTTTAGCCAAGTAGTGGAAATCAGTCCAGTCAATGATAATGCCCGCTGCGCGCGCCACTGCAACCCAGTGAATCAAGTGATTGGTTGAACCGCCAGTAGCAAGCAAAGCTACCATTGCATTCACAATCACATGCTCATCGACCAATTTACCGATTGGCGTGAAGTGTTGTCTTTGTGTATTAGCAAGCACCATACGCACCGCTTCACGTGTCAAAGTCTCACGCATACCATCTTGCGGATGTACAAAAGCTGCGCCAGGTACATGCAAACCCATCGCTTCTAACAACATTTGATTGCTGTTTGCCGTACCATAAAAAGTACAAGTACCAGCACTGTGATAAGCCGCAGATTCTGAAGCCAGCAGTTCTTCACGACCCACTTTACCTTGTGCGTATTGCTCACGTACTTTAGATTTTGCAGTGTTATCCAAACCTGTGCTCATAGGACCAGCAGGGACAAACACGCAGGGCAAATGACCAAAATGCAATGCACCGATCAATAAGCCCGGTACGATTTTATCGCAAACGCCTAACAACAACGCTGCATCAAACACATCATGAGATAAAGCAATCGCGGTACTCATGGCAATGGTATCGCGACTAAACAGCGACAACTCCATACCAGGTTCGCCTTGCGTTACGCCATCACACATCGCAGGCACACCGCCTGCCATCTGTGCTGTAGCGCCTTGTTTGCGCGCTTCATCACGAATAATACCTGGATAAGTCTCATACGGCTGATGCGCAGAAAGCATCTCGTTATAAGCTGAAACAATACCGATGTGCGGCGCTTTTTCAACCACGACACGCAACTTCTCATTGGGCGGCATTGCCGCAAACGCATGCGCCACATTAGCGCAACCTAAGCGATCAGCACCTTTAGGACGATTGATAATTTCATCGACCCTGTGCAAATATGCTGTACGTGTAGGACGACTGCGCTCAATAATGCGCTCGGTAACTTCGATAATGGATTGTTTCATGATTATAAACCGTGCTTTGGAGTTAAATTTCGGTGTCTGGCAAATGCCAAAACATCTCCCGATTATCGCCGAAAGCCACCTTAGCGTCAAATGTGATGGTTAAATCGGCGGCGAATTAAATATAAAAAAGCAGATAAAATCTTACTTAGTTTTTTGCATAGCCTTCACATGCACCATCACATGCTCTACTGTAAGATTTTTCATGCATGAGTGATGGCTACACGTTTTCTGATAACAGTTTTTGCAGGCAATATCAGCCTGAATCGCCACCACTTGTGGTCCAATTGGCATGACCCTGCGCGGATCTGTCGGCCCACAAATGACTAAAATCGGACGTTGTGCGACAGCTGCCAAATGTGCAGTGCCGGTGTCGTTACCTATAATCATGCTGGCATATCGATAAATTTCTGGCAGCGCCAGCAAAGTGGTTTGCCCACACAAATTGACAATAAACTCTGGGTGATAGGCTGCAATTTTTATGCAATCATCAGCTTCATCCATACCACCAATTAAAACAATACGAGACACGCCCTGCTCATGCACGGCCTTTGCCAACTCGGCAAAATGTGCAATACCCCAGCGCTTGGTCTGCCCTGCCGCATGGCTACCGGGCAATAACACTGCAAAGGACTGCGTATCAAGTTGATGCTTAGCTAAAATCGCTTTCGCCTGCTCTCTATCGGTTAGCGTGCTATACAACACCGGTGTTTGCATTTTTGCAGCCACACCGATTGCGGCAAGGCTGCGGCGCATTAGAGTAATCACGTGTGTTTGCGGTATTGCTTGCTGACGTACCGTATAAGGAAGCAGCGGCTTATTCCCCAACATATACCGAGGCGCTCTACCAGTTAACCGCAAAAGCGCTAATAACAATCTGGTTCTGTCGTTGGTTTGCAAATCAACAATCAAGTCATAGCGCTCTTGCTTTACGATGCCCAGCCAACGCTTGATGCCACGCCAACCGCGCTCTGACTTGCGTAAATCAACAGTCCACACCTTGCTAAAACGCGAATCATTGGCAAACATATGATGCCAAGGTGGCATTGCATTCAGATGCATTTCCGCATGGGGAAAAGCTAAACGAATATCCTGCATCACAGCTGAGCTAATCACGACATCACCCATGCTGCTCCACTTGATAATCAATATTTTTTTAATGTCAGGGTTATTAGGCAAATCAAGCAGCATAGGCTGCGGCAGTTCACTGTCATCTTGACGAAAAACATTCACTTTATCCACTGGAATCAATGCAGTAGTCAAATTCATAAAGCGCTCACAATTTTTTCTGCAACCGATTGCGCTGTGACGTTCGCGATATTGTGCTCAGCATCTTGCAGCCAAAGCGCTTTATCACCCCAAGGACGATAACGATGCGGTTGCCCAACACCAAACACACTAAAACTCGGCGTACCAACTGCGCTAGCCAAATGCCCAAGGCCAGAATCATTGCCCACAAAATAATCAGCTTGTTCAAGCAAGGCAGCAGTAGTTAACAAATCCGTTTTGCCGCAACAATCTAACACGCGCAATTCACATCCAGACTGAAATGCCTTAGAGAGCGACGCATCCTGCTGGCTACCTAACAAAAGCACCACATCAAACTGCGCCTTTAGCGCATGACTCAGAGCCTGAAATTGCTCAACTGGCCAGATTTTTCCCGCAAAATTTGCACCTAACCCCAGTGCCAAAATACGAAGACCATGACAACTAGCAAGCAGCTCATTTGCAGCAGCTCTCTCGGCATCTGAAAGCCATACTTTAGGTGCAGGCATAGGTTTAACCGACACCAACTTGTTCACCGCAGCAAAGTGTTTTTCAGCACTATGCAGATGCATGCTTGTTTTATTAGAAAGCTTAAAAGCACGTTGCTTAGCACGCAACAACCAAAGCAAGCCATCGGAGCGCAAGTCGACCGCAATGTCGTAACGCTGTTGTCGCAATTGTCGAACCAATGCAAGCGTACCGCGCCAACCAGCTTTTTTATGCTTTAAAACCAATGCGCCACGATAAGGGCAGTTTTTAAAAATAATGTCAGAGCGCGGATCACAAACAATATCAATCACCGCATCTGGATAGTGCAAATGCAGCGCCTCTAAAGTCGGCGTAGTCAGAATCGCATCGCCAATATTGGACAATGTGATAAACAAAATACGTTTAACTGGCGCTGTCATTGATGACAAATGTTGTTTAGAGTGATTGCCTGACAATTTTAGCTTCGCATGGAGTTGGTTAAAAATAATAAATAATCACTAGACTGGCTGATCTGGGGTCAGATAACCTTTGTGGCGATTGTAATTCCACAAGTACTGTAGCGGCGCCTGACGCACTTGCGTTTCAATCGCCAGATTCAGTAACGTTGGTGTTGCAACATCAGCGGTATCCAGCTTGGTTAAATGTATTACAAAACCTTGCCCCTTAGGCAAACGCTCGCCAAACGCCATCAATACTGCCGCGCCGGTTTTCTCTGCTAGACGACTGACGAGTGCCATTGTATATGCTGGTCGCCCAAAGAATGGCGCCCATTCACCCTCACCTTTACTGGCTATCTGGTCAGGCAAAATACCTATCGCCTCACCACGATGCAGGGCTTGCAGTAGCATTTTCACACCGACCCGATTTGTAGGCGCCAGATGCACCTGCCCTTTGCTGCGCCCCTTATTCATCAAGGTTTCCAACCACTTTTTACGCGGTGGACGGTACAACACAGTAATCGGATGTTTGGCGGCGTAATACACGGAAGTAATCTCAAAAGAACCGAGATGTGGTGTCAGAAAAATAATACCCTTACCTTGCGCAACGGCCTGTTCAACATGCTCCCATCCCTTTACTTGCTTAACCCACCCCAGCACACGCTTATCATCAGCGGCCCACATTGCTAGGCTTTCAATAATGGTTTTGCCTGACTCGGCAATGTTTGCCTCAATGGCTTTGTCGCAGGCATCACCCTCGGCAAATAGCCCACTGTGCTGCAAGTTTTCAACCAGTATCGCTTTAGTACTTGGTATCAGCGCATGAAACAAACGACCAAAGCCAGCACCTACATGATGAATCATGGACAAGGGCAAAGATGACAGTAGTTTTGCGATCAGATTAACCATGGACTAGCCACATTCTTTCTAAATCGGGCATTGGCAAAATCGCATACTGAAAAATCATAGCTTCACCGCGCTTGCGTTTTGCTTTGCAGCCATATGTGTAGCCAATGCAAAGACCAAACACAGATATACCGCAAACATACGTGAGTTCATCGACACTGCAAACATGCCTTCAACCAGCATGGCGACGATTGAAGCACCTAGAATTGCCGCTTGTTTTTTCTCGACATCATTGCCGTTACGGCTAATCCGCAATAACAACCACCAGTGATAACCCATCCAAAGAATAAACACAGTCAAGCCCAGATAGCCGATCTCATACCAGCAATCCATGAACAAGTTATGTAAGTGCTTTACTTTTTCATCCCCAATGTAGGTAACAACAGCCTTACCCTCTTTATTTGCAAAACCGATACCAATCCATGTGTTTTCAGGTGGATGCTGAATTGCTTGCCGCCACAATACGGCTCGCCCAGAAGTCAGCCGGTCCAAAACTTGTGCAGTGGGAACGTCCAGCGCGCCACGCAACACATTCGGCATAATGGCAGCAACACTCCCAGCTACAAGTGTTAGCACTACCGCGACCTTCCAAAACTTAATTCTAAAATATAAGACAAACAACACCGATGTGGCTAATGCAGTTGCAAGAATAGCCGTCCTACCTTGCGTCCCTATCCCAACAAATAAAGCAGTTGCTATCAAACCCAGCACCGCTAGCCAGCGAAACTGCGGTTTGGCCTGTTGATATACCCAAGGAATTGCAAATGGAATTAACCATGGCAAAACATCTTTGTTAACTTTACCTACCGCAAAAGCGATATTTGGTTCAATCATCCACTGCACCAACATCACCAGCAAGGCAACGACTACCGTTAGTGCGCCTATGCCGCCTAGCCAATTAAAAACACGCTCTGTAGCAACCACTTTATTGCGTAAGTAATAGAGCAAAATAAAGAAAGCAGACGTTTCAACCGCGTACTTGAGCCATGAAGAATAAAGACTAGAGAGATTATGCGTCAAAACCAAGCTCAGAAAAATACTCAAGTGCAGCGCTATGAACAAACCCGTTTGGGCCTTTGGTAACCGCCAAGATACTGTTATTGTCACTAACGCAATCAACACAAAAACATCAAATACGATATTAAAGACAGCCCTACCAGCTAAATCCAGTAAGGGTAAAGACATTAAAAGATACCAGCCATTTTGCTGGAACCACTTACAAAATCTCACATAATAATTAGTTGAACTATTCATTCTCACCCTACTGTAATACTAAAAGTTAGCACAACTTACTGAACACTCAATTAGAGTTCTTTCGGCCAAGTTATTTTTTCAAAAATTGTGATATTTTTGCCACGACTGACGAAACTGTAATAGCTGACATCGGCTTATTTAAAGACTTATCGAGGGTCGGGTCAGGAAAAACCGCCCAAATATTCCGGCGCCCATCGGCCAATCGATTAGAAATCTCCACGCCAAACAGCCCAATAGATGGAGTTCCAGTAGCAGCCGAGGCATTAAGCATGCCAGTATCATTACCAACAAATAAATCACACTGACTCAAGAGCGCACACACCTCGTTTAATGGCTGGGCAATTACATTAACCGTGTGCTGCTGGTCGGCTTCTGGCAAAGCCTGCTTGATACCATTTGCACTCCCTGCCTCTGCAGGGCCGCCAAGCATGAACAAAGTGCCTCCGAACTGATTTAAGCATTGCTTAGCGAGTTGCGTAAAGTTAGCTTCACCCCACTGGCGGTTGGCTTCACTACTACCAATACCCAACGCAATCCACGGCCTAGGCGCTGATTGAAAGCGAGCCTTAACCGCAGCCAATTTCGTCTCATTCAAAATAAGCTTAGGCACCTCACTTGGCAGTGCAATCTGATTTAATCTAAAGAACTCATTCGCCTTATCTATTGGGTGCACTTTAGCAAACGTCGCAGACAAGTACGACCCTTGATTCAAACATTTTTTCTGCCAGCTCAAACCATAGCCATATCGCTCTGGAATGCCAGCCAACATGGCTGCGAGCGCATAACGCGGACTTTCATGCAACACCCACACACGCTGATAATGTCGTTTGCGCAGGAGTTTTACCAAATTCCATACACCACTAAACCAACTACCCCGCTTCATCACATCATCAAACCACAACACATCAGCAACGTTGGCATCAGCATCAAACAGTTGATCTGCCATTGAGCGCTTTTTAGTAAATACATCCACGCTTTTAGCATTATCAGCTGCGGCAATTGCATGAATATACGGCAAATACCAGACCATATCGCCAATACCTGGCAAGGGCTGAATAATTAGTGTTCGCGGTGAATTGCTTGAGGCATTATGCATGAGTAGAAGTAAGCTCTTGATACACAGCCAACGTTTGGCTAAGCATGTTTTGCACTAGGAATGGGTGTTGCTTTGGCACTACGGGTGGTTGCTGTATCCACCTCAACACAAGCTGCTGCAATGCAGTCAAATCACCTAAAGGAATGCGCCCTTCAGGCAACAGAATCGCCAACTGTTCACTCACACCTCCAATATCGTAACCCACAACCGGCACACCCAAACTCAAAGCTTCTATCGTTGTGCGACCAAATGCCTCGGGTTCTGTCGATAATGAGCAGACGACGTTTGACGCAGCAAGCACATCACGCACATCGGTGCGGTGCCCTGCAAAGGTAATATCGTCTTCCAACTGCAAGCTTTTCACCAAGGCATGCAACTCATGTAGAAACTCTTGCTTATGTGGATGCGCCTCGCCAACCACCAAGCCATGCACTGGCGCTCCTGCTTTTTTCAATCCAGCAATAAGCGAGACAAAGTCTTCCAAACCTTTACGACGAGAAATGCGCCCTGGAATGGTCAAAACAATTTTATTCACGAGCTGTGGATACTGGCTGCGCCATGCTGCCAGCCATTGTTCAGTAGGCTGATAGCCATGAAAAAACTTGGAGGAATCTATGCCGCGATAAATGAAGCGAATTTTATCTAGCGCCACTTCAGGATAGTTCTGGGTGATGTAATTTTGTATGGTTTGCGAAATGGCAATCACGCGCTCCCCCTTCACCATCACCGCACTATACCAATTGGGGCTATAAGCACCATGCACTGTTGTCACAAAACGTGGTCTTGTTTTAGCATCCATGCCACGCCAAGCCAGATAAGCAATCCAAGCTGGCAAGCGGGAGCGTGCATGAATCACATCCACCTTTTGTTCAATTAGGAATTTACGTAATTGCCAAATCAAGCGAAATGTCCACAGCGACTTTTTACCGATACACCATGCAATGTGCTCAGAACCATCCGCTTCAAGCTGCGCCACCATGCGTCCACCTGCAGACATCACGAGTGAACGATGCCCGCTTTCCACAAGGAATTTAGCAACATCGAGCGTTTCAAGCTCGACACCACCACCGCCAAGCTCAGGCAGCACCTGTAAAACAGTTAATTTTCTGGAAACCAATGTTGTTTAATCCATTGCGCACAACGCGCTGCTTCGTTAAAGAGGATTGCTGCCGGGGTTAATGTTCTACATTTTTCCCAGACATGATAAGGTGTTAGATATTGATTTAACACTAAATCTGCGATGCCCTGCGCCACTTTGCTACCGGGTTTAGGTGCCAAATCAAATATACCTACACTAGCGCCTGCAGTCAGCGACTCGTAAACCATGGAAACGCTATCTGGGCTTACCCAAATATGGCTCGCCAGCGACATTTTGCTTGGTAGCCAATTTGCATCTACTTCTTGATAGGCAACTACCGAAACATTTTTTAATTGCAAATCACGCAGCAAGTGCAAAATACGCTCAGGCGTGCGTGGTGAAGTCGTTATCAACCACGTCATTTCAGCATGCTGAGCAACCACCTCAGTGAGCTGGCGCATTATAACAGCATCATCCCAATGATAGTGGTGAGACAAACCGCCCAACAGAATCAAGCCTAAACCTCCATTTTTATCCGATGCAACCTGCACGGGATTAAGCGCACCCTTGGTCTGCAACACATTACTGCCAACGATGCCATCATGCTCTGGAATAATGCACAAATCGAAGCAAGTAAGCGGCAAAGATGGGCGCATCAACACAATGGCCTTCGCAGAAAAAGCACGTTTTGCCGCCAGCATTGTAAGGTGCGTTCCGTGCCCTGCACCGATAATCAGCGTTGGTGCAGGCAGCTTCAGTTCAAGAGAAAATCGCCCTATCAGCCAAGCCCAGCAAGCCTGAGCAAAGGTTAATCGCGACACATCAAACGCTTGCAAATCTAACTGTTGCTGCAATGCGCTTACCAAACCTTGCGTTTGGCGCTCATGCCCACGCTTGCCATCCACGATGCGCCAGACTACACAAGGTTTTAACATGAATGACTCAACATGGGTTTAATGAGATTAGTGGATGAATGGATTGTATTTTAGCCGAAGTTAACAAGGCTT
>JAZJYS010000007.1:0-7571 GCA_040390265.1 Pseudomonadota bacterium | reverse complement strand
ATTCTTCAGGCTGAAAAATGGCTCGGTAAAAATAAGGTTTGCGCGACCAATCTGCGCCGAGTGTATCTTGTAGGGGCATAAAAAGGGATTTTTTCACTTCTGGCTTAGCCGACAAGCGTGCACCGAACTGCTGACCATAGGCATCAATCACATAACAGCAATCAACCTTTTCCATCCTTAGCAAAGTATTACATGCCATTTTTTCTGACTGGTTGGCAGCCAAATGCAGCAGTGCACATCTAAACTCCATAATATATGGTAACAGCTCGTCCATAGTCCCAGATGGTTTAATCACGGCAAGTTCGCTAATCCCGCCATCACCATGTTGCAATGGTTCAGGTGTGGGCATGGCAAAATAAAAGCCCTGCACCAAATCAGCATTGCTCTCCAGCGCAATAATGGCTTGCTCCCGATTCTCCACGCCTTCAAGTAGAGCCAAGCTGCCAGCCTCGTGAATAAGCCCTACCGTTGCTCGTAATACACTGCGCGCCTTATCGTTAGATTCTGCGGCGGCAATCATTTTACGGTCAAGTTTGACGATATCAGGGCTAACACGCCAGATACGCTCAATATCTGAAGCATCGGCACCGAAATCATCAATCGCAATCAAGCATCCTGCATCACGATAGAACTTAACGGCTTCGTTAAGTAGCCTGACATCTGGGATCACACCTTCTACTATTTCCACCACCACTTGCTGCGGAGACACGCCGTAGCTTTCCAGTAACTCAGCAAAAAATGGACCATGGTCTCTGCGGTGGTTAATCACCTGCGCTGAAACATTGAGAAACAACCATTGGTTATTGCTTTGTACTGCCTGATAATTATGTAGATGTATAGTGCGGCATAAGCGATCCAGAAAAACCAACTGTGCATCGCTGATACTCCCCCCATCACCATTGAATACTTGTATTGGCGGTATATTTTTGCCTTCAAAATTTGTAGCACGAAGTAAGCCTTCGTGGCCAACAATGCGACGATGCGGCAGACTATAAATAGGCTGATAAGCACTATCCAACCGCTTCCCGCCAAAGTAACCGTAAGTTCGCCCATCCTTGGTACCCATCACCTGCTTCACTTTGCTTAATGAAGCCTGGTCTGCGTCTATGATACGACCTGTTTCTAATGCCATTGCACCAGTTGATTTAAACATGATCTCTAATTCCTCTCCAAAAAAAGACGTCTATCTGGATCTCTCCGGATAGACGTCTTTGTCTTAATATTCTGTCGCAATCAGTCCTACATTGGACTGGCATTTATACATAGCAATTTTTATGCCGCTTATGGTGAGCCTTTTAATTTTAGGTAAAATTATTGATTACACACCTCTATAACATGAATGTTCAACCACCCATCTAACACCTGCCATGTACTGAATACAACGGACTACGCCCTTAACACAGCCCATGTTATTACAATCATGGCATCACTAGCTAGTTGTTACCGATTGGTTAGCAGGCAATTACTTACTATCTTTTATTTTGTAAGCCAGCCCATATTCGTGCGTAAAACCGACAGGGTATCTAGATATTGGTGCGTAAGTTGTTTAACAAACTCTGGCCGATGCGAATAAGCTACTTGCACTTAGAATAATAAGGTCTTGAGTAGCTTATTCTGCAGATAAGACCACTGCGGTCTCAAATGCGGTTTATTTTACTGATGATACTGCTTACTATGCTCGCGCACCGCAGCCAGCATAGCGGCTGCATTCTCTGGCGCTGTCCATTGTGTAATGCCGTGTCCAAGATTAAATACGTGACCATGGCCGTGACCATAGCTTTTCAGCACTTTCGCCACTTCTTTTTCAATCGCTTCTGGCGTTGAAAGCAAAATCGCCGGGTCAAGATTGCCTTGCAATGCCACCTTATCGCCTACACGCTGACGTGCACTGCCAATATCCACAGCCCAATCCAAGCCTAATGCATCAGCACCAATCTCAGCTTGTGCCTCTAGCCACAGCGCGCCACCCTTAGTGAACACAATGCTAGGCACTTTGCGGCCTTCATTGTCTTTGGTTAATCCAGCCACGATTTTTTGCATATAGTTGAGTGAGAATTCAGTATAGGCATCATGTGACAGCGCCCCACCCCATGAGTCAAAAATCATCACAGCTTGTGCGCCAGCCGCAATTTGCGCATTCAGGTATTGAATCACGGTTTGCGCTGTTGTTTCTAAAATATGATGCAGTAAGTCTGGGCGCGCGTAGGCCATTTTCTTAATAGTCAGAAAGTCCGTACCGCCCTTACCTTCGACCATGTAAGTTGCTAGTGTCCACGGACTACCTGAAAAGCCAATAAGCGGCACACGACCATTCAAAGCCGTGCGGATGCTGGTCACGGCATCAAACACATATTGCAGCTTAGCCATATCTGGCACCACCAACTTTTGAATATCAGCCTCTTCTTGCAAAGTACGCTCAAACTTAGGGCCTTCGCCTTCTTCAAAATACAGCCCCAAGCCCATTGCATCTGGCACGGTGAGAATATCTGAGAACAAAATAGCCGCATCTATCAATGGATAACGGTCTAAAGGCTGCAACGTCACATCAGTCGCAAATTGTGCATTTTTACAAAGCTGTAGAAAGCTACCGGCTGTTTTGCGCGTCTCGCGATACTCTGGCAAATAACGCCCGGCCTGACGCATCATCCAAACTGGCGTGTAGTCAGTTGGCTGGCGCATGAGCGCTTTCAAGAACGTGTCATTGTGTAATTGATTCATTTTATTTTAAGACCCTAATAAAAAAAGGACACAAAGCTGTTTTGCTTTGCATCCTTTTATTTTTCTACATTTGTTTTAAGCCGATTTCTAATTAGCGAGGAAGTACAGATGAACCCATTAAAAATTCATCCACAGCGCGAGCAGCCTGACGACCCTCACGAATCGCCCACACCACTAAAGACTGTCCACGGCGTACATCACCTGCCGCAAACACCTTGTCTTTACTGGTTTTATAGCAGCCTTCACCATCGGTTGTGGCTTTAACGTTACCACGCTGATCTTTCTCAACACCAAACGCTTCGAGCAGCTTTTGGATTGGTGACACAAAACCCATTGCCAAGAAGACTAAATCTGCTGGAATCGTAAACTCTGAACCAGCAATCTCTGACATTTTGCCGTCTTTCCACTCAACACGCGCGCCTTTAAGTGCTACGACTTTGCCATTTTCACCCATCAGTGCTTTCGTTGTCACTGACCAATCACGGCTGACGCCTTCTTCATGTGAACTTGAAGTACGCATTTTGAGCGGCCAATTAGGCCAAACTAACTCTTTGTTTTCTTTTTCTGGCGGTTGTGGCATCAACTCAAATTGCGTCACGCTCAACGCACCATGACGGTTTGAGGTACCCACGCAGTCAGAACCTGTATCACCACCGCCAATCACCACCACATGCTTGCCTGTGGCTTTGATTTGATCTGGAACCGTATCGCCTGCAACCACTTTGTTTTGTGGCGTTAAAAAGTCCATCGCAAAATGCACACCATCCAACTCACGACCTGTTACAGGTAAATCACGCGGTTGTTCTGCACCTGCCGCCAAGATAACGGCATCAAACTCTGCAAGCAACGCATCAGCATTAACGTTGTCGCCTACGTGTTGATTCACACGGAACTCAACACCTTCTGCAGCCATTTGCACCATGCGACGGTCAATGTGTGACTTTTCCATTTTGAAGTCTGGAATACCGTAACGTAACAAACCACCAATACGGCTATTTTTTTCCAGCACAACCACCTCATGGCCTACACGCGCCAATTGTTGCGCCGCAGCCAAGCCAGCTGGGCCTGAACCGACAACCGCTACTTTTTTGCCAGTTTTATGCGCTGGCACTTGTGGTGTCACCCAGTCATTTTCCCATGCTTTATCAATAATCGCATGCTCAATGGATTTAATGCCCACCGCATCGGCATTGATATTCAAGGTACAAGCCGCTTCACAGGGTGCTGGACAAATCCGGCCTGTGAACTCAGGGAAGTTGTTAGTTGAATGCAACACATCGATTGCAGCGCGCCAGTCTTGCTTATACACAAGATCATTCCAATCCGGGATGATATTGTTGATAGGACAACCTGTGGTGCAGAATGGAATACCGCAATCCATACAGCGCGCACCCTGTTGCTTGGCTTGATCGTCCGTTAAATGCAATACAAATTCTTTGTAGTTTTTAACGCGATCCTGAACCGGTAGATTCGCCTCTGAGAGACGATCATATTCCATAAAACCTGTTACTTTACCCATACTATAAAGCCTTTTCCCATAAGGGTTTCTTTACTTGTTTCATATTAAAAACGATACTAAGCCGCGACTAGTGCCTTATCTTCAGCAAGCTCAATCAATGCACGTTTGTATTCATTTGGCATGACTTTAACGAATTTGCCACGCGCATTATCCCAATCTGCAAGAATCGCTTTGGCGCGCCCACTATCAGTATATTCAACATGCTTGTTAATGATAGCCAAGAGAGTGACTTCATCAGGCTGACCAAGATGATGCACTGCATCTTTGGCCACGTTGTCTACATGCTCAACTTTCTCTAAAGAAACCATGCCCATATTGCAACGTTTAGCAAACAAACCATCTTCATCGTATACATAAGCTACGCCGCCACTCATACCCGCAGCAAAGTTTAGGCCTGTAACGCCAAGCACCACTACCGTACCGCCAGTCATGTATTCGCAACCGTGGTTACCCGTGCCTTCAACCACTGCTGTCGCGCCTGAGTTACGCACACAGAAGCGCTCACCAGCCACACCGCTGAAGTAACTTTCACCCGTTGTCGCACCAAACATCACCGTGTTACCAACAATGATGTTTTCATGCGAAATGCCACGGAATGTTTTTGGTGGTTTAATCACAATGCGACCACCACACAGGCCTTTACCTACGTAGTCGTTACCTTCGCCAGTTAAGTCAAAAGTAATGCCTTTAGACAAGAAAGCGGCAAAACTTTGGCCTGACGTACCAGTAAAGTTCACACGAATCGTATCATTGGCTAAGCCGGCATTGCCGTAACGTGTCGCGATTTGATTCGACAACATTGTACCCACAGTACGGTTGGTGTTAGAGATTGGTAGATCTAATACTACTTTCTCACCTTTCTCCAACGCTGGTTGCGCTAATGCAATCAACTTGTTATCCAGCGCATTGACCAAACCATGGTCTTGCACGTCATTATTTTTACGTGACACACTTGCTGGCATATCTGGCTGGTGGAATATTTTGCTGAAATCCAAGCCATTGATCTTCCAATGCTCGATGCCTGCTTGCATATCCAACAAGTCTGGACGGCCGATTAAATCATCAAATTTAGCGATACCCATAGAAGCCATCAATTCACGCACTTCTTCAGCAACGAAGAAGAAGTAGTTCACTACGTGCTCTGGCTGACCAGTAAAGCGTTTACGCAATTCTGGATCTTGTGTTGCCACACCCACTGGGCAAGTGTTCAGATGACACTTACGCATCATGATACAGCCTTCAACCACCAGTGGTGCTGTCGCAAAACCGAACTCATCCGCGCCTAACAATGCGCCGATGACTACGTCACGACCAGTTTTCATTTGACCATCGACTTGCACAATCACGCGACCACGCAACTGGTTCAATACCAAGGTTTGCTGTGTTTCAGATAGACCTAGTTCCCATGGACCGCCAGCGTGCTTAATCGATGAAATTGGTGATGCGCCGGTACCTCCATCGTGACCTGCGATCACAATATGGTCAGATTTCGCTTTTGCTACACCAGCGGCGACTGTACCCACACCGGTTTCAGAAACCAGCTTCACTGAAATTGATGCTTTTGGATTGGCATTTTTAAGATCATGAATCAGTTGCGCCAAATCTTCAATCGAGTAAATGTCATGATGCGGAGGTGGAGAGATCAAGCCTACACCCGGCACTGAGAAACGCAGTTTAGCGATGTACTCGGAAACCTTATGGCCTGGCAACTGACCGCCTTCACCAGGCTTAGCGCCCTGTGCCATTTTGATTTGAATTTGATCGGCATTCGCCAAGTATTCAGCAGTCACACCAAAACGGCCTGAGGCCACTTGTTTGATGCTTGAGCGCATAGAATCGCCAGCTTGTAGCGGAATGTCTTTTTCGATCAGCTTCTCACCAATCACAGCCGCCATCGTCGTCGCGTTAGCCACAGGGATAAAGCGTTTTGCGTCTTCACCGCCTTCACCAGTATTAGACTTACCGCCAATACGGTTCATGGCAATCGCCAAGGTTGCGTGTGCTTCTGTTGAGATTGAACCCAATGACATCGCACCGGTTGCAAAGCGTTTTACGATTTCTTTTGCTGATTCCACTTGGTCTAAAGGAATCGCTGCGCCAGCTGGCTTGATTTCAAACAAACCACGCAATGTCATGTGACGGCGTGACTGGTCATTGATCAACTTAGCATATTCTTTGTAAGTATCGAACTGACCAGTACGTGTCGCATTTTGCAATTTGGCGATAGATTCCGGTGTCCATGTGTGCTCTTCACCACGCACACGGAAAGCATATTCGCCACCTGCATCCAGACTATTTGCCAACACTGGATCTGTACCGAATGCACCCGCGTGTAAACGCACCGCCTCTTCAGCCACTTGGTCTAAGCCAATACCTTCAATGTTAGTTGCCGTGCCTGTGAAATATTGCTCAACAAACGCGCTATTCAAACCGATAGCTTCAAATCGTTGGCCGCCACAGTAAGACTGATAGGTAGAAATACCCATTTTAGACATGACTTTATACAAGCCTTTGCTGATGGCTTTAACAAAATTCTTGTTAGCGGTGTAGCTATCTGCCGCCATGCCTTTTATGGTTTCAAAGGTCAGCCATGGACAAACCGCCTCTGCACCGTAACCTGCCAGCAAGGCAAAATGATGCACTTCGCGTGCTGAGCCTGTATCCACAACCAAGCCAGTGCTGGTTCTTAGGCCGGCTTTTACCAAATGCTCATGCGTAGCTGAACAGGCCAGTAATGCTGGAATCGCTAAGCGCGCTTTACTCACATTGCGGTCAGACAAGATCAAAATATTAAAGCCGCTTTGTACCGCATCAGAAGCCGCTTTTGTAATGCTGGCAACTGCAGCAGCCATACCAGCCTTGCCTTGAGTCGCAGGGTAGGTAATGTCTAACACCAATGATTTGTATTGGTTTTGAGTCAGGGTCGCGATGGATTTCAATTGCTCCAGCTCATCCAATAGCAATACTGGCTGACTGGCTTCCAAACGCATAGGTGGTGTTGTTTCCTCTACACCTAACAAGTTTGGTTTAGGACCGATAAATGTCACCAATGACATCACCAACTCTTCACGAATCGGGTCGATTGGCGGGTTGGTCACTTGCGCGAACAACTGTTTGAAGTAGTTGTATAAGACTTTTGGCTTGGCTGACAACACTGGCAATGCAGCGTCGTTACCCATAGAGCCTGAGCCCTCTTCGCCATTTTGCACCATAGGCTGCAACACAAACTTGATGTCTTCTTGTGTGTAACCAAACGCTTGTTGAGTATCTAGCAAATCAGCCGCCAACTCGAGTTGACCATCTACTTTTGGCATATCGCTCAAGAAGTAGCGTG
>JAZJYS010000006.1:0-6292 GCA_040390265.1 Pseudomonadota bacterium | reverse complement strand
TTGAAAATCCGCGTGTCACTGGTTCGATTCCAGTCTCGGCCACCAATTAAAAATCAAGCTCACAGTGATGTGGGCTTTTTTGTTTTCTAGCGTAGAAAATATTAGCCTACCGCTATCGGATTAACCACAGCACTAAATTCGCACACATTTAAACACCATGACAATTTCAACCATCTGAGCGCAAAGGCTCAGATGTAGGCAACTTACGTTTCTATACCATATTGTTCATGCCGAACATCCAAAACCGTCAACACGGCTCGCTTAAACCACAAAGTTTCACCCCGCCTTTAGCTGGCTTCCCCATGTAAGAAAATTATTAATTCCACCCGCTTATTAAATCCAGTTATTTAAATTCAACAAGTTTTACCATCTACCCCTTAATTTGGGTTATATTCATAATAGTAATAATTTATTCTTAAAATGAAATATTGTTAACCGTAGTACAGGGAGTTAATTGATGGGGAAATTGATCAATAAAATGAGCATTCGCTTAAAAATTGCCTTGATTGTTACAACAATGGCAGCTATCGGATTCGCACTGACGATTTCCATCATTATTTCTCAAGCAATTAACGTCGAGAAGAGCACGGCATTTCAACTTGCAGATGAATCTGCAAGCATCGCAGGCGCAAAAACTGCAAGTACGCTTAATAATGCCATGAGTAATGCGCGTGCATTAGCGTGGTCTTTTCAGTCTATGAAAGCCAGCAGCCAGGCCAACAGAACGCTGGCCGACAACCTACTAATTAAAACCCTCAATGAAAACCCGGAGTTTGTTGGCACCTGGACACTGTGGGAGCCCGATGCTTTTGATAGCGAAGATAAAAAGCATATCAATGATAAAGGCCATGATTTAAGCGGGCGCTATATTCCCTATTGGAATCGCGGCAGCGGCTCAGTGCAACTTGAACCTTTACTCGATTACAACACACCCGGAGCAGGTGACTATTACTTGCTGGCAAAAAATTCTGGCAAAGAAACGGTTTTAGAGCCTTACACCTATAAGATTTCAGGTAAAGATACCTTAATTACCAGTGTGGTAGTGCCCATTAACATACAAGGTAAATTTGCCGGAGTAGCTGGTGTTGATATGCCGTTAGCCAGCATTCAAACGGATATTGATAAAATAAAACCCTATACAGGCAGCTATGCCGAATTAATTTCATATCAGGGTGAATATGTAGCGCGTAGCAAGCTAAACCCCAAGAATAAGAGTGCTACTGACAATGGCATTCCTAAGGCAGTAAAAGAAAGAATTAAAGTTGGAGAATCATTCAACAGCATTGATTTCGATGCAACAACTGGTCAGGAGGTCTATCGCACCTATGTGCCAGTCAATGTTGGCGGTAGCGCCACGCCATGGACCCTGGTGTTAACCGTGCCCACGCAAGTCGTGATGGCTAAAATCCACAACATACGCAACACTGCGATTCTGATTGGATTCTTATCCGTCATTACTTTAATCGCTATCCTGTTCTACTTTCTCAACCGCATGGTCATTACGCCCATACAAATGAGCGTTAAATCCATACAGCGCTTGTCACAAGGCGATTTATCGGAAGTCATCCCAGTCAAAGGCAATGACGAAATTGCCCAGCTCAATGCATCCATGGTTGAGCTAGGCTCCAATGTCAAATCATTGATTAATGAAATGACACAAATGAGCAATGCGCATGATGCCGGCGATATAGATCAAGTGGTTAACGAAGCCGGCTTCCACGGCTCGTTCAACACGCTTGCCAAGGGCGTTAACAAGATGGTGGCCGGACATATAGACATGAACACAAAAGCACTGGCTTGTGTAAAGGCTTTTGGCGAAGGAAATTTAACCGATCAGCTAGAGAAATTTCCGGGTAAGAAGGCCTTCGTAAACGTGGCGATTGAACAAGTCCGGTCTAATATCAATGCGCTGGTTGCAGATGTGAACACCTTATCGCAATCCGCGGTAGAAGGTAACTTATCCATCCGTGCCGATGCAAGTAAGCACCAAGGCGACTTTCGTAAAATTGTGCAGGGTGTAAACGACACCCTGAACGCCGTCATTGTGCCCTTGAACGTGGCAGCCAAATACGTAGACGACATTTCCAAAGGCAACATTCCAGCCAAAATTACTGACACCTATCACGGCGACTTCAACAACATTAAAAACAACCTGAATCAATGTATAGATGCCGTGAATGCCTTGGCAACAGACGCTGCAATACTTGCCCGTGCCGCCAGTCAAGGCATCTTGTCAACACGTGCTGATATTACAAAACATCAAGGCGATTTCCGTAAAATCGTGGAAGGTGTCAACAACACATTGGATTCAGTGATTGGGCCTTTGAATATTGCCGCAAACTGTGTGGACAGCATTTCCAGAGGCGATATTCCAGCCAAGATTACCGAGCACTACCAAGGTGACTTTAACAACATTAAAGACAACCTCAATCGTTGTATCGATGCTGTGAATCGTCTGGTTGACGACGCCAACCTGCTGGCTCAGGCTGCCGCCGATGGCCGGGTCAGTACGCGCGCTGACGCCAGCTTACATCAAGGCGACTTCAGGAAAGTGGTGGAAGGCGTGAATGCCACACTGGAAACTATCGTTGCACCGATTGCCGCTGTCAAAGAGGCCATAGAAACCATCACCACGGCAGCCAATGAGATTGCCACCGGCAATAACGACCTGTCACAACGCACCGAACAACAAGCCTCAAGCCTAGAGGAAACCGCATCCAGCATGGAAGAACTGGCATCTACCGTTAAACAGAATGCCGAGAATGCCAAGCAAGCTAATCAGCTTGCTACCGTAGCCTCTGGCGTAGCGATGAAAGGCGGTGAGGTAGTAAGCCAAGTCGTCAACACCATGAGCGCCATCAACAGCAGTGCCCAGAAGATTGAAGACATTATTTCCGTCATTGACGGCATTGCCTTCCAAACCAATATCCTTGCGCTTAACGCTGCAGTAGAAGCCGCTAGGGCTGGCGAGCAAGGCCGGGGTTTTGCGGTAGTAGCAGGCGAAGTACGCATTCTGGCACAACGCTCAGCTACCGCAGCAAAAGAAATTAAAGAGTTGATTGCAGACTCCGTCAGCAAAACCGCCGAAGGCACGGCACAAGTAGAACAAGCGGGAAAAACCATGACTGAGATCGTGTCTTCGGTGCAACGCGTCACCGACATCATGAGCGAAATTGCAGCAGCCTCCGGTGAACAAAGCGCAGGCATAGATCAGGTCAACAATGCGATTACCAGTATGGATGAAGTAACGCAGCAAAATGCAGCACTTGTAGAGCAAGCAGCCGCAGCGGCTGAGAGCTTGGTAGAACAAGCGATACAACTTTCGAATGTGGTAAGCGTGTTTAAGTTAGACACCGGAGCGTACTTGAGCTCAGAACCAACGCCTACAGCCAGCCGGTTAAAATTAAAAAATGCCTAAACCAAAATTTAAAGGCTCCCGCACTGAACGAAACTCACCTAAACTACAGATAAACTAATCTTCAGGCAGAAAATTCCCCCTGCCTGAGTAAACGCTCAAATACATCAATCGGTACTGGCTTGCTGAATAGGTAGCCCTGATAATGCATACAACCGTTGTCTAACAAAAACTGCCGCTGCTCTGATGTTTCCACGCCTTCCGCAATCACGCTCAAACCCAGACTGCGCGCCATGGAAATAATGGTCAGCACGATGGCTTTATCGCTGCTATCAGATACGATATCGCGTACAAATGACTGGTCTATCTTAATTTGATCCAGCGGCAGGGTTTTAATGTATTGCAACGAAGAATAACCCGTACCGAAATCATCCAGTGAGAAACGTATGCCCAACGCTTTTAATGCGTTCATTTTTGAGATGGTGTCTTCTATGTTGTTTTGCAGCAGGCTCTCAGTCAACTCCAGTTCCAGCAGGCAGGGCTTGACGCCATACTTTTGCAGCACGCATTCGACCTGCTCAACAAAGTCTGACTGATAAAACTGCTTAGTACTCACGTTAACTGCAATAGCAATCTGAGCGGTAATGGTGTCGTTACTCCACAATCTCAGCTGATTACATGCGGACTCCATTACCCACTGCCCAATAGGCACAATTAAACCAGTCTCTTCAGCAACAGGAATAAATTCATTAGGAGGTATTAACCCCATCTCAGGATGATTCCAACGAATTAGCGCTTCAACACCTATAGGCTGATACGCGCTATCCACCTGAACTTGATAAAACAACGTGAATTGCTGTTTCTCAATCGCTTTATGTAACGCTTCTTCCAGCTTGACGCGTGCCGCCACACTCACTTGCATCTCCGGGAAAAAGAAGCACATCTGGTTACGACCTAATGATTTTGCCTGATACATAGCGATATCAGCTTGCTTGAGCAGCTCATCGATACATTGCTGCTGCCCAGAAAACACTACAGCACCAATACTTGCGGTACTCATGTACTCTCTATCAATCAGCATATAGGGGGCCATGAATTTAGACAGTATCCTCGCCCCTTCCAACTTTACCTGTTCTAGTGCTTGCGCACTATTTTCACTTAAATCCTCGAGCAGTATCACAAATTCATCGCCGCCGATTCTAGCAATAGTATCACTTGCACGCACACAGGACTTTAGTCGTGCCGCAACATGCTGTAGAAAAACATCACCTAGATCATGTCCCAACGTATCGTTCAGATACTTAAAGTTATCAGCATCAATAAAGAGTAACGCACCATTTCTGCCACTGCGATTACTTGATGCCAGTGCTTGCTCAAGCCGATCTCGAAGCAACCTTCTATTGGGTAAGCGCGTAAGATAATCATAAAATGCCAATTGCTTAATTTCTTCGGCAACCTGCGCACTCATCGTGAAATCAGTCAGGGTTGCCACGTAATTGGTCGCCACTCCACTTGAGTTCTTAACAGCAGAGATACCTAAATGTCGCGGTTGCACTTCACCATTCTGGCTCGCACACCAGAACTCGCCCTCCCAGTGCCCCAAACGACCAATAACCTCCCATACCACACTGTAAAAAGTCTCATCGTGGCGGCTTGATTTAAACAGACTCGCGCTTTTACCAACTAAAAGCTCCTCAGAAAAACCTGTCATCGCGACAAAGGCATGATTCACCCTAAGAATAACGCCTGAAGCGTCAACAATTAGAATCCCCTCTTGTGTTTCAAAAGCCGTAGCAGCGACCCTAAGTTCATGCTCTTTCTGCTCACGCAAAAGCATTTCTTGCTTTAAGTGCAAGTTAAGCTCGGTTAACTTCTCATTCTGAGTAAAAAAATGCGTCACAAATGTCACCAACATCGCTGTAACTGGTAAAGCAGACAAAAAGCCTGTCAGCAGATAATCCCAAGTCACTTTTCCCCATAATAAAAAATCTATGCCTCCCACCAGCAGCTCGACCATAAAAATCACGGTAACAAGCATAAACAACCAAAGCTTGGTTCTTGATAAGCTTTTAAAAAAAGTCTGCATCGTTTGAATCATCATCAAATTGGACTATCTGATAGGTTAAGTAGCATCCATATTACATGAATAAAACACGCAAAGCCCGCCAAATTGATACTGAAATAATACTAACGACTGCTATATGCCTAAGGAATGAAGTACATACTAGGATGCTCTCTTATCTCAAATACTCTTAGTGTGCCGCACACACAAAATGCTATTATTTAGTCTAATTAATTTAGGTTCGTTTCAATGAGCAAGTACAGCGAAATTCAAGCAAAAGATTTATACGACATGTTGGCAACAAATCCGCCTTTGCTGGTGGATGTGCGCAATGATGACGAAGTCGCACGCGGCATTATTCCAGGGGCGATACATATTCCGCTCTCCACACTGCCAGCCCAATACGACTCACTGACTAACGCTGACGCCATCGTGTTTTATTGCCACAGCGGTGTACGCTCGGCACATGCCGCAGATTTTGTCACCAGCAAAGGTTGTAAAAACGTATCCCATTTAGTTGGTGGCGTTTTAGCTTGGGCTAGAGCAGGCTATACTTTTGCTGCAAAAGATGAAGGGAAGAGTAAATAATGGAATTTGATAAAGAAATTGACGCAACCGGCCTCAATTGCCCACTGCCTATTTTGCGTTGCAAAAAAGGCTTGAGCGAGCTTCAGCCAGCGCAAACGTTAAAAGTGATTGCCTCTGATCCCGGCTCAGTAAAAGACTTTAACGCCTTTTGTGCGCAAACGGGTCATGAGCTTTTACAACTGGATAACAACGGCACTTCATTCACTTTTTACATCAAAAAGCGCATCAACTAGCGCTCCTGATGATGAAATAAAAAAGGCGCTTTTCAGCGCCTTTTTTATTAAACC
>JAZJYS010000005.1:0-3845 GCA_040390265.1 Pseudomonadota bacterium | reverse complement strand
AGGCGCACTCACCAATTGGTGAAAGTCCATCAGTTGTAACCAAGGTGTATTCGGCATTTGCAAGAAACGTGCGCACAACTCTGCACCGCAGCCCTTGGCACCGATCAGCAGCACTGAGCTAGGGTTATGATTGGCACTACTGGCAATCTTCTCCAAGCGCTCTTTTAATGCCAAGATGATTGGGCTTTTGCCTAAATTAACCAAGCTCATTTCTGATTTTGGCAATTGCTCGCTGTGTTTCAAGGCTGCAGCTACTGTTTTTAATAACTTTTGCAGCGCAATGGGCTTTTCCAGAAAATCAAATGCACCGAGCCGCGTGGCCTCTACCGCAGTATCGATCGTACCGTGACCGGACATCATCACCACAGGCATGGTCAGCAGGCCGCCATTGCCCCACTCTTTCAACAGGCTGATGCCATCGCAGTCAGGCATCCAGATGTCCAGTAGCACGATGTCTGGTCGCTCATGTAAACGCGCTGCGCGTGCGGCCGCGGCATTCTCGGCGAGCTCGACCTGATAGCCCTCATCTTGCAAAATATCACGCAGTAACTCGCGTATGCCTATTTCATCGTCTACTACTAATATACGTTTTGATGCCATATTATCTTTTAACCATATTTAACTTAGCTACACCATCACTCATCTTTGCCTAAGACTAACTTCTTAAGCAAAAGTGGAATGCTAATCGTCACAATTGCGCCCGTATTTGTCGATGCAATATTAGATGCAACATTATTAGCATCTGCGACTTCAACATTTGCATAAGCAACATTTTCTACTTTAATGCTACCTTTATGCTCTTCAATAATCTTTTTAACAATTGCCAAACCTAGCCCTGTACCGTGTGACTTAGTGGTTACATACGGTTCAAATACATGCGACATCATCTCGGCAGGAAAACCCGTCCCATTGTCGCGCACACTCAATACCAGCATATCATCCAACACCTCAGTCTTAACTGAAATCATAGGCATAGGACTCGCCACCAATGCATCCTGTGCATTCTGCAATAAATTATGGATTACCTGACGCAGCATCGTGCTATCGCCTTGAATCATGCACGCTTGCTTGGCTAACGATAGTTCAGTCTTAATACCCGGCAAATCGTAAAACGACATCACTTCGTGAATCAATGTATTTAAATCCAAACGTTGCAACTGCGGCGCTGGTGAGCGCGCATATTCGCTAAATTCATTCACCATTTTTTTCATGGCATCGACCTGGTTCACTATCGTTTCCGTCGAGCGTTGTAGTATTTCCGCATCGGCAGCATCTAATTTATGCTGCAACTTATGCGCCATGCGCTCCGCCGACAGCTGAATCGGGGTTAGCGGATTTTTGATTTCATGTGCCAAGCGCCTAGCCACTTCACCCCAAGCAGCATCTCGCTGTGCTTGCACCATGGTCGTGGCGTCATCAAATACCACCACGTATCCGCCATCTGGCAGGCGCGTGCCACGCACGACTAAAATTTGTTTACCTTGCGCATTGGTAAGTTCCACTTGCGTTTGCATATCATTCTTTTGCGAACCATTAGACTGCAACACACCTGATTGCGAGTTAGCTAACTGGGCGTTTTCTGATTTCAGAACATCTAACTTCAAATTATCAACAATCGTAAGAAAGAGACTCTCTAACCTACCTTGTTTGGCAATCATTTGTTCTAGGGTCAAGCCAATGCAACCTTCAAGCTTCACGCCTAAGATTGTAGCTGCCGCCTGATTAAACGTGCGCAATTCAGCGCGCTCATTCAACGCCAATACACCTGATGACAAATGCGCCAAGATTGTTTCCAAATATCCATGCGCAGCTTCTACACGCGCCCGATTTCTGTCAGCCGTTTTAATCGCCTCAGCCAGTTGCCGCGTCATACTGTTAAATGACTTTACCAATACACCCAGCTCATCTTTGCCATGCTCAGGCAATACAATGCTGTAATCACCACTGGCAATCGCTTTAGTTCCCTCAGCCAACACGGTTAATGGTGCTGACAGCCTACGACTCAGCACAAATGCAATCGCAACTGCGGTCAGCATGGCCAGCATCATCACCAAAGTCAGTGTGAGTGCAAATACTTCGCGCAATGAAGTCCTACTATAAGAAAGTTGCTGATAGTCCTGATATACGTCCTGCACCGCTTCGGCAGTTGCAGCCAGTGTTTTGGGAACAGGTTGCAGCAACTGTAAAATACGCGTTTCGCCAGACAACTCCTGCACCGTCACTGGCGCGAGTACGCGCAAATACAAGCCCTTGCCTTCAATCGGCTCAATGCTGCCATATATGCGCTGCCGTGCCTGCCTTAACTGCGCCACGCTCGGCAACTCAGGCAAAAAGCTACTCGAGTCGCTACTGGATACCGCCAGAATTCTGCCTTGAAGAGAAAGCAAAGTAGCATCTTGAATGCCGCTTTTCTCACGCAAATCATTCAGCATGGCAAAGTGTGTATTTTCGGGCTGAAAGGCTAAGTTAGTCGCCATACTTTCACCCTTTTCTTTCACGTCTGCCAACATAATATCCAAAGCGGTGCGGCCTAGATTCAAACCGCCTTCCAAAGCCGACTCGACCTTGACGTTAAACCAGGACTCAATAGAGCGCGTCAAAAAGTTAACCGACACCAAGTACACGATTAATCCAGGAATAATCGCCATCAGCGCAAATGTTGCCAATAGCCGTAATGTAAAACGGCTACCCATCACTTGAGCACGGATTTTCCGATACAAACTAAACAGTTGCGCGCCAATCAACACCACCAGAAAAACCGCTAAAACGACATTCAGCGTGACCAGTAACGTGTAATACTCACCTGATGCGGCAGTATTAGCACTGGCATTAGATAGCAAGTACAGTAAAAAAGCGCCTAACGTCGCACTGATTAATACAACATATTTCATTTGGCTGATTCAAGCTTGGAGAAATTAGGCACCCATTCAAAACGTTGGGAATGTATCTTCCATTCGTCTGAACCTATGGTCTCGACCTGCAAGGCTTTTGGTAGTTTCGAGTGATCCAGACGCATGAGCAAGATGGCTTTGTATGGTTCGCCTTTTTCAATATCTGATTTTTGCAACACTTTAACATCACGAATTTCTGATAACGCCTGCTTTGCCTCTTCTAAAGTAGCAAATACTTTTTGCTGATCACCACGCATCAAAAGATATTGTCTGGAGAGCGCATGATAGCTCAGCGTCACAGGATGCGTGACCGTCACGATTTCATCATCAAACCAATATTTTCTTGGCGATACCAGTTGAAATTCAACTAAAAAATTAAGCTCGAATCCTTTAATAATCGCTCGCTCAATCTCAGGGTTAAACTTGATATCAACATCGGCATTTAACTCGTAGCCGTCGTCCTGCAATAGCAGCTCAGCATTTTCAATCACCAAACTACTATTGCCAGCGGCGTAGACACTTGCAGCACTCATCGCCAACAGGCCGAGTAAACACGCGCACAGTAATTGTTTAATTTTTTTGTAGTAAGGCATAGAAGAAGCCATCATGTGCATTTGATGGAACAAGCTGCCCATTCATCTGCGTAATTTCAGTATGAGATTGCGCTTGTGGCAATGTGAATGGCAATTGCACCGCATCCGCGTTATTTTGTAAGAATTTGTCCACTTGCCCCTGATTCTCTTCATGAAACACTGAGCACGTGACATAAAGCAACTTGCCACCCTTGGCTAACATTTGCCATAAGTTGGGCAAAATCTTAGCTTGCTGCGCCGTAAATGAAGCAATATCCGCCTCACGTCGCAACCATTTAATATCCACATGCCGACGCACAATACCAGAGGCCGAGCATGGCACATCTGCTAAAATTCTATCAAAAGCTTGGCCATCCCACCA
>JAZJYS010000004.1:8779-11512 GCA_040390265.1 Pseudomonadota bacterium | reverse complement strand
CGGCTCGGTCTGAATGCTATTTATCAGTCACTAGAGGATTTAAGCTTTCAGTATTTGTATCCCATGCGCTTTAATGCCATATCGAAAGCCATTATGGCGGCACGTGGCAATCGTAAAGAGGTGGTGAGCAAGATACTGGAGTCTATCAAACAGCAGCTAGTCAGTATGGGCATTGATGCTGAAGTTTCTGGTCGAGAAAAGCATCTGTATAGTATTTATAAGAAAATGACGAGCAAGGCCACGCCTTTTTCGCAAGTGTATGACATTTATGGTTTCAGGGTGGTCGTTAAAGACCTGCCTAGTTGTTATTACGCTTTAGGTGCTTTGCATGCACTGTACAAGCCTATTTCTACCAAATTCAAAGATTATATTGCAGTACCTAAAGCCAATGGCTATCAGTCTTTACACACCACCCTGCTTGGTCCATTTGGTACGCCGATAGAAGTGCAAATTCGCAGTTCAACAATGCACAATATTGCCGATGCTGGTGTGGCTGCCCACTGGCTATACAAATCCAGCGATGCTCAGCTGAGTGCGTTGCAGCAACAAACACATCAGTGGTTGCAGCGCCTGTTAGAGATTCAGAGCGAGAGCAGTGATTCGCTCGATTTTCTTGAACATCTTAAAATTGATTTATTCCCGGATGAGGTCTACGTATTCACACCCAAAGGCAAAATTCTGGCCTTACCGAAAGGTGCGACCGCCGTTGATTTTGCTTATGCAGTGCATTCAGGCATTGGCAATGCCTGCGTGGCGGTGCGTATCAATCAAGAATTGGCGCCATTGCGTACCGAGTTGCATAACGGTGACCATGTGGAAATTATTACTGGCGCTCTCGCCAAGCCGAATCCGGCATGGTTGAATTATGTGATCACAGGCCGTGCCCGCGCACATATTCGTCATTTCCTGAAGTCGCAACAGTCAACGGAATCAGGGCATCTTGGTGAGCGCATGCTGAATCAGGCATTGCGTGCCTTACATATAGAGCCTAGCAGTATTGAAGAAGCGCATTGGCAAAAACTGATTCGCGATTATGGCCTGAAGACGAAAGAAGAGATTTTGTCTGATATCGGCCTAGGTAAACGTCAAAATGTGATGGTGGCACATCAGTTGTTAGCCATGACAGATGATCATGTAGAAAAACATACCAAACCAGTTAAGTCGCTTGATACCATTACCATTCGCGGCACTGAAGGGATGGCGGTTCAGTTTGCAAAATGCTGCCGACCGATTCCAGGTGACCCGATTTTAGGTTTTATCAATAAAGACAAAGGTTTGATTATCCATACCCATGATTGTCCTAGTGTCGGTAAATTCAAGCTAGACCCCGACAAGTGGCTGGATGTGGAGTGGGAGCCAGAAAGCGCGCGCTTATTTAAAACCAATCTGAATTTAACCGTAGCCAATCAACCTGGCATGTTGGCAAAAATTGCATCGGGTATTGCCGATGCTGGATCTAACATTGACAATGTGAGTGTGGAAGATTCAGATGGCAGTGCTTATTCAAATCTGTACTTTACTGTGCAGGTGAGAGACCGAATTCATTTGGCGGATTTAATGCGTGGCTTGCGTAAGATTCCTGATGTGGTACGTATTAATCGCGCTAAAGTGAATGTTGCCGGCAATACAGCAAAACCAACGAATCAATAATTTTTTATCAACTGTCACAACCAACACTGTGACCATTAACTAAGAGAACTGGCGTCATGACAACTCCATCTATTACAAAAGAAATCATTCAAACCAATGGCGCACCAGCGGCAATCGGTACTTACTCACAAGCAGTAAAAGTGGGTAATACGGTTTATTTGTCCGGTCAAATTGGTTTAGACCCAGCGACTATGCAAATGGTAGAAAGCATTGAAGCGCAAATTCATCGAGTATTCACTAATTTAAAGGCTGTCACTGAAGCGGCTGGCGGCAGTTTGGCAAATGTCGTCAAGCTGAATATCTACTTAACCGATTTAACGCACTTTGTGCTAGTGAACACCATCATGGCTGAATACTTCACTCAACCTTACCCGGCACGTGCCGCAGTGGGTGTGGCGTCATTGCCACGTGCAGCTTTGGTCGAAGCTGATGGTGTGATGGTGATTGGTTAAGGGTGTTGGCTGGAGGTGAGAGCTGATTTTACCTCTGGCTAATTTAAGCGGTTTAGTTGTTTTTGGTTCAACTCTCTGACATCAAGGCTTTCAGCAAGCCTTTGCTAGCCAATCTAAGCAAGCTTGGTATTAGCAATATTCAATCGTTATTGCTGCATTTACCGCTGCGATACATTGACGAAACGCACATGACTTCTGTGCGCGATCTGCGTGCTGGGGAGTCCGCTCAGGTTGAAGGGGAAATTGTGCATGCAGAGGTCAGCTACAAGCCGCGTAAGGCTTTGATTGCAAGGCTGGAGGATGCGAGTGGTCAGCTGACTTTACGCTTTCTGAATTTCTACCCAAGTCAAATTGCTGCACTTAAAGTCGGTACCAAGCTACGTGTTTATGGCGAAGTGCGTACTGGCTACTTTGGCTATGAAATGGTGCATCCTACCTGTAAAGCCGTAGGTGAGAAAACGGTGGTGTCAGAAACCTTGACGCCAGTCTATCCCACGGTGGCTGGGCTCACACAGGCAAGTTTGCGCAAGGCGATAGCTGTCGTGCTCAAGCAAGGCGTATTGTCGCAAGATGCGCTTGCTGAAACCTTGCCTGCTAGCTTGTATCAACATATTGGACGTTATCCATTACC
>JAZJYS010000004.1:0-8679 GCA_040390265.1 Pseudomonadota bacterium | reverse complement strand
TTGCTGAAACCTTGCCTGCTAGCTTGTATCAACATATTGGACGTTATCCATTACCTAGTTTTTCAGCCAGTTTGCATGCGCTACATACGCCGCCCCCCGATGTTGATTTACAGGCACTAGAAAATAAAGTCACGCCACACTGGCGCCGACTGGCCTTGGATGAGTTGCTCGCACAGCAGCTTTCGATGCGTAAGCATTATGCGCGTCGCCGCAGTGTGGATGCGCCGCAATTTAAAGCGTCTAAAAATCTAGTGTCAGCGTTACTTAAAAGCCTGCCATTTGCGTTAACGCAGGCACAACAAAAAGTCGCTATAGAAATTGAGCGGGATTTAACGCAGCCACATCCCATGCAAAGGCTGTTGCAGGGCGATGTGGGTAGTGGCAAAACTATCGTGGCGTGTATGGCGGCTTTGCAAAGTATAGAAAGTGGCTGGCAGGTGGCGTTGATGGCGCCTACAGAAATTCTCGCGGAGCAGCATTATCGAAAAATGCTGAGCTGGCTGACACCATTGAATATACAAATAGCATGGCTAACGGGTAGTCAGCCCAAGAAAGAGCGCGATGTGGCGTTGGCTAAGATAGCAAGCGGTGAAGCGCAGCTAGTAATAGGTACGCACGCATTGTTTCAGGATGCAGTGCAATTTAAAAAGCTCGGACTGGCAATCATTGATGAGCAGCATCGTTTCGGCGTGCAGCAGCGCTTGGCCTTGCGCCAGAAAGGTCAGCCTGAGCCGCATCAACTCATGATGACGGCCACACCGATTCCACGTACTTTATCCATGAGCTATTACGCAGATCTGGATGTTTCTGTGATTGACGAATTACCCCCTGGGCGCTCGCCTATCGTGACCAAGCTGGTTGCTGATACTCGTCGTGACGAAATTCTACAGCGCGTGCGTGAGGCCTGTTTGCAGGGCAATCAGGCCTATTGGGTATGTCCGTTGATTGAAGAGTCTGAGGTGTTGCAGCTACAAACGGCGAATGACACCTACGCTTTGATGCAAACTGAATTTCCAGAGCTGAGAGTCGGGCTGGTACATGGACGCATGAAGCCGGCAGAAAAGCAGGCGGTGATGGCAGCATTCAGTGCTGGCGAATTACAGTTGTTGGTGGCAACGACAGTGATTGAGGTGGGCGTCGATGTGCCTAATGCTAGCCTGATGGTGATTGAGCATGCAGAACGGATGGGTCTCAGCCAGCTACACCAATTGCGTGGTCGTGTTGGGCGAGGTGCCGCAAAAAGCACCTGTATTTTGCTTTATCAAAATCAAATGTCCGACCATCGATTAAGCGAATTGGCACGTGCGCGCTTGAAAGTGATCTACGAAAGTAATGACGGCTTTGCCATTGCGCAAGCCGATTTGCACTTGCGTGGACCTGGTGAGTTTCTAGGTGTGCGACAAAGCGGTGTGCCCATGTTGAAAATCGCAGATTTGGAGCGCGATGCTGATTTATTAGAAGCGGCTAAAGCAATGGCTGACAAGCTGTTAAAAGACTACCCAGCCGAAGTTGAAAAACATCTGGATCGTTGGATGGGAGGTGTTGGGGACTTAGTTAAAGTCTAGCTGATGCATTTAATAGCAGGCTAGTTCAGCTTGCTATTATTCAGTCGTGTGGGTGTTCGCAATATGGACACGACAGTCCGATGGATGATTTTTTGAGGGGCAGGTGGAACACTCATCTGCCCAATAGAACTGTCTCCGTCCAGCCTCTTTAGCTTTGTACATGGCGTGATCGGCAGCAATCAATAGCCTGTCTATGCTGCAATCACCATCACCAATCGCAATGCCGATTGAAGTGCCAAGCAGGCAAGAGTTGTCGTGAATCATAAATGGCTGATTGAATGCAGCCAGACATTTTTTTGCCACTAATTCAGCTGTATCCCTAGCACTTTCATGCAGGTCGGATAGTAAAATCACAAACTCATCACCGCCGACGCGCGCTAATGTATCTTCGCGTCTGACGATATCGCCTAATCTGTTGGCAACCTCGCGTAAGGCCGTGTCGCCTGCTTTGTGGCCCAATTCATCGTTGATGGGTTTGAAGCCATCAAGATCAAGGAAGAGTATGGCTACTTGTCCCTGATTACGTTGCGCCCGCGCCAGTGCCTGCTTCATGCGATCCGCCAATAACTGGCGGTTGGGTAGTCTGGTCAATGCGTCATGATGTGCAATGTGTTGTAGTTCTGCACGGCTTTCGAGCAGTTTTGATAGAACACCATTGAATGCCTGCGTTAAATGGCCTACCTCATCATTTCTAACTACAGGTAGCGGTGCAAAGGCGATCTTGCCATGTGTCATTTGATCGGCATGGCGTGCAGCACTCATGAGTGGACGCATCACGCGGCGCAGTACCAACACCATGAATAAAAAGAAAATTGGTATGATGATTGCGGTATTTTTAATAATAAAGTTGCGTAGATGATTAACGGGTGCAAATGCTTCTTTGGTAGGCAATCTGGCTACGACAAACCAATCACTATTCTTGACTGATGCGAACGCAGCTAACTCCTCTATACCACGCGCATTGACTGTTATCCCTACACCACGAAAGCCCTTCATGGCTTGATCGTGTAGCTTATTCACCCCTTCTTTTGGTGTTGGTTTTAATGCCATGCTTGGGTCTGTTGCGCTAACGAATAGTTTTTCGTGAGGTGAAATCAATAATAAACCGCCTGTAGAGCCTATCCGCGCGGTGTAAAGTGCATCCAGAAAGTTTTGGGAATGTAGGGCCGATATGCCTACGAGCACGGCTAATATTTTTCCTGTGTTATCACGCACAGGCATGCTCATCGGCAATATTGGCATCTGGGAAGCGCTATCCATGAAAGCTCTGCCAATGGCAAATTTGCCTTGCATGGCGTGCTGAAAATAATCGTCATTTACGTAAGAGCCATTTATATTTTCTGGAGACTCAGGATAGCCCGTAAGTGCCTTGCCGGAGGCGCTGATGACGATTAATCCCTCTGAAAACAATGGGTTGATTTCTTGGCGCTCACCTAGCCATGTGCGTAATTGCGAAGGATTTTCTAATAACGCTAGTGGTAACTTTGCCGTAACGCGCTCAAGAAAATCTCGGCGCTCGACAATGTCGTGGTCAATGTCTTTTGCTACGTAGTTAGCTAACGATACAAGTTGGGACGAGGTCAGGGTAGTGATGTCGTCGCGTAGAAAGTCCGCGAGTAAAAAAATTCTGCTGAGCGCACCTGCGATGAGTAGCGTCACGCCAAGTAAAACCAAGCGGGTGGTGATGCTGTTGAAGTTGATGTGCGCGCGCATGTCGGGATATTAGCAGAAAAACAGTCGAGTTTAGCGGTGTTGCAGGTATTTGTTTTTGTTAATTAAATTTTTTATTATTGAAATAAGCTTGATCGTTGTAGTTAGATTGTTAAGTTAAATCATCTGTATTTTAAACAGAATATTCAAGTCAATCTTTTAGTTTATGTGGCATAATTTTTTGGTGAAAACGTATCATTCAAATCAATATCAGCGCTCTTCGTGGCTAAAAAAACCAGTGCAGAGCGGTCAGAATCATCGATGGCTTATCAATAGTGGTTCTTTGACACAGCGTTTACGGCAGCATTATGCTGATTTTACCGTTAAGCTGGTCTCTGTGGTCTATGCTAAACCATTGTTTGATGAAGTTGCGCCATTAAATATTCCGGCATATAAAAAAGCATTGATTCGTGAAGTGCAGTTACAGGGCAATCAGCAGGCCGTTGTGTTTGCGCATAGCGTGTTGCCGCGTGAAAGTTTGCGTGGCCGCTGGCTTGGGTTGACTCGCCTTGGCAATAGACCGTTGGGGGCAAGTTTGTTTGCTAACAAGCAAGTGAAGCGAACTGCCTTGAGCTATAAAAAATTATCACGTCAGCATCCTTTGTATCAACATGCTATTCAGCACCTGAATAATCCGCCAGCTTTTCTATGGGCAAGGCGATCGGTGTTTAGTCTAGATTGCGCCCATATGCTAGTAACAGAAGTATTTCTGCCCGAGTTGTTCAAATAATTCTTATGATAAATCGTCAAATTATGATTCGAAAATTAGATGCATATGAGCGCTTAATGCGTTTAGATAAGCCGATTGGTATTCTATTGCTGTTGTGGCCAACTTTATGTGCGCTATTGATTGCAGGCCGCGGCAAGCCAGACTGGATTATTGTTTTGGTGTTCGTGACGGGAGCTGTGTTAATGCGCAGTGCAGGCTGCGTGATGAACGATATTGCCGATAGTAAATATGACGGGCTGGTTGAGCGTACCCAGCATCGACCTTTAGTGAGTGATGCAGTCAGTAAAAAAGAGGCTTATGTCTTAGCTGCAATTTTAAGTTTGACGGCATTTGGGCTGGTGTTGTTTCTTAACCTCCTTACAATTAAGTTGTCCGTACTGGCGATGTTTCTGGCCGCAAGCTATCCGCTGACAAAGCGGTTTTTAGCGATTCCACAAGCTTATTTAGGTATCGCTTTTGGCTTTGGTATTCCAATGGCTTTTGCAGCGATTAATGGTTTTATTCCATCTATTGCATGGGTTTTATTGCTGGCGAATGTATTTTGGGCGGTAGCGTATGACACAGAATATGCCATGGTAGATCGGGATGATGATTTGAAAATTGGCATTAAATCATCGGCTATTACTTTTGGTCGGCTTGATGTGGTTGCGGTGATGATTTGTTATGCGCTAACGATAGCGCTGTTAATCCTAGCTGGAAATTGGCTGTTGTTGGGTGTTTATTACTATATTGGTTTAAGTGTCGCTGCAGCGGTTGCGGTTCGGCACTATTTCTTGATTAGAACTCGTGAAAAATCCAATTGTTTTAAAGCATTTTTAGATAACAACTGGTTTGGTTTCTCAGTTCTTTCTGGGGTAGCTGCGCATTATTGGATTTAACTTTAGAGTCTAGAGAGTATTCATGACTTAATGTTCTTTAGCGTTAATTACTCTTTTCCTAGTTTTGGTAATTCCCACTCAATCATGAGAGGTGCTGTGCGAGCTTTCTCGTCAGCTTCCTCAGGCTTGTTTTCTGCAATTTCCAGCTCTTGTATGACTTCTTGAGTTTTATTCGCAATGACATGGCTAGTCAGTGTTAATTCTTCATCTTGTGAGGATGTCTCAGGGAAGATCACTTCTGGGGCAGGGTCAGTGGTCATTTCTGTTAAAAAGTCTGAGAAATCTATTTCTTCGGCTTTGAGCGTGGCGTTTAAGCTAGGTGCAGGCTGTGGTGACACGTTTTGTGTGTCAGCTTTCTTAGTCGTAGTAAAAAATAGCTCGATTTCGTTTTCTGATGCATCTGGAGCGTTTAGGAATGACTCGGCAGTTAATTTGTCTTGAAGTGAGTTGCGGTCTATAGAGGAGGTCGTGCTTTTCTCTTTAGGGGCAATGTCGACAGTCATGCCATAGTCCATTTCATTTTGACTAGAATGTTCTTGGCTGGAATCCATTACGTCGAAATCCATCGTTGTTAAGGCTGGTTTGGTTTCGTCTGGTTGATTGGGTTTTACACTTGATTTGTTGGATGCGTGAAGTGAAATGGCAATTTGTTTCAGAAAAAACAGCTCTTCAAATGTTTTACGCCCAAAGCCTTCTCTTGGCTGTGACTGCTTGTTGAAAATTAAGTCGTTCAGAAACTCAACGGCAAACTCTGATCCCCAGACATCTTGTAGTCTCGCGATGATATGCGGATAGTCTTCAATGGTGGATTGATCCTCTGTAGAGGCATCGGAAAATTTTGGTAGTTTGACATTAAAGAACTGCTTGCATGCAGTCACGGCATTATCGTATTCAGCTTCTGTACCTTCACTTGCTAAAAGATTAATGAGTTTTAGCCAGATTTCTGGAGACTCAACGGGTAAGTCCACGAGGTGGTTTTGTAGTAGCTGAATAGCCATTGCCGGCCTGTCATGTGCTAGAAATACCTCCGCATGATCTAGTACGTTCTCGCTGCTATCAGTTTCTGTGACGGTGAATGCGGTAGGGTATGGAAAAAATCCGTTTCGACTTTTATTGGTAAACTGATCATCATCAATATCGTCGCTATTGGTTTTTGGCGACGAACTCTCATTAAAGATGTTTTCGTCAGAAATAAGAATATCGCTTTTTGGTAAGTTATCTGGTTTTTTACTTTTGTCTGTATCAAACCAGTTGTCATGTTGTTTATATAGGCGTTTGCGTAAAATTTTCCTACGTAGCCATACGCCGGCAGACACGATGCCTGTTATTAAAACAATACCAAGAATGATAGGCAGATCTTTCATCCAATTAAAATCTTGGTCTGCTGAATGTAACTCAGTGCTTTTGGCTTTTTCAGCCTCATTTCGCAGGAGAGCATTCTGGGTCTGCAAGCCAATAATTTGTTTTTCAAGGTGCGCTAAACGGTTCGCCATCACGGTCACTTCGTCAGCAGCATCTGCTGCGGTTAGTGGCGCAGGTGCGATTTCGGCTCGATTTAGATCAAGTTGTGTTTCTAAACGTAGGGATAGGTTCGGCATATTCGAGGCTGAATTGGTGCTGCCGCCAGATATGATGAGGTGAGGCTTGTCTATAGAGGAGTTGCGATTAATCTCATTTGTGCCAATTTTAATTTCTGACGCAGATTTTGGTTGAATGGTTTGTTGTTTGCCGACATAGGCTTCCATCAAATTACTGTCGGTAGTAGATGCTCTGCTACGATTCTTTTTGGTTATCTTTTTGTTGCTGATATTATTCTCTGCCGAATTTTCAGCTATCGGCGTCGTCTCAACTTTATTTAATGCTTGAGGCTGAGATTTTAATGCGTGTGAATTATTCTTGGGTTTGGATTGATCTATAGCCTTCACCTGAGCAGTTGGCGCTGCGGGCGCAGAAGTTTTTTCAGTATTTGTAATTGAAGCTGGGTCAAGTAACAGGACATATTCACGGTTTAAATTTGGCTCACAATGAATGGAAACCCGTAAATTGATGATGGGTTCAGTAATAGCTTCATTGGTGGTGATGCTGAGTTGGTGGCTGTCGTTAATACTTTTTATGACAATATGTGCCTTTTTGAAGGCTGGTGGGTCGTTGTTGTCCATTGCTGAAAAGCAGGCTGCGTCTGGCGCTGAGTCAACGTCAGTAATCATGACTTTAGCAAAGAAGGGTTCGCCAAGATTTGATTTCAGATCAATATCACCGAGACCTAAAGCGAAGCTTAAGTTGGGGATTGATAGTAATAAAAGGGTGAAAATCCTTAACACGGTACTCACTTTGAATTTATTGATTGTCGAATGATTTAGTGTTCACACGCGCTTTTTACTCAATTATGTTGAGTGGCTATGCAGCTATATATAAGGCTGATATTGGTATCCTAGCATAAACTGTGCAAAATCATGTAATTAAGCGAATGATAAGCTAATCAATATGGCGTTTTTTCTACATTAGTTTAATTTTTAGTGCATACTGCGAACACTTATTGAGTTATGCGATTGCTCTTAGTCCTGAGTCGTGCAGGAATCTCAAGTAAATAATATTGAATTTAAATCGAAATCAGAGCATAAAGCGCAACATAATGTTTGACAAAGCACTCTGGTTCGGCATAAAATCCGCCTCTTAATTTTTTTAGCTCACAGTATTGGTAATACGATGAAAACCTTTTCAGCAAAATCACATGAAGTGAAGCGCGATTGGTTTGTGGTTGATGCCACAGACCTAGTGTTAGGCCGTTTAGCTAGCGCAGTTGCACACCGTTTACGCGGTAAACATAAAACCATTTACACACCTCACGTTGATACTGGTGATTATATTGTCGTGATTAACGCCGACAAATTAAAAGTCACTGGTAACAAGGCTGATGGTAAGCTTTACCATAGTCACTCTGGTTATCCAGGTGGTATCAGCACTACTACATTCTCTAAAATGCAGGATCGTTTTCCTGGTCGCGCTTTAGAAAAAGCAGTAAAAGGCATGTTACCAAAAGGCCCATTGGGTTACGCAATGATTAAAAAGATGAAAGTTTATGCTGGCGACAAGCATGAGCACGCGGCGCAACAACCGCAACCATTGACAATCTAAGGACATAAAAATGATTGGTAAATATAATTATGGTACAGGCCGCCGCAAGAGTTCAGTAGCGCGCGTGTTTCTGAAATCAGGTAAAGGCAATATCGTTGTGAACGATAAGCCAGTTGATGAGTATTTCTCACGTGTAACTGCACGTATGATTTTGCGTCAACCACTAGAATTGACTAACAATCTAACTAGCTTCGATATCATGGTAAACGTGATTGGTGGCGGTGAGTCTGGTCAAGCTGGTGCAGTTCGTCATGGTATTACACGTGCTCTGATTGACTTTGATGCTACATTGAAAAGCGCATTGTCACATGCAGGCTTTGTAACACGTGATGCACGTGAAGTTGAGCGTAAGAAAGTTGGTTTACGTAAAGCGCGCCGTCGTAAACAATTCTCTAAACGTTAATTTCCCAAGCATCAATATTGGGCGGTTGAAGTTGAAAAAGGTCGCTAATGCGGCCTTTTTTATTTTCACGGCATGCTTAGTATGTTGGTAAACTTAAAGACATGTTTTGTTATGATTAGACTATGACTAATAAAAAACTAAAAGTAGGTATTGTTGGAGGCACCGGCTATACGGGGGTAGAGTTGTTGCGCCTGTTGAGTGTACATCCTAATGTTGCTCTTACGGCTATTACTTCACGTGGCGAGGCGGGTTTGCCGG
>JAZJYS010000003.1:1292-74961 GCA_040390265.1 Pseudomonadota bacterium | reverse complement strand
GTGACGGTTTTACCTGTGCCGGTTGCACCAGCAATCAAGCCATGACGATTAGCCATCTTTGGTAACAGAAAGCTTGAGGTATCTTTATTTTTGGCAATCAATATTGGTTCTGACATACGCGCTTTCTAATTATTTAAACTTTAGTTTATTTTGTGTGCTTGGTTATTCGGTTCTGCTTTGTCTGGGCTTATGCATGCCAATCCAGCTTAAAGATCACCCTTACTGGCTTTATCCATGATTTCCAGCAAAGTTGTTTCCAGTTCTTGTGCCGCTTTTTGCGCTCTTACGGTTGGGTTCTTAATGCTTTTCAAATCAAAGGTTGGTCGTGCCAATCCAATGAATAAGCGCATTTTTTGCTTTGCGTCCGGCTTTTCATAAATGGCAATACGGCACGGCGCGAATACAAGAAACTCAGGGTGATCCAGAAAAATATCTGTACCTAAGCTCAAACTGCAAAAGCTGCGTACTTCTTTAATCCCTTGCGGATCAATGCCACGTTTTTGAATATGTTCGCCTATCGGAAAGTTGGCCGGGTTCACAAAGTTCATGCCCTCAGAAACACTTTTTAAGCTATCAATCACATCCTGATAACTCACGCCGTCATGCACTGGTAACTCATATATCCCTGTAGTCGGGTCAATTGCTGGCATACCGCTTTTAACAGTACCAATAAGTTGCGGCGTAATCGTAGCAACAGGCTTCACCGTGCTGCAAGCATTGAGTGTCAATAACAGACTTAAAATCAAAAACGCCTTAGTCATCCAACAACCTCCTACATTGAAACGTTATTATGAACTCACTTTTAATG
This sequence comes from Pseudomonadota bacterium, assembly GCA_040390265.1. Classification (GTDB taxonomy): domain Bacteria; phylum Pseudomonadota; class Gammaproteobacteria; order Burkholderiales; family Methylophilaceae; genus Methylotenera. The sequence goes on along the minus strand of JAZJYS010000003.1, from coordinate 74,153 downwards.
CAGCATTCACCGCAGCACGATTAAAATGTGGCGCGATCAACTCTATAAAACCATACATATAGCTACGCAAGAATGCGTCTTTACGTACGCCTAAATAAGTGGTGCTATCTGGGAACAAATGACTCACATCAATTCTCACCAAATGTGCGTCGCGCTCTGGATCGTATGCCATATTAGCTAGCAAGCCCACACCTAGACCTAAAGTCACGTAAGTTTTAATCACATCCGCATCAATCGCCGTGAGTACCACGTTAGGTGACAAACCCGCATCACTAAATATTTTGGAAACCAAGGTGCCGCCGGTAAAGGCAAAGTCATAAGTAATCAATGGATAAGACGCCAACTTCTCTAGCGTCAGCAATCCGTCTGTCAACAACGGGTGGTCTTTCGGCACGACTACGCAGCGATTCCACTGATAACAAGGCAGACATAACAAGCTCTCAAAGCTGCCAATAGATTCTGTCGCAATGCCAATATCTGCCTCACCACTCGCCACCTGCTCTGCGACTTGTAAAGGATTGCCTTGGTGAATATTCAACCTTACTTGTGGGTAATTGCTCATGAAACTTTTAACCGCCGCCGGTAATTTATAGCGTGCTTGCGTATGCGTTGTGGCAATAGTCAAAGTGCCCGTTTCCACATTACCAAACTCATCCGCCACGCGCTTGATATTTTCCACATCACGAATGACTTTAGCGGCCAAAGTTAAAATTTTCTCGCCCGGCTCGGTAATACCTGTCAAGCGTTTGCCATTGCGCTGAAATATCTGCAAGCCAATTTCTTCTTCAAAGAGCTGAATCTGCTTACTCACCCCTGGCTGTGAGGTATATAAAGCCTCCGCCGCATTAGTAATATTCAGATTCTGGTGTGCAACTTCATGCAGATATCGTAATTGATGTAGTTTCATAGGGTGAACAGCTCGCTTAAATAAACACGTTTAACTTATAACTAAAGCATATATGCATAGAATAACATATTCTAAAACAACCATTTGATAACTGATATAGTGCGCAGCTTAATAATAAAATACTTTTAGAATGCTTTTTTAAGCAGATTTAGAAGCAATTTATAAACTAACGGATACTCCATATGGAATTTGGTTATATAGTTGCCGGCTTTGTAGTTGGCATGCTGGTTGGATTAACAGGCGTAGGCGGCGGCTCACTCATGACGCCTATACTCGTATTATTTTTTCACGTCAAACCCGCGTTAGCCGTAGGTACAGATTTACTCTACGCATCCGTGACCAAATCTGCCGGTATTTTGGCGCACGGCAAACTAGGCAATATTGAATGGAAGATTGTACGGCATTTGGCCTACGGCAGTGTACCTGCCTCCATTTTAACAACGCTTAATCTGAAGCACATGGATATTGCATCTGATGCGGCAGTAAGCTCTATTAAGTTCTGGTTAGGTATCGCCTTATTAGTGACATCACTATCTGTGCTATTTCGCAACCAGCTGAGAACATTCTCTAAAAAAGAACATCTAATCAATGCTAAATGGACACCTTATTTAACAGTCATTCTGGGCATCATTTTAGGCTTTTTAGTAACACTCACATCAGTTGGTGCGGGTGCGTTGGGTGTTACTGCGCTGTTAATCATTTACCCAAACAGATCAATTAACACCATTATCGGGTCTGACATCGCACATGCGGTACCTCTGACTTTAGTTGCAGGTTTGGGTCATGCCAGCATAGGCACTGTAGATTACGGCCTGCTCGGCACACTTTTACTGGGTTCAGTGCCGGGCATTTGGATCGGCAGCCACTTAAGTTCAAAAGTTGCCGAACACTGGGTGCGCATTGCATTGGCGATGATACTGATTTTTGTGGGCTTAAAACTGGTTTTCCATTAAAATGGCATGTTGCAAGCAATTTATATTCGAGTTAAGAAAAGCATAAAATGTATAAGTATGATGAAATAGACCAACAACTTGTCGACGAACGCGTCGCTCAATACCGCGATCAAACACGTCGCTATTTAGCTGGGGAGCTCTCAGAAGATGAGTTCCGTCCACTACGTTTACAAAATGGCCTGTACATTCAGCGCCAAGCACCGATGCTACGTATTGCCGTACCTTACGGTATGCTATCCAGCAAACAATTACGCAAATTAGGTGATATTGCACAGAAATATGACCATAGCTACGGTCATTTCAGCACACGTCAAAACTTGCAACTTAACTGGCCTAAACTTGAAGACGTGCCGGAGATTCTGGCCGAGCTTGCTACGGTTGAAATGCACGCCATTCAAACATCTGGCAATTGCATTCGTAACATCACTACAGATCAATTTGCAGGTGTTGCACCGGATGAAGTGGTTGATCCACGCGCCATGGCTGAAGTCATGCGCCAATGGAGCACCTTCCACCCAGAGTTCGCACTCTTGCCACGTAAATTCAAAATTGCAGTTTCAGGCACCAAGCAAGACCGTGCCGTGGTGCAGATGCATGACATCGGCATGGAATTTTATCGTGATGCAGAAAACAAGGTCGCGATTAAGGTTTGGGTTGGCGGCGGCTTGGGGCGCACACCTATCTTAGGCTCTGTGATTAACGAGCACCTCGAGTGGCAACACGCCCTCACCTATTGCGAGGCTGTCATCCGTGTGTATAACATGCATGGTCGTCGCGACAATATATACAAAGCGCGTATCAAAATCTTGGTAAAAGCACTAGGTATTGATGAGTTCCGCAAACAGGTTGAGGCTGAGTGGCTGCACATTAAAGACAACCCGAACACCATCACTGAAGCTGAACTTGCACGCGTAGCTAAACACTTCGATGCAATGCCTTATGAAAATCTGCCTGCACAAGATGCCAGCTTTGATGTAGCCATTGCAGCTAATCCGGCATTTGCGGCTTGGGCAAAACGCAGCGTGCATGCTCACAAGCAAGCGGGTTATCGCGCAGTTACTCTATCATTGAAACCGCACGGCAAAGCGCCGGGCGATGCAACTACCGAGCAAATGCATGTGGTCGCCGACTTGGCGGAACAATACAGCTTTGGTGAGTTACGCGTTTCACACGAGCAGAATTTGATTCTGGCTGACGTAAAACTGGGTGACTTGTTTGCCGTATGGGAAAAAGCGCGTGCGCATGGTCTAGCAACGCCCAACATCGGCTTGCTGACCGACATTATTTGCTGCCCAGGCGGTGACTTTTGCTCACTTGCCAATGCCAAGAGCATCCCAATTGCACAAGCGATTCAAATGCAATTTGATAACCTGGATTACTTGCACGACATCGGTGATATTGAACTTAATATCTCAGGCTGTATGAATGCCTGCGGTCACCATCACATCGGCCACATCGGTATTTTAGGTGTAGATAAAGATGGTTCAGAGTGGTATCAAGTCACTATTGGCGGCAGCCAAGGTAACAATGCCAGCATTGGCAGCGTCATTGGCCCATCCTTTGCGGCTGAAGAAATGCCGGACGTGGTGCAGCGTTTAATCGATGTTTACCTGAAAGAACGCACCCCAGAAGAACTGTTTATTGATACCGCTCGCCGCCTTGGTGTAGCGCCATTCAAAACGCATGTTTACGCTGCAAAAGAAACAAAAAGCGAGGCTAAAAATGTCTAATTTAATCTACAAAAATGCCATCGTTGCTGATGACTGGACATTGGTCGAGTTGCCAAAAACAGATCAGGAAGTGCGCAAGCAAGCAGGTAAAGTGGTGCTATTCAAACTAACTGGTGAAAAGACTACTTCAGCAGAACAAATTGCCAATACACAAATCCCTGCTACAGGTAAAGTCATCGTGCCTTTATCAGTCTACTTGGCGCGTAAAGACGCTTTGGCAAGCCGTATTGCCAAACAAGAGATTGGTGTTTGGCTTGCAACACATGAGTTATTAGAAGACCTGACTAACTCTGAAAAAAACCTGAATGTATTGCCATTGATTGCAGTATATGTAGAGCGTTTTGCTGACGGCCGCATTTTCACCATCGGTAACCTGCTACGCACTCGCCACGGCTTTAACAACACATTACGTGCATTCGGTGATGTGTTACGTGATCAACTGTATTTCTTAAAGCGCTCAGGCTTTGACAGTTACTTGGTTCGCGCCGACAGAAATGCTGTAGAAGCGCTACAAAGCTTGACTGACTTTAACCAGCCCTATCAAGGTGCAGTTGATGACAGCCTGCCTGTATGGCGTAGAGTAAATCGGAGCGCATAAGTGAACGGTGAAGTCTCTATGCTGCGGCCTGCGGCAAGCAATCCAGCCACATCACCTGAATTAACAGAGGCACTACAAGCCTCTGTTAAGCAAAAACGCGCACAAGTGATTGCCTTATTAAACGAGGCTATTCAAGAGTTCGGCAACCAGCATGAAATCACCTTTGCCAATAGCATGGGTGCTGAGGACATGGTGTTAACGGATATTATTCAGCGTGAAAATCTGGCGATTGAAATATTCTCATTAGACACAGGTCGCCTGCCGGTTGAAACCTATGACCTGATTGCGGAAACTGAGCGCACCTACAACACCAAACTCAAGCTCTTCTTTCCGCAAGCAGAGCCAGTAGAAAACTACGTCAGAACCAATGGCATCAACGCTTTCTACGAAAGCATCGAGTTACGCAAAGCCTGCTGCTTTATGCGCAAAGTAGAACCGTTACAACGCGCATTAAAAGGCAAAAAAGCTTGGGTGACTGGCATGCGCGCAGAACAATCAACTACGCGTGTTGACTTGCCATTCCGTCAGTTTGACGAAGGCAATAAACTTGAAAAATTCAACCCTTTAAGCAATTGGACCGAGAAAGAAGTTTGGGCGTACATTCGCATGTTCAATGTGCCATATAACAAACTGCATGACCAGTTTTATCCTAGTATCGGCTGTGCACCTTGTACCCGCGCCATTGCGATGGGTGAGGACGTACGTGCTGGCAGATGGTGGTGGGAAGATCCACTGAATAAAGAATGCGGACTACACGTAAAGAAATAAACCTTTTCAGATTCAAACTTTAAGATTCAACACTTAAGATCTAAAACAATGACAACTAAACAACCATTATCTCATCTAGATTGGCTCGAGTCCGAAGCCATCTACATTCTGCGCGAAGTCGCTGGGCAATGCTCTAATCCAGTATTGCTATTTTCAGGCGGCAAAGACTCGCTATGTATTCTACGTCTGGCTGAGAAGGCTTTCCGTCCAGGCCGCTTCCCGTTTCCGCTGATGCACATTGATACAGGTCACAACTATCAAGAAGTTCTCGACTTCCGTGACCAACGTGCCGCTGAGTTGGGTGAAAGACTCATCGTACGTTCAGTTGAAGATTCAATGAAGCGCGGTACCGTAGTATTGAAATCAGAGGATGAATCTCGCAATAAGCATCAATCTGTCACATTGCTTGAAGCGATTGAAGAGTTTGGTTTTGATTGCTGTATCGGTGGTGCGCGCCGCGATGAAGAAAAAGCTCGCGCCAAAGAACGCATCATGAGTTTCCGCGATGAATTCGGTCAATGGGATCCAAAAAATCAACGCCCTGAACTGTGGAATCTTTACAACGCACGCTCCCACAAAGGCGAAAACATTCGCGCCTTCCCTATTTCCAACTGGACAGAAATGGACGTTTGGCAATATATCGAACGTGAAAAATTGGCATTACCTAGCATTTACTTCGCACATAACCGCCCAGTAGTCATGCGTGGCGGCTCTATCGTGCCAGTGAATGTGCCACTCGCTAATGGCGAGATCACCAACTTAGTTAAAGCGGGTGAAGAAATCATTGATATGCAAGTGCGCTTCAGAACTGTAGGCGACATCAGCTGCACAGCACCCGTCATCAGCGATGCCGATACCGTTGCTAAAATCGTACTCGAAACAGCAACATCTACCATTACCGAGCGCGGCGCAACGCGTCTGGATGACCAAACCTCCGATGCAAGTATGGAACAACGTAAGAAAGAAGGCTATTTCTAATGAGCAGCTCTAATATGCAAAATGTAAGTACACAACACAACGACAGCCTGCTCCGCTTCATGACTTGCGGTAGCGTAGATGATGGTAAAAGCACATTAATCGGCCGCCTGCTATTTGACACCAAAACCATTCTGGCGGACACGCTGACACAAATGACACGTACGTCAGAAAAGCGCGGCCTGACAGCCGTTGACTTGTCATTACTGACTGACGGCCTGCAAGCAGAACGTGAACAAGGCATTACTATTGACGTGGCCTACCGTTACTTCTCAACGGGTACACGTAAATACATCATTGCCGATGCGCCAGGTCATGAGCAATACACACGTAACATGGTGACAGCGGCATCAACCGCTAACTTAGCCATTATTTTAATTGATGCTCGTAAAGGTGTACTCACGCAAACACGACGCCACTCTTACCTCGCTCACTTGGTTGGGATCCCACACATTGTGGTTGCCGTCAACAAGATGGACTTAGTAAATTACGACCAAGCGGTGTATGACAAAATCTGTGCTGACTACTTGGCATTTGCTAACGAAATTGGTCTGGCACAAAGCAAAATCGCGGCTGGTCACGATATCAGCTTTATTCCAATGTCTGCACTTAACGGTGATATGCTGGTAGATCGTCTGGATGGTATGCCTTGGTATAAAGGCCCAACAATGATTGAAATTCTGGAAGCGACACCACCAGCACATTCAGAACACGCTGAACCATTCCGCTTCCCGGTGCAATTTGTCTGCCGTCCACACGCTTCTGACAATCCTGAGTTACATGACTTCCGCGGCTTTATGGGGCGTATCGAATCAGGTGAAATTTCTGTTGGTGATGCTGTCACTGTATTGCCAAATGGCTACACATCAAAAGTAAAAGCCATTCAGTTAGGTGAAGCGCAATTACAGACGGCTACAACCGAGCAAAGCGTCACCCTGCTTTTAGAAGACGAAATCGACACTTCACGTGGCGACATGATTGTAAAATCAAGCGAAGCGCAAGAACCGGTAAAACAGATTAATGCCTTTGTGTGCTGGCTATCTGAAACACCGATGTCAACGGCACGCACCTACATCGTGCGTCACACAACACGTGAATCTAAAGCTAAAGTCGGCTCAATTCAGTACAAAGTAGATGTGAATACTTTAGAACAACAAGCCACTACTGATCTGAAAATGAACGATATTGCACACGTAACATTCAAACTAGCACAACCGTTGATGGTCGATAGTTATGGTGTTAACCGTGCGACAGGTGCATTCATTATTATTGATGAAAGTACCAATAATACTGTTGGTGCAGGCATGATTGTTTAATCTATATCAATAACCTAGATACTCAACAAGACTAAAATCCATTAAAATAACGCTTTAACTTCTAAAGCTGTACAAGGAATAAAAAATGACTTACGTCGTTACCGAAAACTGTGTTCAATGCAAATTTACTGACTGTGTTGATGTTTGCCCTGTTGATTGCTTTGTAGAAGGTCCAAACTTCTTGGCAATTAATCCTGACGAATGTATTGATTGCACACTATGTGTCGCAGAGTGCCCAGCTGAAGCAATTTTTGCCGAAGATGACGTGCCAGCAGATCAGCAAGAGTACATTGAGCTCAATGCCCGTTTAGCTAAAGTATGGCCAGTGATTACCGCGCGTAAAGCACCTTTGGAAGATGCTGATGCCATGAATGGCGTACCAGGTAAACGTGATTTACTGATTGAGTAATTCATCAGCCTGCAAATAAAAAAAGGAGGCCTCGCCTCCTTTTTTTACTTGCATGCACTAGATAGCCCAAACCTTTATGACACCGCTTAAATACCTGCAACACTACCCCGCCACGCTGCAAGACAAGATTCGACAATTACAGGCACAAGACAAGCTAGGCGAGTACATTACGCATCGCTATCCGCAATCACACACAATACAAACCGATAAAGCCCTGTATCAATACAGCAATGGCATTAAACAAGAATTTCTACGTAACGCGCCACTGTTAGACAAAGTACATTACGACAGCAAGCTAGGCATCGACCATCATGCGCTGGGATTAAATACGGCCATCTTGCGCGTGCAGGGCGGAAAGCTAAAAGCAAAAAAAGAAATCAGAATCTCTTCTTTTTTTAAAACATCGCCCGCTGAATTCTTACGCATGATTGTCGTACACGAACTAGCACACTTAAAAGAGCGTAACCATGACAAGGCCTTTTACCAAATGTGCCAGTACATGGAGCCAAACTACCACCAGCTAGAATTTGATTGCCGCGTGTATTTACTGTGGAAAAGTGATACCAAATCAACCGTCACCACAAGCTTACTTCAGGTATAAATCTTTAGCGAAAGGCGTGCTGCAACTTTTACCACGCGCAGAAGACTCCCATTGATCAAGCAACTCTTTTTGGTAGTCTTTGCCGTGCTTTAACACCAAAAAAGCCCGCACTTCAAACACATCAGCAAAACCATTCTTATCGGTATCCATCAGTGCGATATTGTCTTCAACTGAAGGTCCGGTGTATTTGGCCTCTTGCGCTGTTAGCGCGCTCAACACGTCCTCAGCATACACAAATGTAACTACAGAACTGAGGCAAAACGCGATAGAAAATTGTAATATCAGTTTCATCGGCTTATGTACGCACATGGTTTTCCTTAATGGGCTAATATTAGTGTACTGATATTAGCCGGCCGGTATTTAGTCAGCTAATATTAAGGCCACCAGTTTAAAACCAACAGCGCAATTTACTCTGTGACTTAAGGCACACTCTTAAGGCTCATTATAGATAGGCACTATCTGGTGTTGTAGGATTTTCGCCTTCCATTCGGCAGGCCCAGTAATGTGTACTGAAGCGCCTTTGGCGTCGACAGCCACCGTTACCGGCATATCTTGCACCGTAAACTCGTAAATCGCTTCCATCCCCAAATCGGCAAAGGCAATCACCTCAGCTTTCTTAATCGCCCTGCTCACCAGATACGCCGCACCACCCACAGCCGTTAAATACACAGACTGATGTTTGGCAATAGCCTGAATCGCCACATCACCACGCTCAGCCTTACCCACCATGCCAATCAAACCTGTTTGGCTAAGCATCATTTCGGTAAAATCATCCATACGTGTAGCCGTTGTCGGTCCTGCTGGGCCTACTGCCTCATCACGCACAGGGTCTACAGGCCCTACGTAGTAAATAAAACGGTTGGTGAAATCTACCGGCAACTTCTCACCTGCCGCCAACATTGTAGCAATACGTTGATGTGCTGCATCGCGGCCTGTGAGCAGCTTTCCACTCAGCAACAATGTTTGTCCAGGCTGCCAATGCTGCATCTCTTGTTTGGTAATGGTATCCAAATTCACGCGTAATGCAGCCTCACTCGGCGCCCAGCTTACTTGAGGCCAATCCTCAAGATTCGGTGCCTCAAGCTCCACGGCACCATGACCATCCAACTCAAAATGCACATGCCGCGTCGCGGCGCAGTTTGGAATAATCGCCACAGGTAAACTGGCAGCATGGGTTGGGTAATCCAGAATTTTGACATCCAACACCGTAGCCAAGCCGCCCAAGCCTTGCGCGCCTATGCCTAAATTATTCACTTTCTCAAAAATTTCCAGCCGCAACTCTTCCACACGATTGCTTGCGCCTTTTGCTTGCAGCTCGTGCATATCAATCGGCGCCATCAGCGATTCTTTAGCCAGTAACATGGCTTTTTCTGCCGTGCCGCCAATACCAATGCCCAGCATGCCCGGCGGACACCAGCCAGCACCCATAGTAGGCACAACCTCTAATATCCAATCCACAATACTGTCATTCGGGTTGAGCATGGCAAGCTGGGCTTTATTTTCAGATCCACCACCTTTTGCGGCAATGCTGACTTCAATCTTATCGCCAGCCACCAGCGATACATGCACCACAGCCGGCGTGTTATCTTTAGTATTCAAGCGTCTGCCAGCGGGGTCATCTACCAATGAGGCACGTAGTTTATTGTCTGGCAGCAAATAAGCGCGGCGCACACCTTCATTCACCATTTGCTCAACATCGAGCGTTGCATCCCAATGCACATGCATGCCCACTTTAACAAATGCAACGACAATACCCGTGTCCTGACAAAGCGGCCGCCTGCCTTCAGCACACATGCGCGAATTCGTTAATATCTGGGCGATTGCATCTTTAGCGGCTGGTGACTGCTCGGCCTCATACGCCCGACCCAAAGCTTGAATGTAATCAACGGGATGGTAATAAGAAATATATTGCAAAGCATCGGCTATGCTTTGAATAAAATCTTCTTGCTTGATGACGGTTACTTGACTGGATTTCATGTTCTACACACACTATAAAAACAATTTATTGTTGACTGAATACTCACTAAAACTTCCTTAATTACTCATGACATGAATGCTTGCAATGCATATTACTACGATAGAGATTGATATAGCAAAGTGTAGACCTCAAGCATTAATAGCACAGCCATTTACACAAATAAACGACAGCCATCAATTCCTCCTCGGCTAACTAGGGATTAGCGATCTCACCCAAAGAAAAATGCGTAGCAAAGTCTTAATGTAATTTAGGGTAAAATAGCGACTTTATTAATGCCTGTTCGAAAGCTTTTTATGTCGCTTACTACTCTAAATGCACTTTCCCCTCTTGATGGTCGCTATCAAACTAAATTAGATACACTACGCCCTTACTTCAGTGAATATGCGCTCATCAAACACCGCGCATGGGTAGAAGTAGAATGGCTGAAAGCCTTGTCTGCAGCGCCTGATTTGAAAGAAATTGCAGCATTTAGCCGCGATACCATACAAGAACTGGATGCTGCGATTGCAAACTTTAGTGAAGCGGACGCCTCACAAGTTAAAGCGATTGAAGCCCGCACCAATCACGATGTAAAAGCCCTTGAATACTGGCTTAAAGAGAAGTTCGATCATAATTCAGAGCTTAAAAAAGCCAGCGAGTTCATTCACTTTGCCTGCACGTCTGAAGACATCAACAACTTATCACATGGCTTAATGCTCAAAAGTGCGCGCGATACCGTGATGTTGCCATTTTTAAGTAATTTAATTGCACGCCTAACCGAGTTGGCAAATCAACTTGCCGACCAACCAATGCTGTCACGCACACACGGCCAAACAGCGTCACCAACCACGATGGGTAAAGAGTTGGCTAACGTGGTGTATCGCTTGCAACGCCAACAAACACAGCTCATTAATAACGAAATCCTCGGCAAAATTAACGGCGCAGTAGGTAACTTCAATGCGCACTTGTCTGCCTACCCAACATTTGACTGGGAAAGCTTCGCCAAAGCTTTTGTAGAGTCACTGGGCTTAACTTACAACCCGATGACCATTCAAATCGAGCCGCACGACTACATGGCTGAGTTGTACGACACTTTGGCGCGCATCAATACGATTTTAATTGACCTTAACCGCGACATTTGGGGTTACATCTCCGTTGGCTACTTTAAACAAAAAGTAAAAGCCGGTGAAATCGGTTCATCTACCATGCCGCACAAAGTGAACCCGATTGACTTTGAAAACTCAGAAGGTAACTTGGGATTAGCCAATGCGATTTTGCGCCACATGGCAGAAAAATTGCCAATCTCTCGCTGGCAGCGTGACCTCACAGACTCAACCGTACTGCGCAACATGGGCGTGGCATTTGGCTACACCTTGCTAGGTTACGACTCATGCTTACGCGGCTTAAACAAGCTCGAAGTGAATCCAGCCAAGTTGGCAGAAGATTTGGATAATAGCTGGGAAGTCCTCGCCGAGCCAATTCAAACGGTGATGCGTCGTTACGGCATTGAAAATCCATACGAACAATTGAAAGAACTCACACGTGGCAAGGGTGGCATCAATAAAGCATCATTGCATGCCTTTGTCAGCACGCTGAACATTCCGAGCGAAGCCAAACAAATACTGCTGGATATGACACCAGCCACGTATATTGGCAAAGCGACTGCACTTGTAAAAACGATAGGCTAGCAGCCACAACATGTTTCAGGTCAATGATTAAAAGCGGGCAAAACTTAGGCAAACCCCTTTTAATCGGCCTGACACACTTATTTTTTTGTATAACGTTACTTTGCGTAAAGGCACAAGCTGGCGAAACCGCTTATCAGGTTGAAATTATCGCCCCCTCGCCACTCAGCCAACTACTACGCAAGCACTTAGACATCATCAAATGGCGCGATAATCCGCGCACAACACCCGCCGAATGGCAGCGCCTATCCATTGCCGCACCGCAAAATATTAAAGATTTACTCGCAACTGAAGGCTACTTTTCACCAATGATTAATTCATCGCTGACCTTGACGAATGGGGTTTCCGTCGCCAAATTTACGGTGGAACCGGGTCCTCCGGTTTTAATTCAAGACGTTACACTACACTTCACCGGCGACATTACTCAGCAAACCAGCAAAGAACAACCCAACATCAGAAAACTACAAGAAGACTGGATGCTAAAATCTGGCATGCCATTTCGGCAAGAGGATTGGAGCCAAGCCAAGCGTAGCATGCTGGCAGCGCTGTTGATTCAACGTTACCCAAACGCCAGCATTAGCCAAAGTAGCGCCACCGTGAATGTGCAAACTAATACAGCTGCATTGCTGGTTGAAGTCGACAGTGGCGCCTCAATCCGCTTTGGCAATTTGAGCATTGAAGGCTTAAAGCGCTATCCAGCGAGCATTATCGAAAACCTCAATCCCATCAAACCTAATAGCATTTATAGTCAGTCCGACTTACTCACATTTCAGTCTCGCCTCCAAAGCAGCGGCTACTTTCGTACTGTAGACATTAAAACCGACACCAAAGCCAGCAATGCCGATGGCTCACCCAGCCTGATTGCGCCGATCAAAGTGGTCGTTGAAGAGAATCGTGCCGTCAAAGTCGGCTTAGGTGCAGGTTACAGCACCAATATGGGCGCGCGCACCCAGCTTACTTTTGATGATTTAAACTTGTTCGGTCGCGGCTGGTGGCTCACTAGCGCGTTAAAGGTTGAACAAAAAGCACAGCTGCTAAGCGGACAGATTAGCCTGCCCACCACGGCAGAAGGCTATCGTGACAGCATGAGCGCCAGCGCGGGTCAGACAACGATTCAGGGGGAAACCATTACCGCCACAAAAGCTGGTATCAAACGCGCTTGGGGGCCACGCAAACGCGAACAGTATATCGGCGCAAACTTAATTACCGAGCGCATTGATGTGGATGGTGCGGCATCCTCCAGCAATCACGCTGCTACATTGGCTTACGGCATTACACTCCGGCATACCGACAATGACCTCAACCCGACACGCGGCTATTTATTCAATGCACAATTTGCTGGCGCACCACTTGATGCGCTGGCAGATGGCAAGTTTTTGCAAAGCTACATCAAGGTACAAGGCTACTACCCCATCACAGCGAGTACGCAACTCATTGCACGTGCCGAAATGGGTATGGTCAACGGCAAAAACAGCGCACCGGCGGCGTTCTTATTTCGTGCCGGTGGCGACCAGTCCGTTCGCGGCTATAGCTATCAAAGCTTAGGAGTGACTGAAGGCGACGCCATTGTCGGTGGTCGTTACCTTGCAACCGGTAGCGTTGAACTGGTGCAATGGCTCACCCCAGAATGGGGTGCCGCACTATTTGTGGATGCCGGTAATGCGGCTAATACGCTGCAAGACCTGAAACCTGTCTATGGCTACGGACTAGGTGCGCGCTGGAAAAGCCCTGTAGGCCCAATAGGGGCGGACATCGCCTATGGTCAAAAAACCGGCGAATACCGCATGCACTTTAATATCGGCGTGGCATTCTGATGGAAAAACGCTAATGTTACGCCGCACCTTACGCTTCCTTGTGCTCAGTTTTGCGCTACTACTATTGACGCCTGCGCATAGTGAAATGTCGCTCAGCGCAAGCTCCAGTCTGGATTCCTTCAATTACGACCTGGATAACATCCACCTCAAACTGGAAAAGCTCAGCGCGCGCTGGCAGCTGTCACCTGCTAATGACGGCAAGCTACAAATAGCGCAATTAAAGGCAAAGCGCCTGATTTTAACGCTACGCGATGATGCGAGTAATACTAAAGACTCGCCTCTGCCGAACCGTATCAACCTGCCCTTCCCCATCAGTATTGAGCAAGCCGACATTACTGAGCTCGTCATCATTACCTCAGATAAACGACAAACGCTCAGCAATGTGAAATTCAGTTTTGATGGCAATAAAAAATCGCTGTGCCTCAAGTTAACACGTGCCGATACGCCTTGGGGTGATGCCGCCGCAACGCTTAGCTTGGGTACGGCAAAGCCATTTCCGCTTGCAGGCGAAGTCTCATTGAAACAACTAAGCGGCCACACGCCTTATGATGTAAAAGCATTATTATCTGGCGATTTAAAAACGTTGCATTTTGAAAGCACCGCTTGGTTAGCACAGCAAAACGGCAAACTCGCCTTGATGCAAGGTAGCAACAGCCCAACCCAAGCCGTTGCGCATATTGTTGCCGATGGTCAACTAAATATTGCTAAAGATTACCCAATTACTATCGACGCTCACATCACCGAATTTCACCCAGAAAGGCTTGGCAATTATCCAGCCGCACTACTCAATTTCGACCTGAATCTGCAAGGCACGCTACAACCCACGCCTAACGCCAAGCTGGAAATCATCGCCAAAAATAGCCAGTGGCAAGGTCAGCCACTATCCGCCACGGGGAATCTGTTGCTAGCTGGCACGCAAATTCAGCATTTGGATTTTGAAGCTGGCATTGACACGAACCACATACAAGCCAATGGCAGCCTCGGCAGCCCAGATAGCCATTTAACATGGAAGGCGGATTTACCTAACCTGACTGTATTAGGTAAAGAGTATGCCGGTGAGGTGCATTCAGAAGGCACGCTTGATGGCACATTTGACAACCTCGCACTGCACTTCAACTTGGCGGCGCAAAAACTAAAATTTTCCAACAATTTTAAAGTTGAAAAGCTGGCAGGTCTGGCAACGCTGACAGCGGGTGAAAATGGCAAAGCCGAGGGCGACATCACCGCCAGCGCCATTAGCTACGGACAGCATGCACCAATTAACGCCCACGCCACATTGCAAGGCACACGTGCCAGCCATCAGATAGTGGTGTCTGCACAAGGTCTAGATCCACAACAAGACCTAAAATTTGAAAGCATATTAAAAGGCGGATTAGCGACAGATAAAGTCAGCGCTAAAACCTATTGGCAAGGCTTTTTACAACAGCTCACCATCACAGGCGAGTCTCCCCTCAAGCTAACCGCACCAGCGCCGTTGCGCATAGCTAGCGATAGCGTCAGCTTGGAACAGGCCTCTTTGCAACTGAACCAAGGCCGCGTTTATATCAATAGCCTGCAAGCGGCTAATAATAAACTTGTCAGCCAAGGTCATCTGGAGCAATTTTCCTTAAAAGATTTACCCGCTGACTTATTGCATCTGCCCAGCACATTACAAGGCAACCCAACATTTTCAGGCCAGTGGGACATTAACGCGGCGGACACTTTAAACGGCAAGCTCAGCCTATGGCGCGAGGCTGGTGACTTTACATTCAGCACAGCAAACAATGCAGCAAGCCCACTCGACTTAAAAGAAGCGAAGTTGGACATTGCCATCACCAACAATCAGGCCGTGCTGACTACAAAAATTGAAGGCGATCAGCTAGGCAAACTCAACGCACAACTAGGCACCACGCTCACCAAAACGGATGCCGGCTTTGCACTATTGGCAAGCGCACCACTCGCCCTGAATGGCACGGCACAACTGCAAACACTGGCTTGGCTGCCACTACCCACTAGCCTGATGGATGCTGATATTGACGGTCAATTAAATCTGACGGTTATCGGCGATGGCACCCTAGGCAAGCCCAATTTAAGCGGCGATGTCATAGGTAAAAATCTACACTTAGCCATCCCTTCTGAAGGCTTGAATTTAAGTAACGGCAGTCTTCAGGCGGCATTTCAAAATGACCAACTGCTCATTAAACAAGCCTCGTGGCAAGGCGGCACGGGCAGTTTGAAAGTGAGCGGTTTAATGCTACTCGATAATGGCAAACCAAAAATAGACCTCAACTGGACTGCGGATAAATTCACCGCGCTATCACGTGCCGACCGCTTACTCATCCTCAGCGGCTCAGGCCAAACGATACTGACCGATGGCGTATTATCTATTCAAGGAAAATTCACCGTCGACAAAGGCCTAATAGAGCTCGCCAATGAAGACGCGCCAGTACTAGGCGACGATGTTGTTATACTCGGGCAATCAACCACCATCAAAGAGCCTGCATTATTAATTCTGCTCAATGGCTTGCATGTAGATTTAGGCAATGATTTCATTCTGCGTGGCCGCGGCCTTGATGCCGAACTCATTGGGGGGCTGACCATGACCGGCTTAACCCAATATCACCCGCATACCGAAGGCAGCATCCAAGTTAAAAAAGGCACCTACATGGCTTATGGTCAAGTGTTGAATATCGAGCGCGGCATTCTGAATTTCAGCGGGCCGATGGATAACCCAGGACTCAATATCCGCGCCATGCGCAACAGCAAGCCGATTAATGCTGGCGTTGAAATCACAGGTAGCGCCTTCATTCCCGTCACCTTACTGGTGTCTGACCCCAACGTGCCGGAAACCGAAAAACTGTCATGGCTAGTCCTCGGTCACGGTATGGATCAAGCGGGTAAAAATGATTACGGCATGTTGTCGCTGGCGGCTGGCGTACTGCTATCACAAGGCCAATCCGTACCGCTACAAACGCAACTCGCCCGCGCCGCAGGGTTGGATGAATTCAGCTTTTCTGGCGGCGATGCTGAAAGCGCGTCACTCGTATTTGGCAAGCGCCTCACATCTAAGCTTTATCTCAGTTATGTGAAAAGCATTACCGGTTTGCTCGATGTTGCCCGACTCACTTTTACCATCAGCCCACGCTGGTCGCTACGCGCCGAAGCCGGCACCGAAAGCGCGGTGGATGTGCTGTATACTTTCAGCTTCAAATAAAATTTGGACATCAAAATGAGCGCTGATAAAAACAACCCTCGTCTAGCTGTACTGATTGATGCTGACAATACGTTTAACGTCATTCCCATTATTGATGCCTTATTTGAAGAAATTTCCAAATTTGGTGATGCCAGTGTCAGACGTATTTATGGCGACTGGACGCAACACCAATTAAGCCGTTGGAAAGAAATCCTACCCAAACACGCCATTCAGCCGATACAACAATACGCTAATACCAAAGGTAAAAATGCCACCGATAGCGCGCTGATTATTGATGCGATGGACTTGCTTTACACCGCCCCGCTTGATGGCTTTTGTATTGTTTCGAGCGATAGCGATTTTACAAGGCTGGCGATTCGCTTTCGTGAGTCTGGCAAGTTTGTATATGGCTTTGGCGAACAAAAAACACCCGAATCATTAAGAGCCGCATGTAACCAGTTTATTTATGTTGAAATCTTGTCGCAGAACAAAATGGCGGAGACAGCAGCACCAGAAACCAATACTCAAGCACCGCCTAAAAAGGCTAAACCTAGCTCAAATACAAGTTCAGGCTCTGATTCAACAGTCAGCCCTGAAACAAAACCTGCAAGCACACAAACCGACGAAACTACACTGCTCACGCCCGTTGTTAAAAGATCCTCCAAACAACTCGCCAGCGACACCAAGCTGGTATCGTTGATACGCTCCGCTGTTGAATCACTGTCTGATGATGACGGCTTTGCCAATACCGGTGAAGTCAAAAAACATATAATCAAAAACTACTCGGCTTTTGATTCACGTAATTATGGCTATGCCAAGTTCAGCGATCTCATCGACACCATCGGCTTATTCGAGCTAGACGCAAAGAAACAACGCATCAAAGATAAAAGAAAAAAAGGATAAAAGAAGAAAATGAATGAAATTCTGGTTCTGTATTACTCACAAGGCGGTGCGGTGCGCGAAATGGCGAACCTGATTGCACGCGGCGTAGAGAGTGTGCCCAACATCAAAGCGCGCATTCGCACCGTGCCTAAAGTTTCTGCCAATTGTGAAGCAACAGAAGCGGATATTCCCAGCACTGGCGCGCCGTATGTAGAACTGCAAGACTTAGAAGAATGCATAGGTTTGGCGCTCGGCAGCCCAACTCGTTTTGGCAATATGGCAGCGCCCATGAAGTACTTTTTAGATGGCACAACCGCGCTCTGGCTAAAAGGTACGCTCATCGGCAAGCCTGCTGCGGTATTTACCAGTACGGGCTCCATGCACGGCGGCAATGAATCCACACTGCTGACCATGATGCTGCCACTCATGCACCACGGCATGCTAATGGTAGGCTTGCCCTATTCAGAACCGGCACTCTCGGCAACCACGACCGGCGGTACACCTTACGGCGCAAGCCATATTGGTGGCGCAATGGACGACAAACCTATTTCAGACGATGAGAAAAAACTCTGCTTAGCTTTGGGTAAACGCCTGGCCGAAACCGCATTAAAATTATTCGCTTAAGGTTGTAAAGTAATGAATTTAGCATCAGAAGCACTTCAATTTCTCCGCAGCACGCAGCGCGGCATTCTTTCAACGCATTCCACAAAGTTTGATGGCTACCCATTCGGCTCAGTTGCGCCTTTTGTGTTGGATCATCACTGCCAGCCCATCGTATTAATCAGTACGATTGCCGAGCACACCAAAAACATCATCGCCAACCCTAAGGTTTCTCTACTGGTTTTTGCTGGCGATGAAGACTTGCAAGCCAATGCGCGGCTCACTTTGCTGGGCAATGCTGTCAAAATCGACAAAGAAGATGCCAATTTACGCGCACGCTATTTGCGTTACTTGCCGCAAGCCGCAGGTTACTTTGATATGCACGACTTTAGTTTTTATCGCATTGAAATTGCCCAAATGCGCTACATTGCAGGCTTTGGCAAAATGGGCTGGCTTTCTGGTGACGACATTGCCATCAGTGCCCCTGAAAGCGGCGACCAGCTTGCCGAGATAGAAAGCGTGATGATAGCGCACATGAATCAAGACCATGCCGACAGCCTGATTGCTTATTGCAAACACTTTCATGGCATTGTTGCCAATCATGCGAAAATACTAGGTATTGATAGTGCTGGTTTTGATGTACGCGCTGAAACAGCGTCGAACACTGAAAGTAATCCAGAATCATCCAAAATACTACGCTTTAACTTTGAACAAGCGATTCACGATGCACAATCTGCGAGGCAGGCGTTTGTCAGCATGTCTAAAGTTGCAAAATAGAAAGTCGCGAAATAATAAAGAACTTATGATTAAAAAATTACAACTAGGCGCATCCGCCAGTCTCATATCCCTCATTCTGCTAGCACTGGCTTGGGAAACCGTATTGGCTCCATTCAAACCGGGCGGCTCCTTGCTCATGCTTAAAGCTGTGCCGCTACTATTGCCATTGTTTGGTATTTTGAACGGCAAGCGCTACACCTATAAATGGGCAAGCATGTTTATTTTGCTGTACTTTACTGAGGGCGTAGTACGTGCTTGGTCTGATGTTGGCCTCTCTGCACGACTGGCTTGGGTGGAAATAATGCTGACTATACTGTTTTTTAGCTGCGCAATTTTTTATGCACGTCTCACCCGTGCAAACTAAACCTAAAATAGTACTAAGTTTTTAGATAAGACCACACTAAACACGTAGTCTTCTACTATAATTTACAGCATGAAAATACTCTTAGTAAGTCACGTATGAAAATACTGCTCTCCAATGACGATGGTTATTTTGCGCCCGGTCTGAATATACTGGCAGAACACATCGCTAAAATCGCTGATATTACCGTGGTTGCACCGGAACGAAACCGAAGCGGCGCCAGTAACTCACTCACGCTAGACCGTCCTTTAAGCATCAAAAAAGCTGCGAACGGTTTTTTTTATGTCAATGGCACACCTACAGACTGCGTGCATATTGCGCTCACTGGTTTAATGGACGACATGCCCGACATGGTGATTAGCGGCATTAACGATGGCGCCAATATGGGTGATGACACCATTTACTCAGGCACCGTAGCCGCCGCGATGGAAGGTTATCTACTAGGCATTCCATCCATTGCTATTTCCATGACACAACATAACGCCACCCATTTTGAAACCGCAGCGCGGGTAGCGGTTGAGCTGATACAACACTATCAGCAAACCGGCTTTAAAGCGCCTACTTTGCTGAATGTGAATGTGCCGGATATTCCTTACGACGAGCTGCAAGGCCGCGTAGTGACGCGCTTAGGCAAGCGCCATAAAGCTGAACCTGTGGTTCAACTCAAAACGCCGCGTAACGAAACAGTGTATTGGGTAGGCGCAGCAGGAAAACCAAACGACGGCGGCGAAGGCACTGACTTTTACGCCGCAGCAAACAATCAAGTGTCTATTTCGCCGATTCAAGTCGATTTAACCAATCACTCACAACTTGCCGAAATCAAAGACTGGCTAACAAGCTAACAGGAATGCACAATTGGCAATAATAAGACCCAACTCACAAGCTGGTATTGGCATGACATCGCTACGCACGCGCGAGCGCATGTTAGTGCGCTTACGTGAACAAGGCATTAAAGATGAAGTCGTCCTTTCTGCCATTTCCACCATCCCGCGCCATATTTTTGTAGACGAAGCGCTATCCATCCGCGCCTATGAAGACGTATCACTACCCATCGGCTATGGTCAAACCATCTCGCAGCCTTACATTGTGGCGCGTATGTCTGAAATTTTGCGCAACGGCCAGCCTTTGCAAAAAGTGCTGGAGATCGGCACCGGCTGCGGCTATCAGACTGCCGTACTTTCAAGGCTAGCCAAAGAAGTGTATTCCGTTGAGCGCATTCGTCCATTGGTGATGAAAGCACGCGGACACCTGCGTGAGCTCAAATGCATCAACGTGAAACTTGACCATGCAGATGGCAACATGGGCTTGCCGCAACTCGCCCCATTTGACGCCATTATCGTTACCGCCGCTGCCAGCCATATTCCACAAGACCTGCTGGAACAACTCGCCATCGACGGCCGCTTGGTGATACCGGTTGGCACTGACGAGCAGATTTTGTATTTGGTAGAGCGCATCTCCCAATTAGATTATCGGCAAACCAAATTAGAACCAGTGAAATTTGTACCCTTATTAGGCGGTGTCAGTTAAGTATGTTGTTATCAATGCGTTATATCGCTCTAAGCTTGCTACTTGCCAGTTGTAGCAGCAACCCACCAGCACCAGTGATTGATAGACTCCCATCGAACAACACCGCAACGAGTAAATCAGCTGCCACTAAAGCCACTGCACAAACTAAAGCACTAGCGAACCGCCCTACCTACAAAGCTGGTGACTGGCGTCCTGACACTTACACAGTCAAAAAAGGTGACACGCTGTTCAGCGTAGGTCTTGAGTACGGCTATTACTATAAAGACATCGCGCAAGCGAATAATATTGAAGCACCTTACAACATTAAAGTCGGCCAAACACTTAAGTTCAACGCCTTAAAAGACAAACCTTCGGCACCAGAAAAAATTGACACAAAAACTGCACAAACCAATAGTGATGGCGTTACCACCTACCCTCTAGGCGCAGAACCAGCAACCTCAAGCACGGCTACCGCAACACCTACAACAGCAACCGTTGTCGCCATTAGTGAACCTAAAGGCATACGTGAACCATATAGCGATGAAGCATTCAAAACACCGTTACCAGCAAGCAAACCAGTGGTTACTACCGCCGCGACCGCAGTGGCTGCAACCGCTAAAACCGTAGTAGCTACCAGCAAGCCGGGCATTGAAGCAAAAACAGACGTTAAGCCAGAAGCCAAACCCGAGCCTAAAGCAGAACCAAAACCAGAAGCTAAATCCGAAACCAAGAATGGCGCTGAATCACCAGAAGACATGGATTGGGCATGGCCGACCAAAGGTAAAGTCACCGCCAGCTTTAATGAGGCCAGCAATAAAGGCATCGACATCGCAGGCAGTACAGGCCAACCTGTGCAAGCTGCCGCCGCGGGCAAAGTAATTTACAGTGGCTCGGATTTACGCGGCTACGGCAAGCTGGTGATTATTAAACACAACAGCACCTATTTATCTGTGTACGCACATAACAGCCAGATCTTAGTAAAAGAAGGCCAGCAAGTGAGCCGCGGCCAAAAAATTGCAGAAATGGGTAACACCGATAGCAATACCGTAAAACTGCACTTTGAAATTCGCCGCCAAGGTAAGTCTGTAGACCCGAGCAAATATTTAGCCGCTAATTAAGCATTAGTACGAACACATGGGGAGTTTAGGATGGCTGCAAACAACAAACAAATAGACCCAAACAAGTACAGTAAAAACAAAGACATTACGCCAGAAAGCAAGCGCAGTGTATTTTACTCAGTCATCAGCATGGGGCTAATGCTAGTCGGCATTATTGGCATCGCCATGGAAATGTTCCGTGATGACGGCTGGCTTAAAACCTTGCTACACAAACTCTTTCAATCCACCACTAACATGATGGCCATTCCCGTGATTATTCTGGTGTTATGGCTACTCAATCGCTTGATGACCTCGCCGAATAAATCCGAGACGTCAAAAAGTGGCGATTTACCCATGTATGCAATGATGGCAGTTGGGGCTTATTATTTGTTTAAGTTGGTGACTACGGGGTCTTTTTAAAGTCCGCGCCTGATACTAAAAAATACATTTATTAAATGCTCTATACGCTTTATATGACGCTCACTTTTTCTTCATTTATCACCATTAAATAAACACCTACTTTACGTTAAATATCTCAACAACTTTAAAAGGATAGTTTGTGTTCGACCTCCAACCATCATGGCTTGATACTTGGCGCTTTGCAGCAGAAGCCCACAACTCACAAAAGATGCCAGACTCTGACTTACCCTACCTACATCACCTGGGACGAGTTGCATTTATTGTATTTAATGCCCATTTATCAGAACCTATTCCAGATATTAACCTTGCAATTAACTGTGCAATTCTTCACGACTGCATTGAAGACCAGAACATAGATTATTCAGAGCTAGTGAAACGCTTTAGCAATGAAGTTGCCGAGGGAGTTCTATCTCTATCCAAGAATACAGATCTTCCGAAACAAGAGGCAATGGCAGATAGTCTTGAGCGTATAAAAAAGCAGCCGATGTCAGTTTGGTGTGTAAAGTTGGCTGATCGTATTTCTAATCTTCAAAAACCACCCGCACATTGGTCTGCTCAAAAATGCGCAGCATACTGTGCTGAAGCTCAGCAGATTCTTGATAGCCTTGGAACTGCGAACCAAACATTAGCCTCCTGGTTGCTATCCAGCATCAATACTTATCAACACAACTCTTAATGCACCAATAAACGGGAATATATAAAGTGAAGAAGTCTATTACCCTGCTATGTCTACTAGCCGTTTCATCCACCGTAAGTGCCACACCTGCATTTACCGGCTCAGACTACAGTGGCATATATGACTGCACGGGCATCGATAATCACGAAGGTAAGTACACAGGCGTCGTCACTCTTGCGCTTGTCCCCGCACAAAGCATCAATCAGTACGGCGCTTACAGTTTCAAGCTTGAAGTTCCCGGCTTTGGTAGCTACCCTGGTCAAGCGGCTGCAAATGGTACTCAGATGGCGATTCACTTTGCACTGACGGATCAAAGCACTAAAGACTATGGAACAGGCATTGCCTCTTTCAAGAAAAACAAACATGGTAAATGGTCATTTAGTAAGTTTTACTATGAACCGGAGTTCAAGAGCGGGAATTACGGCACCGAAGACTGCGTTCAGCGGTAAGTTTGTGAAGCGCATGGCCTAAACCATCGCGTTAATGAAAAAGCTTAGTGAATAAGCAATAATTTAACTTCTTCATCGGCTCGTTTACAACTGCATTTGCAATTGCCTCCTACAATATCATTGTAAAAACCCTCTTTTAACTAAATACTTAAGCCTTATAGATTACAAGGCTTGTAACCCCAGTATATACAGGGTTAATATGTAGTACGCGCTCATTACTAGTGCAATCAACGCGTTACATAATCAATAAATATCCCCAATAAAGCTGGTCTTTAATGCTTAATCAAATCACAAAGCTAAAAAAAATCACTGGCTACAGTGTATTGCTGATAGTGGCTTATGTCATTACAGGTAAACTTGGCTTAATGCTGGCGCTGCCACCAGGCTATGCATCTGCAATTTTCCCTCCAGCAGGCATCGCAATCGCTGCGGTGTTTGTTGCAGGCAAAAAAACATTGCCGGCTATATTTTTTGGCTCTTTGCTCCTTAATGCTTGGGTGGGCTATGACGCCAATCACCAAATAAATATTACAAGTACTGAGGTGGCATTACTCATTGCATTGGCCTCTACAATACAAGCATTTGTAGGTGGATGGTGGCTAAAGCGTAAAATTGGCTACCCAACTTCACTTGATAGCCCGAATGATGTCGTTACGTTCTTTGTTTCAGCGCCTTTTATCTGCCTCATTAGTGCAACGCTTTCAGTCAGTGGTCTATTCGCGCTAGGCTTAATTGGAAACTCTTTATTCTTTACAAGCCTAGCTTCATGGTGGATTGGTGACTCCTTAGGCCTCATTGTAATGCTGCCATTAACCTTGGTCACCATAGGTCGCCCTAGAAATATATGGAAACAGCGCCTGACTACGGTGGCTTTACCAATGGTGGTCACTTTTGCATTACTTGTCATCATTTTTGTAATAGTGAGCCGATGGGAACGAAAAGAATCACTCATCGAATTTGATGCATTATCGAATCAAGTATCGGAACAATTACGCATTCGCTTTGAATCTCAAGAAGCAGTTCTAAAACAAATAAGTGCTTTGTTTAGTTACCGAAATTACGATACGGTCTCAACAAACGACTTCCATCACTTTGTTAAAACAACCTTAATAAGTTACCCAATGATCTATGCGATTGAGTGGGTACCTAAAGTCAGTCAGCAAACCCGTAACTCTTTTGTAAAGCAACATCAGCAAGATCTTTCCACATTTGATATTAGGCAGTTTGGATCGGACAAGGGAATGGTGACGGCATCTCTACGTGACTACTATTTCCCTATTACATATATTGAGCCACAAAATGACTCTACACGTGCAATATTGGGATTTGATCTAGCTTCACTGCCTGACCGTAAATCCACCATATTTGAAGCAATCAATAAAAAGAAAGCTGCCGTATCTCCACCAATAAACCTCATCATTTACAATGGCAAAGAGCTTGGCCTATTACTTATGTACCCGATACAGGGCACAAAACAGGATGGAGTCTTATCTACAATACTAAAAACAGATAGTTTTTTTGGTGAAATTTTTATCCCAACAAAGAAAACCTTAGATGTACGACTAATCGACACTAAATCAGGTAAAGCTTTGTATGATGGATTCACAAATAGTCAGACAGAAGCTTTATACAAAAGAAGTTTTGAGTTCGGTGGCAGGCAATATCAGTTAGAAACCGCACCCACAGCATTTTATTATCAACAGCATCGCGGCTGGCAAAGCTGGAATATGTTAGCTATTGGTATATTCGGTACAGGACTCATGGGCGTGCTGCTCCTCATGGGTACTGGTTATACGGCTCGCATAGAAAATATGGTCAAACAAAAGGCGGAAGAACTTAAAGAAAGTTTCTCGCGTTTTCAAGAAATCACTTCAACTTTAGGTGAAGGGATTTATGTGATGGATACCAATGGAATTATTACCTTTACTAACCCCAAAGCGCAGCATTTGCTTGGGCGCAGTGAGCGCGAGTTACTAGGGAAAAATGCGCACTTATTGTTTCACAACAAGCATATTGATAATTCGGCTTATCCTGAAAGCGAATGTGAAATACGTAATGTGATTAAATCAGGGCAGCCATACAAATCCAGTGAGGAAATATTCTGGCATAAAGACGGATCGCCAATTTACATCTCAGTCAACTCTGTTCCACTATTCAGAGACAACAATATTATTGGTGCGGTCGTAGTATTCGATGACATTTCAGAACTCAAAAAAATTGAGCATGCCTTGCGTGCCAGTGAAAAGAGCTTCAGAGAGATTATTGAATATGCACCAATAGGCATGACCGTCGTTTCACTGGAAGGAAGATTTGTCATAGTGAATCAAACCCTATGTAATATTGTTGGCTACACTAGTGAAGAACTGCTAAAACTTACTTTCCAAGAAATCACTCATCCTGAAGACTTATCGATTGATCTTGAGCACGTTCAGCAGCTACTGGTTGGAGAAGCCAACTTTTATCAAATGGAAAAACGATACATTCGGAAAGACAAAGAGATTGTATGGGTACAGCTTTCTGTCAATATTTTTAGGGATGAGGACAAAACTGCGGAATATTTTATTGCCCAGATTGAAGATATTACTGAACGTAAGATTCGAGACAACGAAATTCAGCGGCATGCTTATATTGACCATCTAACGAAACTACCTAATCGCCGAATGTTACTGGACAGGCTTCACCAAGAACTATCCCAAGCTGAACGTTATAAACGCACAATGGCATTGCTCTTTCTGGACTTGGATCACTTTAAACTGATTAATGACACGCTAGGTCATGATGTAGGCGACCTGGTACTTAAAGAAGCGGCCTCACGACTTTTAGCCTGTGTACGCGCCCACGATACTGTTTCAAGGTTGGGCGGTGATGAATTTGTTATTATTCTATCGGAAATATCTAGTGTAAACGAGGCTCAACTGGTAGCAGAGAAGATTCTCAGCAAGTTCCAAGAGCCGCTTAAAATCAATGGGCAAGAACTGCTGATGGGCACAAGTATCGGTATTGCAGTACGCACCGGGGATATGAAAATTAGCCCTAAGGAACTCATAAAACATGCTGACATGGCCATGTATGAATCAAAAGCGACTGGTAGAAATAAATATTACTTTTATGATGCTATTGAGTAGACACTTGTGATCTAGCGTACAAATAAAAAAAGCGGCTTAAATTAAGCCGCTTTTTAGTGGTCACTCTGCGCCACCTAAACTAACTAGCGATGAGTTAGCTCTTTTTAGCTTCCTGCTTATAGTACTCACGCACCGCTGTCATATCAAAATCACGTGCCCATTTGATAATTTCATCCAACGCTGGTGCACCGATTTCGCCAACTTGTGCATGAATACCAGCTTGCTCGCGAATCACCAAAATACCTGGAATCTGATTGACTTCAAAGTATGTACCAATGTCTGGGTCAGTTTCAGTGTTGACCATACCGAATACGATGTCTGGGTTTGCTGCCGCAGCCGCTTCAAATGTAGGCGTAAAATCTACGCATGGCTCACACCACGGTGCCCAGAAGTCCACAATCACAAAGTTATTGTTTTCGATTGTTTCTTTAAAATTCGCTTTATTGAGTGCAACAACTGCCATAGCTACATCCTAAAAATAATTGATTAGTTTAAAACTCGCGTAAGTTTAGCAGAGGTGGCACGTTTAGTTAAGTTTAGCGTCACGAAACTGTATAAAACCTATGCTACTAAACAATCGGTTTATCCCAAGCACCGGCAAAAAACAGTTCATTGAGTGGTCGGCGGCTGCGTGCTGCGGTTTCACGAGTGAGCGTATCACCAGATAAACTTGGGACTTCTGCCGCATAACCTACAGTGAGCATTGCCATTGGTGTGTATTGCGCTGGAATCGCAAAAGCGGCTTGTATACCTTCAGCATTAAAGCCGCCCATCTGGTGTGCCATGAGCCCCATGCTGCTAGCTTGCAAGCATAGGTTCTCTGCTGCGGCACCACAGTCGTACTGCGCCCAGCGGTTTGGCTGCTGGTTATGGTTGAACACGGTGTCGGCACACACCAGCATCAGTACTGGTGCATCTTTCACCCAAGTTTGATTACTAGGTGCCAAGCAATCAAACGCTTGCTGCCATGCTTGTGTATCGGCATTTTTATCCCACACAATAAAACGCCAAGGTTGATCGCCAAAGCATGATGGCGCCCAGCGTGCAGCTTCGACCAAAGCGATGATTTGTGCATGGCTGACTGCTTGGCTTGCATCATAAGCACGACCGCTCCAACGGTTTGCAATCGTGTCGTTAATGGCTACTTGGGTAATGGCTGGTTTATGCATGAGATATCCTTATTAAAAACTCACATTTAGAAATGACGGAAAAAATCTTATAACGCTGATCTTATAACGTCGGATAGTCCGTATAACCTTGTTCTGTACCGCCGTAAAAGGTATTGGCATCGGCCTGATTTAGCGGTGCATCAACTTTATAACGCTCAACCAAATCTGGGTTGGCTAAAAACGGTACGCCATAAGCGACAGCATCAGTATTGCCACTCGCAATAGCGGCGTTGCCGCGTGCCTTGTCATAACCTAAATTAGCGATATACGCGCCTTTGAAGTGCTTGCGTAGCGCCACAAAATCAAACGTGGCGGCATTGCCTTCACTATGAATCGCGCCTTCTACTGCATGCAAGTAAGCCAGACCAAACGGACTTAATGCCTCAGCAACCGCATTAAATAAGGCTTGAGGGTTGCTATCAAACATATCGTTGAATGAGTTGACAGGTGAAATACGCACGCCTACTTTGTCTGCCCCAGCAACCGCGATAACGGCTTTAGTCACCTCCAGCAACAAACGCATACGGTTTTCAATACTGCCGCCATAATTGTCTGTGCGCTTGTTGCTGCCATCGCGCAAGAACTGATCTAGCAAATAACCATTCGCGGCATGAATCTCTACACCGTCAAATCCTGCGGCAAGCGCACATTGCGTAGCATGTACGTAATCCGCAACAATGCCCGGCAACTCGCTTACATCCAGCGCACGTGGTTCAACGTAATCGACCAAGCCTTGATAAGTGAAAGCTTGTCCTGCCGGTTTAATCGCAGAAGGTGCCACTGGCAGTGCGTTATTTGGCAGCAGACTTGGGTGCGAAATACGGCCTACATGCCATAACTGAATCACAATTTTGCCACCTTTGGCATGCACGGCATCGGCCACTTGTTTCCAACCTGCAACTTGTGCGTCGGTGTAGATGCCCGGCAGTGCAGGGTAACCATGCGCCATTGCAGAAATCGGCGTAGCTTCGGTAATGATTAAACCTGCAGATGCGCGCTGCTCATAGTAGGTCACGTTCATCGCTTGTGGTACGCCGCCCTCTCCCGCTCTGTTGCGGGTTAACGGTGCCATTACCATACGGTTTTTAAGGCTGATTGCGCCTAAATTCACTGGGCTAAATAGATCGATTGCCATGCGTTTCTCCATCAAATAAATTAAAAGTTAGTGTACAGAGTTATTCACCCTGTCGCATTTATTTAATTGGTTTTTCAGGAGGCAGTTTTACACCTTCGATCAAAAGCGTGACTTCAATATCATCACCCACTGGCGCGCCAACTTTGCTAGCCCAGCCGTAGCCATAATCTGAAGCTTTAATCAAAGTATGGGCTTCAATACCTGTGCGGTAACCGCCCCAAGGGTCTAAACCAAAGCCCAGCACTTTGAATGGAAATGAAATGGTTTTAGTCACACCGTGCAAAGTGAAATTACCAGTCAGTGTACCTTCTGTGGCATTGTTCGCCACAACTTTAGTGCTAACAAACGTCATTTCGCCGAACTTGGCAGCATCCAGATACTCGTCTTTTTTAATGTGTTCGTCACGTTTGGCATTGCTAGTATTCACACTGAATACATTGATTTTTGCCTCTACGCTTGAATTTGCCAGATTGGCTTTATCCAGCATCAATTTACCTGTCACATCGCTAAATGTGCCTGAGGTTTTAGAGGCTACATGACGAATCGTCCAGTTAGCAAAACTATGTGAATTATCAATACGATAAGCCTCTTGGTCAGCCACTGCCACATTAGATAAACCCAAGCTTGAAGCGGTAATTAAACTCAATGCAATGATGTTGTTTTTAATTTTCATTCTTTAATTTCCTAATATTATTAATTTTTCTAATACGATTAACCACGTAGGCGTTTAGTAACAGTCGCTACACGTTCACCTAAATGCTCAGCAGTCAGCAGGTCACTTTCAATCGGTGCTACTTCTGCACCTTGGTCACTATTTGCTTGTGCCATCGCTCCTAAAAAGCTACCCAGTCGATTCAGGTCATTCACTGAACCTGTGCTGCTGTTATTGCCTGGCAATAAATCCTGCCCTACCCAAATCATGCCATGTTGCGCAGCGAACACTGCCAGTTGAACCAGCGTACTAAGCTTATCGCCACTCTGGCTAGCAGAGGTCGTAAAACCTGCGGCCACTTTATCTTTCCATCCTCGGCCATACCAAACACCAGAACTCGCATCCATAAACGCTTTGAACTGCGCAGAAGCGCTGCCCATATAGGTTGGGCTACCAAAGATAATGGCATCAGCATCGGCCAAAAGTTCCCATTTTTGCGCTTCTTCTGAGGTGAGCAATACCACTTCGGCACCAGCTACTTTTTTGGCACCACGAACGACAGCTGCGGCTTGCGCTGCTGTATGGCCATAACCACTGTGATAAACAACTGCTATTTTTGTCATACTGTTTTCTCCGATGATCTAATTTGATTAATTAACGACTTACTTTATTGGTTTGAATAATTCTTAGCTGGCGGTAAATCAAACAACAGTATTTCAGCTTCTGTTTGTGACATGACTACTATCGTTGCTTCATTATCAACCGCTACAGCATCGCCTTGCGTCAAGGTGATGCCATTGAGCGTCACATCACCGCTCGCAACATGCACATACACACTACGCCCCACCGCTGGACTGTAATCCAGCTGATGCCCTGCCTCTAATATCGTTGCAAATAATGCCAAATCCTGATGTACCAGCAACGAACCTTCACGCGCATCTCGCGAGGCAAGCAAACGCCATTGATTGGTTTTACTCGCGGCATCAAAGCTTTTTTCTTCGTAGCTCGGTGTAATACCCTCTTTTTCAGGCAATAGCCAGATTTGCAACAGGTGCGCAGGCTCATCATTAGAAGCATTGAATTCACTATGCTTCACGCCTGTGCCAGCGGACATACGCTGCACTTCGCCTGCATGGATGACCGAGCCATTGCCCATGCTATCTTGATGACGCAACGCGCCTTGCAACATATACGTGACAATTTCCATATCACGATGCCCGTGCATGCCGAAGCCTTGTGCTGGCGCAACGATGTCCTCATTAATGACGCGTAACACTGAGTAGCCCATGTAGGCTGGGTCATAATAATTGGCAAAAGAAAATGAGTGATAGCTATCTAACCAGCCATGATTCGCATGACCTCTATCGGCAGATTTTCTGACTTTAATGTTTTTGTTGCTAGTATTCATAGTACCCACCTCCTGTTTATTCAATTTAATTGAACTGAACATTACAGCTGACATTAATTGATTCTAGAATGTTATTCTGATTAGCTCCAGACTAATAGCGAATAATTTTGCACAGCTTATTCAAAAAATCTGATGTAGAATGTACTCACTATGATGAGTACAAAACTTTCTTTAGAATCCCTTGAAGTCTTGGACGCCATTGCGCGAAAAGGTAGCTTTGCCGCAGCGGCAGAGTCTTTATTCCGCGTACCTTCCGCCATCACTTATACGGTACGTAAACTCGAAGAAGACCTAGGCATCGCGCTATTTAATCGCAGCGGTCATCGTGCCGAGCTTACCGAAGCCGGCGCCGAACTTCTACGCGAGGGGCGCAACCTGCTTAGCGCGGCCAGCGAGCTTGAATCTCGCGTAAAACGTGTTGCTAACGGCATAGAAACCGAACTGACCATTGCCATTAGCGACTTATTCAATATCACGGCGCTTTACCCCATATTAGACGCATTTTATGCACAAGGTTTCGGCACACGCATCAAACTCACCACCGAAGTCTATGGTGGCAGTTGGGATGCTCTCATTTCAGGTCGCGCCGATATTTCAATAGGCGCACCTGGCGATGGGCCATCGGGTGGCGGCTATATGACAAAACCTATTGGTGCATTGGAATTTCACTATGCAGTTGCCGTAGATCACCCGCTAGCCAAGCTGCCAGAACCATTACAGAATGCCGACATTCTGCGCTACCGCGCCATCTCGGCGGCAGATAGCTCTCGCAACTTGGCACCACGTACATCGGGCATATTGACCGGGCAAGATGTGCTGACCGTACCCACTATGAACGCAAAACTTCAGGCGCACATTGCAGGGCTAGGAGTGGGTTATTTACCCAAAAAACTGGCAGAAAAACATGTTGCGACAGGTGAGTTAGTCATTAAATTAGTCGCCGAACCAAAACCTGAAGGTATCAGTTATCTGGCATGGTGCAGCAAAGGTGGTAAAGCGCAGCAATGGCTACTAAATGAATTACAAAAAATGTCTATTGATAGCTTATTGGCATGATTTAGCAATAATCAACAAATTAGCGACACAACATGCACTTGAGAATAAAACTGAATCTTCTTTTAAAGCCATACGTATAATATTAGCTTCGGATACACTTAACTTGCCCCTTCGACTGCAAAGGTAAGCCATGTCACAAGATCAATTACCAAAAGAATTTGCCTCGCTCAATAAATTGGCCATTAAAGCCATGCTTTTGCTCAATGGTTTTGCACACATCATCATAGGCCTAGCACTCGCCACCTCGGTCATCATGTTCACCTGGCTATTCTTTAAAGACGTACAAGAGGCTGCGTATGCACATAATCTTGTGCATGGCTTTTTACACGCACTCGGAACCCTGATGCTGCTTTGGTCGGTTTCTGCCCTTATTACGGCAGAAATACGCTATTTACAAGGTAGCAAGCCTGTAGTTGAAACATTTGTTGAAGTTGTGTTGGTGTTATTTCTACGCAAACTCATTGTCATGCCCGTGCAAGATGCCTCACCTACTTTTGAAGAAGTCGGCATGTGGGTCGGCGGGGCATTTATGCTAGGCGTGATTTACGTTCTGATTCGCTGGAGTCAGAAACAATCTCAGCAGTAATTAACGTTTTTTCACCATGCCAGAATCTACGCACCCCACAATGACCGAAAACCTGACTGATATTCACTTTATGCAACACGCGCTTGAATTGGCGCAAGCTGCCGCGCAAGCTGGCGAAGTACCTGTGGGTGCAATTATCGTGAAAGATGGTGTGATTATTGGCCGCGGGAGCAACGCACCGATTGGCACACACGACCCCACCGCTCATGCCGAAGTTCAAGCCATGCGCGATGCGGCGCAACATTTAGGCAATTATCGATTAGTTGATTGCACGCTATATGTCACGCTGGAGCCTTGCGCCATGTGTACCGGTGCGATTCAACATGCACGCATCGCACGCTTGGTCTATGGTGCAAACGACCCTAAAACTGGTGCTTGTGGCAGCGTGGTCAATTTGATGGCAGAAGCAAAGCTGAATCATCATGCAGAAATGACGAGTGGCGTATTGGCTACAGAGTGCGGTTCGGTTTTAACCGACTTTTTTAGGCTGCGCAGGCTTAAAAAGCAACTAGAGTAACGATTCTAAGTAATGCTTACTCACAGTGTATAGCCAATAAAAAAACCCGCTAAATAGCGGGTTTTTTATGAAAAATCTATATTGTTAGCTAATTAATCTCTGCTACCCATCAATGACATCAGAATATTAAGCAAGTTAACAAAAATATTATAAATATCAAGATACAGACTTAATGTCGCCATCACGTAGTTGGTTTGACCACCGCGTACAATCTGGTTAACGTCATACAAAATATAGCCAGAGAAAATGATGACTGAGATACCTGACACCACTAAAGACATCACCGGAATCTGCAAAAATGCATTCGCTAGTGAAGCAATGACCGCCAGAATCAATCCGATAAATAGAAATTTACCTAGATAGTTAAAATCGCGTGCTGGTGATGAGCCGATCGCCGCCAAGCTCAAGAATGTAATGCCAGTGCCAGCAGCTGCAAGACCAACGATTTGCCCGCCATTACTCAAATGCAGAGCATGCTGCAAAATTGGCCCTAACATTAAGCCGAACAAAAATGTAACGCCTAATAACAACCAAACGCCCACACCGCTATTTTGGTTAACTTCAATTAATTTGAACATTCCGAACATCACTGCGATATAACCAATGCCGAACATAAATGGATGCAAGGCGATAAAGCTAAAATCCATTTGCAAACCAAAATAAGCACCTATTACTGTTGGAATAAGTGAAAGCCCAAGCAACGCATAGGTATTGCGCAAAACTTTGTTAGTCACTAGCTGCGTTGATTCTGAACGACCTAGTACTGGGGTGTTGTCAAACATTGATGTTTCCTTTTAATTAGTTAAGACTTAGCGGATGTTTTAACCGCTTAGTCGTACTTATCAGTGATTCTGATAAAAAGACTACAGGTATTAAGATAGCGATTACGCCTATAAGTTTCAAGTGAATAATTGTTATAAATTAAATAAACGCTAAACCTCTAAGCAAACAACTCACCTTCTACCACACCGACTTGTGCGACTTGATGCACAGCGTGTACGAACTCAGCGCTTTCGTGTAGCTTATCCAAACTTAGTGGATGTTTATGCCCATGCATGCGCGCTAGGCGGCTCAAAGTCTGTGCAGAAATTGTCCACTTGAGATTTGCCAGCAATTCATCAGCCATTGCCGGCTGATTGCATAGCAACACCATATCGCAACCCGCTGTCAAGGCCGCCAAAGCACGGGTGGTCACATCACCACCGGCGGTTGCTGCCTCCATACTTAAATCGTCGCTGAAAATCACGCCATTAAAACCCAAGCGTTCGCGTAATATTTTTTGCAGCCAGCGTGATGAGAAGCCCGCAGGCTTGTCATCCACTTTAGGATAAATCACATGCGCAGGCATAATCGCTTGAATGCCGTCATCAATCAGCATTCTGAACGGCTGCATATCATGCTGGGCAATCTGGTCAAATTCACGATCATCCACAGGCATGCTGACGTGTGAATCTGCCACCACAAAACCATGCCCCGGAAAATGCTTACCTACCGCTGCCATGCCGCCTTTTTTAAGGCCTTGCATCAAGGCAAAGGCCAAATCATTAATTGCGCGTGGCTCTAAATGAAAAGCGCGATCACCAATCACCAAGCTATCGCCGTAATCCATATCCAGCACTGGCGTAAAGCTAAAGTCCACGCCGTGCGCACGCAGTTCTGCGGCTAAAATCCAGCCCGCCTCGGTCGCCAACTCTTTGGCTTTTTTCGGGTTTGCATCCCAAATTTTGCCAAACTCACGCATCGGTGGAATCTTGGTAAAGCCTTCTCTAAAACGCTGCACACGACCACCTTCATGATCGACAGCAATCAATAATGGGGGCTGGCGAACCGCATGGATACTGGCTGTCAGAGCCTTTAATTGCGCATTATTTTCATAGTTACGCTTAAACAAAATAACGCCACCCACCAATGGGTGTTGTAAACGGCGAATATCATCGGCAGTAAGTTCTGTACCGACAACATCTAACATAATTGGACCTAATGACATGCTTTACCTTTTAACCATTTTTGTCGTATTCAAAACTTTTTGAGCTCAAAACTTACAGTATTTGAAACTTACAGCATACAAATCTAACTGTCTTTTTTAACATCTAGCGCATCACGCAGGTAATCGCCGCCTAGGTTAATCGCTAAAATCAAGCTCATCAAGCTTAATCCAACAATCAACACATAATGTGGCGCCACCAGCATATAACGCACGGCATCACGCAACATGGCGCCCCATGAAGCATTCGGCGCCTGTATGCCCAAACCTAAAAAAGACAGGCTCGCTTCGGCAATCATCACACTCGCCAAACTGTACGTAGCTTCTACCACCAAAATCGAAATCAATAATGGCAATATATGCTTAAAAATCAAACGCGGCACACTGGCACCTAATGACTCAGCCGCCAGCACATGCTGCCGATTCCGCAAACCTAATGTTTGACCTCGCGTCAGGCGCGCATAGCTCACCCAACCTGTTAAGCATAGGGCTATCATCAAATTACCCAAACCCGGCCCTAACACTGCCGCAAAAGCTATCGCCAACAAAATGCCGGGGAATGCCAGAAAAACATCAGTCACCTGCATCAACAGGCGATCAACCTTACCGCCATAAAAACCAGCCATCAGACCGATCAACACACCAATCGTCATGGTGACAGTGGTCACGGTAATCGCCACTAAAAATGAAACTTCGACACCGCGCAACAGGCGCGCCAGAATGCTACGACCAAGGTCATCTGCACCTAGCAAAAGTTGCAGATTAGGCGCACTTAGAATCGCATTCAGATCAATCAAGTTTGGATCTAGCTGCAATAGACGCCCAAACAAGACCGCGCAAATCCAAAATGCCAAAATAATCAGTGCAAATTTTTTCATCATATCTTATTGCTACTAACTGGCAAACTTCACTCTGGGGTCAGCAAGCCGATACACAAAATCTGTCGCCTTATTCACCAACACATAACTCAACGCCACCACCAGCACACAAGCCTGTGTAACCGGATAATCGCGCTTTTCAATGCTCTCAACCAGTAAGCGCCCGATGCCATCCCAACTAAATATAGTTTCAGTGATTACCGCGCCCGCCAACAGGCTACCCATTTGCAAGCCGACAATCGTGATAATCGGCAACAAAGCCGGGCGTAATGCATGACGTAAAATCACCGTAGACTCAGTTAAACCTTTAGCTCGCGCAGTGCGAATATAATCATCATTCAACACTTCAAGCAAACTGGTACGGGTCATGCGTGTGAGTATGGCGCTTAAGCCAAAGCCTAACGTCATCGCAGGCAAAATAATCGAGGCCTTAGACTCCATGCCGCTAACCGGCAACCAGCCTAACCATACGGCAAATATCAACATCAACATTGGGCCTAGCCAAAAAGCGGGCATAGCCGACAAACGCACCGACACAATCGTCACCACATAATCCTGCCAGTGATTGGCTTTCAGTGCCGCATAAACACCCATAGGTAAGCCTATGCTCAACCCGATCAACAAAGACAACCCTGCCAACTTCAAAGTTGCCGGATAGCGCGTTTTAATAAGCTCAATAATCGGTGTTTTGGTATGAATGGATTGTCCAAAATCACCCTTTGCAAGCTTGGCTATATAGACACCAAACTGCTGAATCAAAGGCTGGTCCAACCCTAAATCTGCTCGCAACTGCGTTCGATCCGCCGTAGAAGCTGATTCACCCAGCATCACTTCTACCGGATCGCCCGGCACAAGATGCACCAGCAAAAATGTGAGTAGCAATACCCCAAAAACAACACTAAAGAATCCAGACAAGCGTCTAAGCATGCGGGTCACCAACACTAGTCTCAGCTTCATCCAGAATCTGCACGCTTGTACCTACATTCACTCTGTCAAACAACTCGATAATGTCTGCATTACGCATACGAATACAGCCATGCGATTCAGCCTTACCCATTTCGGCAGAATCAGGCGAGCCATGAATATAAATATAGCGCTGCATGGTATCCACATTACCAAGCCGATTAACACCGACTTCACAGCCGGATAGCCATAAAATACGCGTTAGAATCCAATCGCGATTCGGAAACGCAGCCATTAACTCTGGCGTACAAATTTCACCCGTGACTCTACGCCCGACAAATACCGTATTCACAGGCGAGCCTGAACCAATCTTGGCGCGAACAATGTGCATACCGAGTGGCGTACAGCCGCTATTCTTCTGGCAACCAGACCCATTTAACGCAGTAGAAATGCGATATTGCGCTTCAATACCGCCTGCATCATCAATCAATGTCAGAGTTTGCTGTGAAATAGAAATTTTAATGTGCATAGTTGCTTATTTTAGCCAAATCATCCCAATTACCGTCAGATTTTGGGGAATAATTATGGATACGCTTACGCATAGCGGCAAACTGCCCTTCGTACCACAGTGGAATGTAAGGCAGTTGCTGATGAATACGTGCTGTAGCCGCAGGCCAATCCTCTTTTTGCAACAGACCATCTAGCGCCTCATCAACATAGCGCCCACGATTGAATCCGTTTGGTGGAAAACTATTTGAGCCTAGCGCTTTAGCATAGATCTCCGGCGTTTTGATGCCGACCCAAGTCAGGCCAAACATTTGAAAATTTCCATGTTTCACATCCTCAAAGAATGTACCCCAATCCAAGCTACGAATTTCCAATGCAATGCCTGCCGCTCGCATCTGGGATTGCATAATAGTGGCAAAGCGCACACGCTGCGCATCAGTAGAGGTTTTATAGATTAAATGCAGCGGCAAGCGCACGCCAGCTTCTTTCAACAACCGCCTGGACAGTGCGGGGTTGTAATCATAAGACTGCAGCGCATTTGCACCTGCATTTGTGTAATGCTCTGGCGGCAGAATTGCACCGGCTTCTCGGCTGTTAGTCACCATTACTTTTTGCACAATAGCCTTACGATCAATGGCATGTGCAATGGCTTGCCTAACTTTTAAGCTTTTAAGCACCGGATCTTGCATATTTAAACCAAGATATGAAAAATTAGCACCCACACTGGTTTGAACAGTAATATCCGCTTGCGCTTGCAGATGCTTCACCAGCTCTGGCGGCAAGTCTCCTTGCAACAAATCCGCTTCCCCGTGCAACAACTTAAGCACGCGAACCGTTGGGTCTTTCACTTCTACCAAACTGATGAGTTGATGATCTGCCAAGCGTTGCAAAAGCAACTTATTCTGCCAAGACACGAACTTCAACGGCCCACTACCAATCGGTGCATGTGCAAAATCATGCCCACTTGCAATAAGTGCCGCAGGCAAAATACCAATGATTAACTTAGATACGAATTGGCTATCGGGGGTTTTGAGATAAAAGTCCAGCGACTTAGCATCAATCACGCTGATATGGTCAATATTGGCAAACTCCGCGGCATGTGGCGAGTTTTTTAGCGGTATGAACGACTGGTAAGTGGCAGCAACGTCAGCTGCAGTAAGTGCTGTTCCATGATGAAACTTCGCTTGCGGCGCTCTCAAAACAAATCGATATTGTGTTGGACCGACTTTCTTCCAATCAACCAGAGTGGAAACTGGCTTGGATTGCGCGTCAAAATCCACAAGTGACTGATAAAGCAATCGGTTAACACGCTCCGAAGCAGCATCGGTCGCATAACGAGGGTCTAAATTAAGTGGCGCCTGCGCTATTGCAAAAACAATTGCAGGCTGAGATTCAGGATGCGCCTCCTGCTTGCTGCAAGCACATAGAAAACACGAATAGATAGCTAATAAAAAATAAAATACTTTCATGGCATCGAAGTTTACTAGATTTTTTAAATAACCATTCAGACAACTCCATATCGACACCTGAAAGATTACTAAGATGATATCTGTCAACACTAAAAACGTGAAAACAGAAAAGGCTAAAACGCTACAAAAACCTCATTAAAAGCCCGCTATATGTATGCATACACTCGCATAATCAACTATAATTCGCGGATGCAAATCTGTAGTTAAGTAGCGCAGGGAATCCCACCATGCGTACTACTAAATTTACCCATTAAAATGGGTGGCAACTGTCTGAATATGCTTATATTCTGAATCAAACCCAGAATATAAGCATATTTGCATGTGGTTTGATTTGTATCAAATGGACTTTTAGCGTGGTGCGGCAATATGTCACGTGTGAAACTCACAAAGATTTATCTATTAAGTACTATGGGGGGAACTAAATGCAATTCTTAAATACACAATCAACCACGTATCACGATGCCGTGATACGGAAGTTTGCTATCATGGCCGTGGTTTGGGGTGTGGTTGGCATGTTAGTCGGCGTAATTATCGCCGCTCAACTTGTCTGGCCAGAACTCAATCTCGGCTTACCTTGGACAAGTTTTGGTCGTCTACGTCCGTTACACACTAATGCTGTTATTTTTGCATTTGGTGGCTGTACATTATTCGCAACGTCTTACTATGTAGTACAACGTACCTGTCAAGTTAGCCTATTTTTACCAAAATTAGCCAACCTGACATTCTGGGGCTGGCAATTAGTAATTCTATCTGCTGTCGTAACCTTACCTTTAGGTTTTACACAAGGTAAAGAGTACGCTGAGTTAGAGTGGCCAATTGACCTGTTAATCGCAGTTGTTTGGGTAGCGTATGCAGTTGTGTTCTTTGGTACCGTTGGTACACGTAAAGTTAAACACATCTATGTTGCTAACTGGTTCTTCGGTGCCTTTATCCTTACAGTCGCTTTATTGCACATTGTAAACAGTGCAGCAATCCCAGCAAGCTTCATGAAGTCTTACTCTGCTTATGCAGGCGTACAAGATGCAATGGTGCAATGGTGGTATGGTCACAACGCAGTAGGTTTCTTCTTGACCGCAGGTTTCTTGGGGATCATGTACTACTTCGTTCCTAAACAAGCAGGTCGTCCAGTTTACTCATACAGCTTGTCTATCGTGCACTTCTGGGCATTGATTTTCACTTACATGTGGGCGGGTCCTCACCACTTGCACTACACAGCATTACCTGACTGGACTCAATCTTTAGGTATGGCATTCTCACTAGTTCTTCTTGCTCCAAGCTGGGGCGGTATGATCAACGGTATGATGACAATGTCAGGCGCATGGCACAAATTGCGCACAGACCCTATCTTGCGCTTCCTGATCGTTTCATTGTCTTTCTACGGTATGAGTACGTTTGAAGGCCCAATGATGGCAATTAAAACAGTTAACTCACTATCACACTACACTGACTGGACTGTAGGTCACGTTCACTCTGGCGCTTTAGGCTGGGTGGGTATGGTTTCTATGGGTGCGTTGTACTACATGGTGCCACGTCTGTTTGGTCAAAAACAAATGCACAGCATCAAAGCGATTGAAGCGCATTTCTGGTTAGCTACAACCGGTATCGTGCTTTACATCGCCGCACTGTGGATTTCAGGTGTGATGGAAGGCTTAATGTGGCGCGCTATTAATGCTGACGGTACATTGACTTACACTTTCGTAGAAAGTGTAAAAGCAAAACATCCGTACTACATCATTCGTATGCTTGGTGGTCTGCTTTACTTGAGCGGCATGAGCATCATGTTGTGGAATGTAATTAAAACGGCAACCAACGGCAAAGCAGCTACTGCTAACATTCCAGCTGTTGCAGCTCACGCTTAAGGAAATAAATTATGTCAAATCACGATACACAAAGTGGTAATGCCCACGAGAAAATTGAGACCAGTAACTTTCTGATGATTGTGCTGATTTTGGTAGTGGTGGCATTTGGTGGATTAGTGGAAATCGTCCCACTATTTTTCCAAAAATCAACTACTGAGCCTATTAAAGGGCTGCAACCATACACAGCAATTCAACTTGCTGGGCGCGACATCTACACCCGTGAAGGTTGTTATAACTGTCACTCACAAATGATTCGTCCATTCCGTGCAGAAACATTGCGCTATGGTCACTACTCAGTTGCTGGTGAATTTGTTTATGACCACCCATTCCAATGGGGTAGTAAACGTACTGGTCCAGATTTGCACCGTGTTGGTGGTCGATACAGTGATGACTGGCATCGCATTCACTTGAATAACCCTCGTGACCTAGTACCAGAGTCAATTATGCCTGCGTACCCATGGCTAGAGAAAAATCTAGTTGATGCTGATGCAATGCCATCTCATATGAAAGCACTGCGCCGTGTAGGTGTACCTTATACCGATGCTGATATCGCTGGTTCAGTTGAAGCTGTAAAAGGTAAAACTGAAATGGATGCAGTAGTTGCCTACCTACAGGTATTAGGCACAGCTGGCACAGCCGCTTTTAATGAGCTGAAATAAGCTAGTTAATGGGTTACTAAATTTTGGTCATCAGAAGGAACGCATAATGGACATTAATACACTTCGCATAGTAGTTACAGTTGCTAGTTTCATTGTATTTATTGGCATCTTAGTCTGGACTTGGCAGCACCGTAATACATCAGACTTTAAAGATGCTGCCAACTTGCCTTTTGAAGATGACCAAAATTAAGAAAACTTCATAATATGAAGAATAGAGGAAAATAAAATGAGTGACTTTATCAATAATTTTTGGCCCATGTTCATCACGGTCATTGCCTTAGGCGGTATTTTTGGCTGTGCCCTTTTGTTGTGGTGGACTAGCAAAATAAAAGTAGCTGCAGGCAGCGACAATACCAGTGGCCATGTATGGGATGAAGATATCCGTGAAATGAATAATCCATTACCTCGCTGGTGGGTATGGATGTTTATTATCACAATCATCTTTGCACTGTTCTACTTTGCAGCATATCCAGGCTTAGGTAGTTACGCAGGTAAGCTAGGTTGGTCAGAAGTAAGTCAGTATGAAAAAGAAGTTGCCACAGCAAATGAAGCATTAAAACCTTTATATGCAAAATTTGCTGCAATGCCTGTAGAAACACTGGCAAAAGACAAAGAAGCTAAAGCCATTGGTGAGCGTATATTCATGAACAATTGTGCAGCTTGTCACGGTTCAGATGCTCGTGGTAGTCGTGGCTTCCCTAACTTGACTGATAACGACTGGATTCATGGTGGAAGCCCTGAGAAAATCCAAGAAACTATCACTGGCGGCCGTATTGGTATGATGCCTCCGATGGCAGCAGCAGTAGGTAATGAGGAAGATGTAAAAAATGTTGCTAACTATGTATTAAGTTTATCTGGCAGCAATCATGACTCAGCACGCGCTGCACTAGGTAAAGAGAAATTTGCAGTTTGTGCCGCATGTCATGGTGCAGATGGTAAGGGTAACCAAAGTATTGGCGCTCTTAACCTGACTGATAATATCTGGTTACATGGTGTTGGTGAAGCTGCAATCATCAAACGTATCCATGAAGGTAAAGTGAACCAAATGCCAGCATGGGGTACTAAGTTCACACCAGAGCAAATTCATGTGTTGACCGCCTATGTTTGGGGTATGTCTCACAAGTAATATTGTGTTTGTAACACTAGTTAGTAGTAATAAATAATTTATAGAAAGCTGTTTAATGAGCGTAGACCCCGTTGGTAAGAAGTCCGAAACAAAGATTC
Source organism: Pseudomonadota bacterium (assembly GCA_040390265.1). GTDB lineage: Bacteria > Pseudomonadota > Gammaproteobacteria > Burkholderiales > Methylophilaceae > Methylotenera. The sequence goes on along the minus strand of JAZJYS010000003.1, from coordinate 31,369 downwards.
CTTTAGACGAGGTCGTCGTCTCGTTATACGCAGCACAACAAAAGATTTATCCACGCAGTACCTCTGGCGTGTTTACAAACTGGCGCTGGGTTATGGTTTGGTTAACCCAGCTCTTTTTTTACGGCGTGCCATGGCTAGAATGGGGACAACGCCAAGCTTTATTATTTGATCTGGAAGCCAAGCGCTTCTACATTTTCAATCTGGTCTTCTACCCACAAGATTTAATTTACCTGACAGCAATCCTGATCATTTCAGCACTGTCACTCTTTCTCTTTACTGCAATAGCAGGACGTCTATGGTGCGGCTTTACTTGCCCACAAACAGTTTATACTGAAATATTCCTTTGGTTCGAATCCAAAATAGAAGGTGACCGCGCGGCTCGCATGAAGCTGGATGCATCGCCAATGTCAGCTAAAAAACTAACTAAAAAAACAGCTAAACACTTAGTTTGGATTACATTCGCCTTATGGACTGGTTTCACATTTGTTGGCTACTTCACACCGATTCGTGAACTTGCCTCACTAACATTAAACATGAGCCTAGGCCCTTGGGAAACCTTCTGGGTGCTCTTTTACGGTTTCGCAACTTATGGCAATGCCGGCTTCCTGCGCGAACAAGTTTGTAAATACATGTGTCCTTATGCTCGCTTCCAAAGCGCGATGTTTGATGATGATACTTTGATCGTCACTTATGATGAACAACGCGGCGAGCCACGTGGCGGCCGTTCACGCAAGGCCGAATTAAATAGCAAGCAATTAGGCTCATGCATTGACTGTAGTCTATGCGTTCAAGTATGTCCTACAGGTATTGATATACGTAAAGGCCTGCAATACGAGTGTATTCAATGTGGTGCGTGTGCCGATGTGTGTGACACTGTGATGGACAAAATGGGTTATGAGCCAGGACTTGTAAAGTTCTCCACCCAACACGGCATTGCAAACAAATGGTCTAGACAACAGATTCTAGGGCACATTGTTAGACCTCGTGTATTGCTTTACGCAGCCATACTTGCTTCGTTGGTATTAGGCTTGTTACTCAGCTTATGGTTAAGGACACCATTCCGCGTTGACGTTGTCCGCGATCGTGGTGTGATGTCACGCTTATCTGATGACGGTATGCTGGAAAATGTTTATCGCCTACAAATTATGAACGGCACTGAAACGACGCAGCATTATCAACTGCGTGCTACAGGTCTTGAAGGGCTAAAACTTGAAACAGAACAAGATGAATCTGATAGTGAAAACGAAGAACATAACAATACTATTATTGTTAAACCCACAGAATCTCGTTGGCTGATTGTTGATTTAAAAATCCCTGATGGCTCAGTGGATTCCGGATCTCACCAAATTAAATTTGAGATTCAATCTATTGAAAGTAAAGAAACCGTCACTGAGAAATCAATATTCTTAGTGCCTAGGTAATGGTATTTATAATACCGTTAGCTTTAATATAAGGAACGCATAATGGAAGCACTAGACACCAAACCTTGGTGGCAATTTGGGCATGTTTGGCTAATTATTGCAGGCCCGGTTCTAGTCGTCATCGCATCATTCATCACATTATATCTGGCCATTAGCAGGCCTGATCCTGTGACTGAAAGTGATTACTATCGCAAAGGCATCGAAATCAATAAAACGCTAGATGAACATCGCGACAGCCTTGCACCTGCAGCTCAAGCAAGAAATCATGCGGCCACCGGCATCACACCAGCAAAGAATTAATCAAACCCTTTATCATGACCATGCTTGTTGATGTAACGATTATAGGTGCTGGACCTGCGGGCTTAAGCTTTGCAAAGTCACTTGCTGAAACAGGCCTTAAGATTTTAGTACTCGAGCGCCAGACCGAAGCATCATTAGCCACGCCAGCATTTGATGGCAGAGAAATTGCACTTACACACTACTCTGCTCAACTAATGCAGGATCTGGGCTTGTGGGCACACATAGAGCCTTCAGATATTTCTCCATTACGCGACGCACGCATATTTAATGGCGCATCACTACACTCATTAGATATTAATCACCGCGATACGCCACAAGGTGAGTTGGGTTATTTAATTTCCAATCACCTCATTCGTAAGGCTGCATACAATGCGGTGAAATCGTCACCAGCGATTGCGTTACGCACAGAAGTACAAGTAACCAATATTAAAGTTGATACAAACGTTACTCATCTCACACTCAATAGTGGAGAAAGCATTCAAACCAAGCTATTGATAGCTGCGGACAGCCGCTTTTCAGAAACGCGCCGCGCCATGGGCATTGCAGCGGATATGCATGACTTTGGCAAAGTGATGATGGTTTGCGTCATGGAGCACCCGGTATCTCATGAGCATGCTGCATGGGAATGGTTTGACTATGGCCAAACTTTAGCACTTTTGCCAATGAATGGCATGCAATCATCCGTGGTGATTACGCTTACTCCGCAAGAAATTGATAGCTTAATGACAATGCATGAAGATGACTTTAACCGTGAAATCTCAGCGCGCTTCAAGCACAGGCTTGGAGCAATGCAACTAGTCTCTACACGCCATGCGTATCCATTGGTTACTGTATATTCAAAACGTCTAGTTGGTCAGCGATTTGCATTGGTTGGAGATGCTGCAGTTGGTATGCATCCGGTAACGGCGCATGGCTTCAATTTTGGCCTAAAAGGTATCGCAACATTATCAGCTGAAATTAAAGCGGCATTAGCTTCGGGTAAAGATATTGCTACAGATAGTCTTCTCCTACGCTACGAACAAACACACCGTCGCCATACTCGCCCACTGTTTTTTGCTACACATGCCATCGCCAAGCTTTATGGCAATGATAGCGCGCCAGCACGCCTCTTGCGTAGCAGCGCGATACGTTTGGGGCGCCGCATCTCACCTTTTAAACGCGCTGTAGCAGGCCTGCTAGCATAAAGTCCTAGGCAAGCCGCTCAACTGAAATTGGATAGGCTGCATTTCCAGTTTTCTCGAAGCTTGATATATTTTCTATGGTTTTCTTTGCAATTTCAGCCAGTGCTTCATGCGTAAAAAAAGCCTGATGACCAGTGATAACAACATTTGGAAATGTTAACAATCGCGCAAATACATCATCCCGAATCAGGGTGTTAGATAGGTCACGGAAGAACAAATTATCCTCCTCTTCATAGACATCTAACCCAAGACTGCCTATTACACCAGATTTTAAGCCACGAATAACGGCACGCGTATCAACGACCGCTCCTCGGCTGATATTAATAAGCATCACCCCCTGCCGCATCATCTTAATTGCATTCTCATCAATCAAATGGTGCGTTTGAGGCGTCAATGGACAGTGCAAACTAATAACATCACTACCGCTTAGCAATTCTGGCAATGTAACGTATTGCGCTCCCGCAGCGACACAATCAGCATTAGGGTAAGGGTCATAAGCCAAAATTTTGCACCCAAAACCAGCCATAATGCGAATAAAACACTGACCTATTTTACCAGTACCAACCACACCGACAGTCTTGCCATATAGATCAAAACCGAGTAGCCCATCTAGTGAAAAGTTACCCTCTCGCACGCGCGCACTTGCTCGATGAATTTTTCTATTCAACGTCAATAACAATGCTACAGCATGTTCTGCAACAGAATGAGGAGAATACTCAGGCACGCGCGCAATTGAAATGCCAAGTGACTGAGCTGCAACCAGATCAACATTATTAAAACCGGCACAACGTAGTGCAACCAAACGTACACCTTGACGCGCCAGTACTCCAAGCGCATCAGCATCAAGGTGATCGTTCACAAATGCGCATACCGCTTGCACGCCATCAGCCGCAAAAGCCGAACTTGCATCTAGCCGCGGTTCAAAATATAAGATCTGATGCTGACCAGCATTAGCTTCATCTAAAAAGGTTTTGTCATAAGACTTAGTACTAAAAACTGCTACACGCATGAGTGACACCCATTTCTTGCTTATTATTTATGATTTAAATTGGAGAAAGCCATTTACAAAAATGGCTTGATTAGAATGGATTAGTTTGGAGTTGTACTTAACTAACGATAAACACAAATCAAGGACTTACATATACAGTAAGTCCAAGCTCACGTATGCGCTGCGCCACAGCTTCAAGCCACTCTGGTGAGAGGCGGCTTAGACGATCAGCTTCATTTTGCAACGAAGGTCGGGCCAATCCGTAAAGATGCACGCCTTGGATTAAGGACTTCACTTGGCTGACAAGCGCCAAATAAGCCACAATATCACTTTCTTGCGGTGGCTGACCATCAAATCCAAACATACAGGTTTGGATAAAAGTTGGGCAAACTACTGCACAACGTTTAAGTCTTTCAATATGACTTTCTGGATTGAGATTTACATCATTGATACGTGCAATCCCCTCTTTTGTACCAGCATCCAACTTAAACCAAACCTCACCATTGCATTTAGCTAGCTCAGCCACACTGTCCAGCGTCTGTTGTTTATCCATCAAACTACCATTGGTGATTAACCGCACTTTGATAGGCTCTGGCTGATTAACATCCAGTAATCCAAATTCACGTAACACCTTGCCTACCAACTGCACCACCTGTGGAAACTCTTTAGCACTAGTGGGCTCACCATTCCCTGAAAATGCTATATCTTTAAGATGCCTATCAGGCTCAGCTACATAGCGCTCCATAAAGTCACCATGCAACACATTGGTTAGAAATGAACGTAACTCTTGCTCTAAAACATCCAGCTCAATCGGTGGAGGAGTCCCGCGAGTTAAATTAGGCACCTGACAATAAACACAACGCCAATTACAGGCGTTATTAACATTCAGATTAATGCCAATTGAAACACCACCTGCGCGACGTGAGACTACAGGATATATATATTTCATACCGCTTACATCGCGGTTATGGTCAGCCACTGTGAGGAAGTTTTGTAATGTCATAGAAGGTTTATTACCGGCAGTGTTCTGCATACACAGTTTTTAGATACTAAAGCGAGAGGTTGCTAGTGAAAGCCTTTAAGGAAGCCTACACATAAGGACGTCTAGTAATAAGATTGTGATTTAAATATTTTTTTCAACGCTTCAGGCTCAATAATTTTCACATAGCGCTGTTTCACTTCAATAATGCCCTCTTCGCCAAACTTTGAAAATGCACGGCTAACTGTTTCAAGTTTCAGGCCAAGATAACTACCGATTTCTTCACGTGACATTCTAAGCACGAGTTCAGATTGTGAAAGCCCACGCGCATGTAAGCGCTGCACTAAGTTTAATAAAAAAGCCGCCAGTCGTTCTTCAGCTCGCATATTACCTAACAACATCATCACGCTATTTTCACGCACAATCTCGCGACTCATAACTTTATGTACATGGCGCTGCAATAAAGGAAACTCTCGTGACAATTCTTCTACATTAGAAAATGGCATCACACAGACCTCAGCATCTTCAAGCGCAATAGCATTACAACTATGATGATCACTCACAATGCCATCCAACCCAATAATTTCACCCGCCATTTGGAAGCCCGTCACTTGCTCACGACCATCTTCACTTGAAACACAGGTTTTGAAAAAACCTGTACGAATAGCGTAAATCGAAGTGAATGCTTCTCCACTACGAAACAACATTTCACCCTGACCAACTCGACGACGCGTAGCAACCACTTCATCCAGTTTTTGCATATCCTCAAGATTAAATCCAACTGGCATACAAAGCTCTCGCAGATTACAGTCCGAACAAGCCACTTTAATGGATGCTGCAATGGTTTCTTGAATAGCTTCTGGGTTCATATTTGGATAAATTTAATTTTTTGAAGTTTTGGTTGTTACGTATAGAGCATACCGCTTTCACACGATGGTTACTAGACATTAACTATAGATTTTTCTCAGAAATCAGCTTTACTAATCACTAATGCTAATTTTACTCGACCTACACTTGATATTTATCAAAGATTTTTAGTTTAATCAATGATAGAGTTCTCGACCTAATACTAGGAGTAGAACGATGGCTAACAACAGCGATACAATTTCTAAAACAAATTCAACAGATGCAACACCGATTATGACGCCTGAATTGTTAGAGAAATATGATGTTTCAGGACCTCGTTATACCTCTTATCCAACTGCAGATCGTTTTGTTGAAGCATTTACAGAGAACGCTTACAAACAAGCCTTGGAACAGCGACGCGTAGGTGGCATGGCACTACCATTATCTATTTATGTGCACATTCCATTTTGCGAATCACTATGCTTCTTTTGCGCGTGCAACAAAATTGTCACCAAACATCACGAACGTAGTGCTGAGTATCTAACCTACCTTAGCAAAGAAATTGACTTGCATGTCGCACATTTAGGTGCCGGGCAAACGATATCTCAATTGCATTTAGGTGGTGGCTCACCTACATTCTTCTCAGACGATGAACTATCTGAACTAATGAATATGATCAAGCGCAGCTTTGTGCTTGATCCCGATGGCGAATACTCAATTGAAGTCGACCCGCGCACCGTAAATGAGCAACGCCTTGCACACTTAGCCTCACTTGGTTTCAATCGTTTAAGCTTTGGTGTACAGGACTTTGATCCGGAAGTACAAAAAGCTGTACATCGCATCCAACCTGCCAAACAAGTGTTCTCACTAGTCGAGGCGGCTCGTCGACTACAATTTGACTCAATCAATGCAGACTTAATCTACGGCCTACCCAAACAAACGCCTGAGTCATTTACTCGCACGTTAAAGCAAATAGTAGAACTCAGACCTGACAGAATCGCGCTGTATGCTTATGCACACTTGCCCGAGCGCTTCAAACCACAACGCCGTATAGATGCTTACGAATTACCAGCAGCGCAAGCAAAAATATCAATGCTGTCAGATGCAATATCTGCATTCTTAGATGCAGGTTATGTATATGTAGGAATGGATCATTTTGCTCTACCAGAAGATGACCTCGCTATTGCTAAGCGCCAAGGCAGATTACATCGCAATTTTCAAGGCTACAGCACACAACCGGATTGTGACTTAATCGCGCTAGGTGTATCAGCCATTGGTCGCGTAGGCGCCACCTACAGCCAAAATGCTAAAACGCTAGAAGAGTATTACGATCATCTCAACCTAGGCCACTTCCCTGTCGTACGCGGCCTAGCATTATCTCGTGATGACTTAGTTCGCCGCGCTGTGATTATGGCTATTATGTGTCAGGGTGAACTGCAGTACGAATCCATTGAACTTGCTTATATGATTGAATTTAAGAGTTACTTTGCCGCCGAACTGGAAGCACTGAAGGGGCTAGAAAAAACAGGCATGGTAACGCTCGATGAAAATGGCCTGCAAGTAACAGATATGGGCTGGTTCTTTGTACGTGCAGTTGCCATGCAATTTGACCGTTACTTACAAACAGATAAAACACGCGCTAAATTCTCTAAAATCATTTAAGAACTACACTTTTCTTCCATAAATAACGCCCTTACTATTTGCATAGTAGGGGCGTTTTAACATGCAATCAAAGAGTAAATCCACTCCGATTACACTCATAAAAAAAGCCCCCATCAATTAAGATAGGGGCTGAAGTAGCGCTAAACTTTCTTAGCAGCTATATTTGGTAAATTAGAACTTTTTACCGATACCAACACCGAATACCCATGGGTTAATGTCCAAGTCATCAATCTTTGTCCAAGCTGTGCCACCAGGAAGTTGAGCCTTAACATCGGTGTTCATAGTAACGTACTTAACGTCAGCATTGATTAACCAACCATCTTTCAAGTTAACATCTACACCAGCTTGTGCAACAAAACCAAACATGCTGCGATCAATTCTGATTGGAACAACACCAAGAGCATTCAAGCTACGGTCAAAGCTACGCGTGTAATTAACACCAGCACCAACATAAGGATCAAATGTTTGATCTGGCATAAAGTGCCATTGAGCCGTTAATGTTGGGGGTAACAAGTTCACTGAACCCAAGCCAATGTTACCTAAAGCACCACCTGCGTTACCAGTAATAGCCACATCATGGCGTGTACCTAATGCCAAAATTAATTCAGCTGCGATATTTTTAGTAAAGTAGTAAGAAATATCCAACTCAGGAATCACATTATTATCTACAGTTAACGCAGCACTTGAGTTAAAACCAACACCAGCAGGATCTTTACCTAACTCACTACTCTCACTTGGCGCAACATCTACAATACGTGCACGCACTACCCAGTCACCAGCCTCTGCCATAGCGAAAGATGGTGCAATTGCGGCAGCTAGTGCCAAAGCCAATAACGTTTTTTTCATTTTCAGACTCTCCATTAAATAAACAACTAAATTCTGTAGGGGAATTATACGAGCTTATATTAAGGAGGCGAATTGATATGCATCAAACAAGGCGCACAAAAACGACAACTGTTGTTTATATACAACACAACCACATCTACTTTCAATTTAAGCATTTTTGAAATATACGAAATGCCTCAATCGCCCTATAGATAGGCTTAATGATTCAATTCAAACAATGCAATCGATTCAACATGCGCAGTATGTGGAAACATATTAATGACTCCTGCAGCACTTAATGTGTAGCCTTTTTCATTCACTAGCACACCTGCATCCCGTGCCAAAGTGGCCGGGTTACAAGACACATAGACAATGCGTTGCGGGCTATTACTAGCATCCAATGACTTAATTAGCTCAAAAGCACCATCACGCGGAGGATCAACAAGCCACTTATCAAAACGCCCTAGACTTGTAAGCGACTCAGGCGTCATTTTAAACAAATCTGCCACACCGAACTCTGTATGATGAATCTGGTTAAGCTGCGCACTTTCTTTGGCTCGCTCGACCAGATTAGCCAAGCCCTCTAAACCAAGCACCTGCGCACCGCTACGCGCAATTGGCAGCGTAAAGTTACCGATGCCGCAAAAGAAATCAGCAATACGTTCATTGGCCTGCGGTTTAAGTAACTGCATGGCACGACGAATCATCACTTGATTGATTTGCGGATTTACTTGCGTGAACTCATTTGGTTTAAATGGATACGTCAAATCAAACTCTGGCAGACTGTATTGCAATTGTGAGCCATCAACCGGATAAAAAGGCTTAATCGTATCCGGACCTTTAGTTTGCGTCCAAATCTGCACATAGTGATTGTCAGCAAATGATTTCAACAGAGATTCATCTTGCGCAGTTAACACATCCATAATGCGTAAAATGAGCACGATAACAGGCTTATCTTGCGCCGAGACATCAGCCTCACCAACAGCCAGTTCTATTTGCGGCAACTTATCTTTAATACTTAACAACAAAATCATCTGCTGTAATGGCTCGATGAGTGCCGAAACCTCTGGCACAAGCACTTCGCAACTATTCATATCAGCAACATAACGCGTTGCTTTCTCATTAAAGCCGACCAGCACGCGTTGTTTTTTTTCTACATACTTCACGCTCAAACGCGCTTTATGACGATAGCCCCACGTAGGGCCATATAACGGTGGCAACATATTGACGGGGCGCACCTGACCAATGTGCCACAAATCATTTTCAAGCAAACGCTGCTTTGCTGAGACTTGCGCTGCAAAATCCAAATGTTGAAGCTTACAGCCTCCACACAGACCAAAGTGTGGGCATTTCGGCGTAACTCTTTGGTTAGATTGTTTTAACACTTCAACCACATTAGCCACTTCATAGCTTGGCTTAATGCGATGCGATTGAAACGTCACCTTTTCATTGGGCAAAGCGCCATCAATAAAAATGGTTTTACCTTCAACATGCGCGACCCCACGACCTTCCTGGTCTAGGGATTCGATAACAGCAGTTAAAATAGGGGCTGGGGTAAGGTCACGGGCGGACTTATTGCGTCTTTTTCTCATGTCGCTATTTTACCGTAGAGCACGCATTAGAGGAAACCTACATATTTTGTTACACTCTACTTACTTAAAATATAAGCATTAATAATAAAGCGACACCATCATGATAAATATCAGCTCAATTACAAAATCCATTTTTATTTTGCTACTTGCAAGCTTTATTACACCAGCGCTTGCTGCACCACAAATGCTATATTCTCACAACAGAATTCGCTTTATGTCCGGCGGCATCGGTCATGATGAAGTGCTAGAAATGCGACCTTTTGCGAAAAAATATACGCTTAACCTTTTATTTTCTGAAGGTGAAGAAGGCACTGCAGTGACTGGCCTGAATATAGATATTTACAACGAACAAAACGAGCAGGTTTTTAAACTTAAAGGTGCGAAACCAGTACTGTATATCAATTTACCGGCTGGAATCTATACCGTTCTAGCCAATCATAATGGCGCAAAATTACGCCACAAGTTTTCAATTGAAGACCATACTACGCAAAAAATTATTCTTAATTGGAAAGATGATTTAGTAGAAGAATCTCCACTATAAACTACCGCCATGCCGCCAAAAACTCTTGCCAGTGCGCGGCTTGGTAGCCAGTTAACGTGTCTCTGACCAAAGCAATTTCTTGCTCGTAAGCCGCTTGGGTTAAGCGACCACGCATTAACTGAAAGCGTAAATAGACCAAATGTGTGTTTGCCACATCCGTCTCGCAGTAATTGCGAATCTCTTCAATCTGACCTGTTTTATAGGCATCCCACACATTGCTGCCATCCATCCCCAACTTACCTGGAAAACCGCACAGCTTGGCCAAGTCATCTAATGGCGCATTGGCACGTGCATTAAACATCGCCATGATATCCATCAAATCTAAATGCCGAGTGTGATAGCGGCTGATATAGTTATTCCATTTAAAGTCTTTGTCATCTTCGCCGAGATCCCAGTAGCGAGCAGCGTCAATGCCATGTATCAAGCCACGATAATGCAGCACGGGCAAATCGAAGCCGCCACCGTTCCAAGAAATAATCTGTGGCGTGTATTTATCAATACCATCAAAAAAGTGCTGGATGAGTTCCGCTTCAGATGAGTTGGCATCACCTAATGTCCATACCTTGAAATTATCACCCTCACGCAAGGCGCATGAAATGGCGCAAATACGATGCTGATGCAAAGGTAAAAACTCACCACCGTTTTGCTGGCGGCGTTGATGCAAGGCAATATTCGCAACATCCTCTGCCGAGGTATCAGCAGGCAGATCTAACAGCTTGCGAATACCATCTGTATCAGGGATGGTTTCGATATCAAAGACTAAAGTCGGCGTCATATATAAATACTATAAAAGTTATTGCTTGAAAAATTACTTCTTAACCCAGCCGCCGGCACCTTGAACCCACCAACCACTCTGCGCCTTATCAATCCAGCGGCTCGCAAACGTTGCTTGAATATCGGCTTGCCATTCTGGATGACCGTTTGCAGCAGCTATTTCTTTATATAAATTAGCGCGATCGGCATTTTCTTCTTTCACCAGATTGGTTAAAGCGCCACGCTGTGCAAGCGGAACAGCATTCGCATCTTTCACTGCAATCAATGCATCTTTGGTCAACCCAATTGCGCCACTCGCATAATATGCGCCAAGCTGATTATGTCGTGCTTGCATGCTGGCTTTAATGCTAGAAATAGCGGGAGTATTTACCTCCAAGTCTGCCGCTGCAACTACCCAACTGGCCGCAAACATACTTGCAACCAGCACCAAAAAACCTAACAATAATTTTTTCATTTTGCGCATCCTTTTAAATTAGCTGACTGATTAAGCTGTAACTACTTATTGCCGATCAGGCTTTTATTGCGCAGCAGGCTTCGACGTCCCGCCATCCTGCCCCTGTTTTAGTTGCCAAACTTCATCAATAATTTTATCTGCGGCTTTTTCAGCGGCTGCAGCCGGAAAGTAAATATTAATGGTGACACAAGCGGGTAATACGCACGCAAATGCCAAGCCGACTATCCAATTTTTCATCATAAATCCTTTTCTATATTCTAGAGATCAGAACTGCTTATAGGCTAATAGTTACTGAATTACAGCCTTAGTATTACCGTCGATCACCCGCTTAATGCGGCTCAGCAAGTCGCTCCAGCTAACGGTTTGATTGTACCCCAACACTGTAATTGCAGGTATCCCGCTACCCTTAACAATTACATAGCCACTAGCCGTTGACTCTACACCACTCATTTGGCAAACATCATTACGTAGCTTGCAACTCAAGCCAATTTTTTCATAATTAAATTGTTTAAAAAAACGTAAGAAACTGCGTTGTACTGCCGCGGCAGCACCCGCACCACCTAAAGCAGAAATATTTTCCACCGCACGCTGTGATATTTTTTTAGAATACTTACCAGGACTGCTTTCAATTTTTGCATCAAAATTTACGGGCTTCCAATTCTGCATTTGCAAATTACCTACATCGCCATCCAGCTTGCCTTCTATGGCACCAAAGCTAAAGGTACGGGTTAAATCGCCCAAATCCAGATAGCGAAAATTCATATCCATATTGAGCTTCGGCACATTTCCTAACGTATCCTGCATCACTAACTTGCTAACTATTGCCTTACCTGAAAATACGTTAAAAGCCATTTCACCATCCGTAGTTAGCACTCCATGCGTATAAGTCACCTGTGGAATTTCAGCTGAAGCCTTTCCTTCCATACGCGGTAACTTTAAAGCCAAGCTAAAATCCGGCATGGAAATAGGTGTCAATTTTGCCCCCAGATGCCAGTGCCAATTTCCAGCGACACGTGCGGCCGAAACGTCAGATAACTGCAAAGTACCATCTAAAATAGGTAGCGTGATATTAGGAGAAGTCAGTGAATAGCGATTCACTGCTGCACTAATATTGGTCTTACCTAACGGCAGATTAAGCAGGCGACCATTCATATAAGCAAGACTCACCTGCCTGACATCATCGTAGCTCCAAGGGATATCCGCATTGATTTTGTAAAAAGAAAACTTGTTGTTTTTATCGCTGACATCAACATCTTTTAGATGTAAATCGAACGTCTTTAGCTCAGCATCACGCACTGTGACTTTCAATGCGGCTTTACCTGCAACATCAGCATTATTAAATGCTGTTTTCTCTAGCAAGGGTTTGAAAATTAAAGGATATGCCGCAGATAACTCCAGATTTGGCAAATCAGCGTTAAGCTGCATCAGGTAGTAATCTTTCAGTCGCATTTGCCCATCAAAGTTGAACTGTCCTACATCTTTAATATTGAGATTCGCACGATCAAAAGTGATGATGCCATCCGCCAAAACACCCGAGGCAATAAATTGATGTCCGCCATTTGCAACATAAAATGGCTGCCAGAACATTTCACCGCTGGTCCAGTTCAGCACATTCTGCCAACGCCAGCCATTGCCCTCTTTGATGACATTTAGCTGCAAATTACCTGATAGTTTTTCTGCCGCATGCAAACCGACCTCATCACTAAAACTGGCCTCTTGCACATTCAAATCAGCAGTCAAGCCATTGGCTTGGGGCGATACCTTTAAGCTAAATGGTAGTTTTATGCGTTCCGCCTGCACTTGCCCGTGAGCACAAATCCAAGTGCCTAGCCTCAGGTTACTTGGTACATCGCAACTCAATTTAGCCTGCATCCAGCTTTTATCTGCTGGCGGCTTCATTTCAGCGGTTAACGTGATGGTGGAATTGGCGTGTAAATCCAGCACTATTGAAGCATTGCGCAGTGCAACGGCCTCATTTTCAATCGTGTCCGCTTTAATCGTAATGGTATTAAGCGCGAATGCTGCGTTCGAAATGCTTAGTAGGCAGGCAATAATTGTAATGCGCAGCATGGTGATCCCTTTTACAAATCAATACTAATATTAAGCTGGCCATTAGTCCGTGCTATAGCAAACAAAGTCAGTCTTGATTTATAGATGGAATTAACTTGGAAAAACCCCTGTAGAAAGATAGCGATCCCCTCGATCACACACAATCGACACAATCACTGCATTCTCTAATTCTTTAGAAAGCTGCAAGGCAGTATACAGCGCACCGCCACTTGAGATGCCTGCAAAGATACCTTCTTCAGCCGCCAAGCGCCTTGTGATGTTTTCTGCATTTTTCTGGTTAACATAGCGCAGCTCATCAACACGTTTGGCTTCATAAATGCTGGGCATATATTCTTCTGGCCACTTGCGAATGCCTGGAATCTGACTGCCCTCCTCGGGCTGCACACCAATAATTTTGATGTCAGAATTTTGCTCTTTCAAGTAGCGCGATACGCCCATAATCGTGCCCGTAGTGCCCATACTTGAAACAAAATGTGTCACCTTGCCCTCCGTGTCTCGCCAAATTTCCGGGCCAGTACCTTCGTAATGTGCAAGCGGATTATCGCTATTACCAAACTGGTCCAGCACAATACCCTCGCCTTCGACTTGCAGCTTCATAGCAACATCGCGCGCAAGCTCCATACTGCCATCTTTGGGCGTAAGCACTAACTCGGCACCATACGCTTTCATACTTTGGCGGCGCTCTACGCTTTGATTCTCCGGCATCACCAAAATCATCTTATAACCGCGCATCGCGGCGACCATCGCCAAGGCGATGCCTGTGTTACCACTGGTAGCCTCAATCAAGGTATCACCCGGCTTGATGTCACCACGCGCTTCAGCACGCATAATCATGGAATATGCCGGGCGGTCTTTCACAGAGCCGGCTGGGTTATTGCCTTCCAGCTTAAGCAGAATCGTATTACTGGTATTGCCACCTAAGCGTTGTAACTTCACTAACGGTGTGTTGCCGACAAAGTTGTCTAATGTTTTATACATTGAGTAGTTTCTCTGAATAAGTACTTTACTTTAATTTAGCTAGATAAACTGCATAAGCGGCAAAGCCTATAAATGCAATCAACGCCATCTGCGGTATAGTGAGTCCAAGAAAAGTCCAGTCAATCGCAGCGCAGTCACCAGTGCCACGAAACACCAGTGTCAGGGCTTTTTTGAGTGGAAAGTTTTCAAACATATAGTCAAAACCAACACCGCAATCAGCAACCATTGTGTCGCGATGCGCCTGTAACCACCAATGACGAATTGCCACACCAGCACCACCCAATGCGGTCAGCATATGCAGTGCCGCGTAAATTCTACGCCCCACCTGAGCAGGGTTTTGAATCGCAGCGACTAAAAACAACAACCCCAAGCCCATTAGTACCATCCGTTGCGAGATACACAGCGGGCAAGGATTCAATTGATAGCGCGTCTGTATCCACAATGCCAAACCTACTGAGCCGAAGCTCGCCACAAAACCGAGCAAATACCCGGTTCGACCTGAAAGAAGTTTGTTTAGCACGAGACCCTCCACGATATAATCTTAAAAAAATCATTTTAACGGATTGAGCAAGCTTTGGCAGACCTAACAACAAATTTAACCACCTCATCCGCAGCAAATAAGCGTGTGATGACCGTCACCGAACTGAATCGTTTGGCACGAAATGTGTTGGAGCAAAGCTTCCCTTTATTCTGGGTATCGGGCGAGGTCTCAAATCTGACCCGCGCCGCCAGTGGGCATTGGTATTTTTCACTCAAAGACGCAGGCGCACAAGTTCGCTGTGTGATGTTTAAAGGTCGTAATAGCTATTTAGACTGGACACCGAAAGAAGGTGACAAGGTCGAAGCGCGTAGTACGGTAACACTCTATGAAGCACGTGGTGACTTTCAATTAACGGTTGAGTTTTTACAACGTGCAGGTCTAGGGGCGCTATTCGAAGCGTTTGAGAAACTTAAAGCCAAACTACAGCAAGAAGGCTTATTTGACGCCTCTCTCAAAAAATCGTTACCGCTACATACTAAAAAAATTGGCATTGTGACTTCACCTGATGCTGCCGCTTTAAGAGACGTGCTCACCACGCTTAGACGCCGCATGCCTAGCATTCCGATTGTAATTTACCCCACGCCGGTACAAGGCCGTGATGCGGCAGATTTAATTACCAATGCCATCAATACCGCCAGCAAGCGTGCCGAGTGTGATGTGCTCATCATCTGCCGCGGTGGCGGCAGTATTGAAGATTTATGGCAGTTTAACGAAGAAATTGTAGCGCGCGCTATCGCTGCATGTTCGATACCGACCATCAGTGGTGTAGGTCATGAAACCGACTTCACAATTGCAGACTTTGTGGCTGATATGCGTGCAGCAACGCCAACCGCTGCGGCTGAGCTAGCGACACCATCACGTGAAACTTTGCTAAATAGTCTGAATCAACTCAAACTGCAACTCGCCAGAAATATGCAATATTACTTAGGTCAGCGCTCCCAAACTTTAGATTATTTGGCGCGCAGACTAGTCTCGCCATTACAACAACTGAAACAACAAAAATCTCAGCTCGCTCAAATATCCTATCGTTTAAGCAGTTGCATGCAGCAACAACTGCACACCAAACAGCAGAATTTACTGCGCCTTAGCCAAAACCTGCAACATTTAAATCCACAAGCAGTACTGACGCGTGGTTACGCCTTTGTGCAAAACCAATCAGGTGCCATCATTAACTCAAGTCTGCAATTACAACGTGGTGATTCGGTCACTTTAACCTTTGATACAGGCACAGCAGACGCTACCATTAACAAAACCAGCCTTTTATAATTAAAATTAGAGTCAAATTTTTAAGGCTCTACAAATTTACCTTTCAAAAGAAATCTATTGGATTCATATTTAAGTTAGTTGATAATAGCCGTCTTATCAAAATTACCAATCAATTTTAATGTCATCATCCACTGGCAGTAAAACAAAGCTCTCCGCGCTTACTCTCGCCGCACTAGGCGTTGTATTCGGCGACATCGGCACCAGCCCCTTATATACCATCAAAGAAGTATTCTCAGTAGGCACACACCCTGTACCACTGACTGAAGCCAATATGTACGGCATATTATCGCTAATTGTCTGGGCATTAGTGATGGTGGTATCAGTCAAGTATGTTGCATTTATTATGCGTGCAGACAACCGTGGCGAAGGCGGCATTATGGCTTTGCTTGCGTTGGCCAGTCACAACGCCGCCAATGACATAAAAAAACAACACATGATTATGCTGCTAGGTATTTTAGGCGCATGCATGTTCTATGCAGATGGCATGATTACCCCTGCCATTTCGGTGCTTTCAGCGGTTGAAGGCCTAGAGTTAGCGGCACCGATGTTGCACCCCCTCATTTTGCCAGTTACATTGGTTGTATTATTCATTCTATTTTGGGCACAAAGCAAAGGCACCGCATTAGTCGGTGCTTTTTTTGGCCCAATCATGTTGCTTTGGTTCGGCACTTTAGGGGTGTTGGGGATGCAAAGCATTCTACAAAACCCAGCAATCTTACATGCCCTTAACCCAATTTATGCCATCCATTTTTTTGCAATCAGCCCATGGATAGCATTTGTAGCCCTCGGCGCCGTAGTGCTAGCAGTCACAGGTGCTGAAGCGCTATATGCAGATATGGGGCATTTTGGGAAGTTTCCTATCCGCTTAGCATGGTTTGGTTTTGTATTGCCTGCGTTAATCCTCAACTATTTCGGTCAAGGCGCGTTGATATTAAGAAACCCCGAAGCCATTAAAAACCCATTCTATCTTTTAGCCCCAGAATGGATGCTATTTCCGCTCATTATGTTAGCCACACTTGCTGCGGTGATTGCATCGCAAGCAGTGATTACAGGCGCATTCTCAGTATCACGCCAAGCGTTGCAACTAGGCTACATTCCACGCATGCATGTTGAGCACACTTCAGAAAGTCAGGAAGGCCAGGTATATATGCCACGCGTCAACTGGGGACTGATGCTCGCAGTCATGGCGCTAGTATTGAGCTTCAAGTCATCAGGAAAATTAGCCGCAGCCTATGGAATTGCAGTAACTGGCGACATGGTAATTACTTCTTTACTAGCAGGCATCGTATTTCACAACCTTTGGGGATGGAGCAAACTCCGCACTGGCGCCCTGATTGGCTTATTCTTAAGCATTGATATCGCATTCTTCAGCGCCAACGTACTAAAAATTCCTGATGGTGGCTGGGTGCCATTAGCTATTGGTATCGTCGTTTTCACACTGATGCTTACCTGGAAAACTGGCCGTACGCTGCTTTATATGCTCATTAAGAACGAATCAATGGCGCTTGATCCATTTATTGAGGCCATTGGCGCACATCCTCCAGCAAGAGTCCCTGGCACAGCTTTATTCATGACGCCCAATCTGGAAGGCGTACCGCATGCAATGTTACATAACCTGAAACATAACAAAGTGCTGCATGAAAAAGTGGTCATACTGTCCGTTAAATTTCTAGATTATCCACGTACAAGCTTAGATGAGCGTGTTGAAGTAGAAGTGTTACCGCATAATTTTTACAAAGTGACTGTACGTTACGGCTTCAAAGATGAGCCAGATTTACCTCGCGACCTGCTACTTTGCGCTAACCAAGGCTTGGCTTTAGATCCAATGGACACTTCATTCTTCATTGGCAAAGAAATTTTGATTGCGAATGAAAAAGATGACATGGCTTTATGGCGTAAGAAGATATTTATTGGCTTATTCCGATCAGCTGAGACCGTTACCAACCAATTTAAGCTACCGCCAAATCGAGTGGTTGAACTTGGCTCACAAGTCTCTTTCTAACCTTTTCAATTTAGACAAGTCAGTATCAAGAGTTTAGAGATGAGAAAATATTACGCACTATTACTCACAGCAATCATATTGCACATTAGCGGTTGTGCCACTACTACACAGGACAGCGTTTCTGGCGTAAAGCGCACACAACTACTACTGCTCCCAAGTTCTCAAATTGTCAGTATGTCCAGCGCATCTTACCTGCAAACACTGAAAGAATCCGAGCAGAAAAAAACACTCAATACCAACACGACACAGCTTGAACGTGTACGTGGTATTTCCAACAGGCTGATTGCTCAAGTCAGTGTTTTTAGGCCTGATGCCAGCCAATGGAAATGGGAAGTAAACGTTGATAAAAATGATCAAGTAAACGCCTACTGCATGCCGGGCGGAAAGATTATGGTCTTTACCGGTTTAATTGATAAACTAAATGCTACTGACGATGAGTTAGGCGCAGTTATCGGCCATGAAATTGCCCACGCATTGCGCGAACATGGTCGCGAACGCATGTCATCTGCACTCGTTCAACAAATCGGTTTAGCTGGCGTTGCCGCTTATTTAAGTACATCTAAAAATACAACAATGGCTAATGCTGGCATGCAGGCCGCCGCAATGGGCACCACTTTGTTTTTTGCCCTACCTAACAGTCGAGAGCAAGAACGCGAGGCTGATAAAATCGGCTTGGAACTCTCTGCCAGAGCAGGCTTTAATCCTGAGGCTGCCATTACACTATGGCAAAAAATGAGTGCACAAGGCGGTTCTAAACCACCAGAATTTTTAAGCACTCACCCTTCTAATGAAAGTCGGATTACAGAGTTACGTGCACTTGTGCCGAAAGTCCGCCCTCTTTATGAGGCCGCAAAAAGTAAAGCCAAAAAATAACCACTCATCACTATTAACAATTATTCATAAAATATAAGTACAGGCTAACATTCAAGCGCAATTAATTGTGCGTTCTGAATCTAGGCAAGTTTAGGGTAAAATAGCGCTATTGCTTTTTACCCTTTTTTATTTGGAATATTATGAGTCAATTACAAAACATTATCGAAGGCGCATTTGAAGACCGCGCTAATATCAACCCAGCAAATGCTAGCACTGAAATTAAAGAAGCGGTTGCCAGCGTCATGGCTGATCTTGATTCAGGTAAATTACGTGTTGCATCACGTATCGGCACTACGCAAGACTGGGAAACACACCAATGGTTGAAAAAGGCAGTTTTGTTGTCTTTCAGACTAGAAGATAATGTTTTGTTAGATGGTGGTTGCACAAAATACTTCGACAAAGTGCCGCCAAAATTTGCAGATTACACTGAAGAAGACTTCAAAGCTGGTGGCTTCCGTGTAGTACCAAATGCAATCGTTCGCCGTGGTTCATTCATCGGTAAAAATGCAGTATTGATGCCATCTTATGTGAACATTGGCGCTTATGTTGGTGAAGGCACCATGGTCGACACATGGGCAACTGTAGGTTCATGCGCACAAATCGGTAAAAACGTACATTTATCAGGTGGCGTTGGTATTGGTGGCGTATTAGAACCAGTACAAGCCGGCCCTACCATCATTGGTGACAACTGCTTTATCGGCGCACGTTCTGAAGTGGTTGAAGGCGTGATTGTTGAAGATAACTGCGTAATCTCAATGGGCGTTTACATTGGTCAATCAACTAAAATTTACGATCGCGAAACAGGTACATTCAGCTATGGTCGCGTACCTGCTGGCTCTGTAGTAGTTTCAGGAAACTTGCCTTCTAAAGATGGTAGCTACAGCCTTTACTGTGCGGTCATCGTAAAGAAAGTAGATGAAAAGACACTAGGCAAAGTCGGCATCAACGAGTTATTACGCGGCATTTAATCCACGCTAATGCTCACAGTTTACGGCATTCCTAATTGCAACACCGTCAAAAAAGCCCGTACTTGGCTGGATGAGCACGGTGTTGCTTACACCTTTCATGACTTTAAAAAACTAGGCGTTGATGAAGCCACACTTAATCTGTGGCTAGCGCAACAACCTTGGGAAAAACTCATCAACCGCGCTGGATTAACATGGCGCGGCTTGAGTGATGAAGCAAAAGCAGCCATCACAGATAATGCCTCAGCCAATGCGCTCATGCAGACTAAAACCTCTGTGATTAAGCGCCCGCTACTGG
Organism: Pseudomonadota bacterium; assembly: GCA_040390265.1. Lineage (GTDB taxonomy): Bacteria > Pseudomonadota > Gammaproteobacteria > Burkholderiales > Methylophilaceae > Methylotenera. Next base: position 10,813 of record JAZJYS010000003.1, on the reverse strand, counting down.
TGCGAAATCAAGAGCAAGGCCAGCAAATCATCGCTTTAGGTTTTTCTGAAACTGAATACGCAAAAATTTTCGCCCCTGTAACTAATGCATAAATTCCATTCCGGATTTATGCGGCACTCATCGGCATCGTTCTTAGATGCCACTTTTTGGTTATCGACGGTTAACTCACTATGACAAAAACACTAGAACTTGCAATCGACCTTCTAAAACGTCAATCCAACACGCCACTAGATGCTGGCTGTCAGGATTTAATGATTAGCCGTCTTGAGCCGCTAGGTTTCAAAATCGAACGCATGCGTTTTGGCAATGTAGATAACCTTTACGCCAGACGCGGCACGACTGGGCCACTACTCGTGTTTGCAGGTCATACTGATGTTGTACCGACAGGCCCGCTCGACCAATGGCACACGCCACCATTTGAACCTACCATTAAAGACGGCATGCTCTATGCACGTGGTGCCGCCGACATGAAAACCTCATTAGCGGCGTTTATTACCAGCATTGAAGAGTTTATTGCCGAAAATCCAAATCATGCCGGCTCCATAGGCTTGCTGATTACGTCTGATGAAGAAGGCGTTGCCGTGGATGGCACAATTAAAGTGGTTGAAGTATTAAAAGCACGTGGTGAGTTAATTGACTACTGCATCGTAGGCGAACCGACCTCCAACAAAGTGGTTGGCGACATGATTAAGAATGGTCGCCGCGGTTCACTTTCAGGCAAGCTTGTTGTTAAAGGTGTGCAAGGGCATATTGCCTACCCGCATTTGGTCAAGAATCCAATCCACATGGTCGCACCTGCTATTAAAGACATGGTAGAAACCGTATGGGATAACGGTAACGAATACTTTCCACCAACTTCGTGGCAAATATCCAACATGAACGGCGGCACAGGTGCAACAAATGTGGTGCCTGGCGAAGTGGAAATTTTATTCAATTTCAGATTCAGCACTGCCAGTACTGAACAGAATCTGAAAGAACGTGTGTATGCTATTTTAGACCGACACGCGCTCAACTATGACTTAACTTGGGAATACTCACCACCCTACATCACGCCACGTGGCAACTTGGTTGAAGCTATTTCTGAGGCTATATTTGAAGCTTATGGCGTTACCCCTGAGCTATCTACCACTGGCGGCACTTCTGACGGACGCTTTATCGCCGACATTTGCAAACAAGTGATTGAATTTGGACCACTCAATGCCACCATTCATAAATTAAATGAATGCGTAGGCGTGGCGGATATTGAGCCGCTAAAAGAAACCTATAAATTAACGCTAAAAAAACTATTAGCTTAAAAATTGACGCAACACACTAACTTAGAGAAACGAACGTAATGACCAATCCTAACGCCATTAATCCAACAGCGATTGATGAACTATTTACCATCCGCGACTGGCTACGCTACACCGTAAGCCAATTCGAAGCTTCGGATATTTTTTACGGTCACGGCACGGACAACTCATACGATGAAGCTGTATGGCTCATCATGAGCGCGTTACATTTGCCACATGAAACACTCAACAACTTCTTAGATGCACGCATCTTAAAGACTGAACGCATCAAATTAGCCAGCCTGACTGAACAACGCATCACACAACACACACCAACCGCATATTTGCTCAAAGAAGCTTGGTTGCAAGGCTTTAAATTTTACGTAGACGAACGCGTACTTATACCGCGCTCATTTATTGCCGAACTACTCAGCAATGATTTAAGCCCTTGGATTGAATTCCCAGAAATGGTTGAAAGCGCGGCTGACATTTGCACTGGTAGTGGCTGCTTAGGCGTATTACTGGCTAATAGTTTCCCGAATGCAGCCATTGATGTGATTGATATTTCACAAGACGCGATTGATGTTGCCAATATCAACATTCAAAACTACGGCTTAGAATCACAAATCACCGCAATTAAATCTGACATGTTCGGCGCACTGGCTGGCAAAAAATACAATTTAATCATTAGCAACCCACCTTATGTGGATGCGCCATCGATGGACGCATTGCCAGCAGAATATCGCAACGAACCACAACTAGCATTAGGCAGTGGCACAGACGGTCTAGAGCACACACATACCATTCTGCGTGAAGCTGCCAATTACCTCAACGATGGTGGCATACTTATCGTTGAAATTGGTCACAATCGCGATGCATTGCTTGATGCCTACCCAGGTATCGCATTTACTTGGCTGGAAGTTTCTTCAGGCAACCAATTTGTATTCTTACTCACCAAATCACAGCTTCTATAGGCGCATACATTGAACAATACTACTGGGAACACCACCCAACCCGAAACCATTAGCTGGACAGAAGCTGGTAAAACAAAAACTAGCGTTTGGCACTCTGAAAATGACGCACCAGCACCAAAGCGCATCCAAATTGCGGATGACACGCTCAACGCAGACGCGGCCTATAAGCTATGCTGCGAAGGCACTGCCCTGCTCTGGCGTGGTGATTTCCAAAACGCTAAACAATTAATGCAAGCACTCTCACGCAGAATTGACCGCCCACATAAAAAGCCTAAAAAAGCCCCCGCTAGCATTACCGAGGCATTCCATTTACATCGTCAAGCGCAATCCCAAAAAGCACGCATTCTAGGCATGCTGATTATTGAAGTTAGTGTTGGCTATCACATCAATTTACGCCGCGCGCCAGATATAAAGGCCGCTTGCGAACATGCTTATGGTAAAAGCACTCAATCATTTGTTGTGTCATTACGCGAGATTTTAGGCTTAGTAGGCGCTTACGAATGGAGCAAAAATGGCGTAGAAATCAACGTCATCAACAATAAAATTCACCCAAGCTACGGTGTGTTTTCACCAATTCGCGGCGAGTATTTAGAGTTAGTTGATAAAGCACCATTACCAAAACCATGTACGCTGGCCTTTGATATTGGTACAGGTACAGGCGTATTAGCTGCCATCCTATCCAACCGTGGCGTGTCAAAAGTAATCGCCACAGACAACTCACCACGTGCTTTAGATTGTGCGCAAAAAAACATTACGCAACTTGGCCTAAAGAACGCAGTAACACTGCTTGATGCCAATCTGTTTCCAGATGCTCAATATGGCAAGGCTGATCTCATTGTATGTAATCCACCATGGTTACCAGCGCGCCCTAGCTCAGCTCTTGAATCGGCAATTTATGATGATGGCAGCAAAATGCTCAAGGGCTTTTTAAATGGGTTAGGTGCGCATTTAAACGATGCTGGTGAAGGCTGGCTGGTATTGTCTGACTTTGCAGAACACCTAGGCTTAAGAACCCGCGATGAACTGCTAGGCTGGATAGCCGCAGCAGGCTTAAAAGTGATTGATAGAACGGATACCAAAGCCTCACATAATAAAACCTTTGACGTGACAGACCCGCTACATCCAGCTCGCAAAGCTGAGGTGACTTCACTATGGCGGCTGAGTAAACAATAATCCAATAAAAATTAAATCCTGGGGAGGGTTAATATGAAAACACTAATCATGTCAGTCGCAACACTATGCGCCTTAGTGCTTACAGGCAATGCCAATGCACTTGACGCAAAAGCAGCCGAAGCTTTGGCGCAAAAGAGCGGCTGCTTAGCTTGTCACGGCAAAGCAAATAAAATCATAGGCCCATCCTATAAAGATGTAGCGGATAAATATAAAGGTGATAAATCTGCTGAAGCCAAATTGAACGAGAAAATGCTCAAAGGCGGTGGTGGCGTTTGGGGTACGATGCCTATGCCTGCAATGGCCGGACAAGTTAAACCAGAAGATATTAAAACGATTGTTTCTTGGGTGCTATCGCTTTAAATTACAGTGCTGAACCTAAATTTTAGTTAAACCCTATTTAATAATCACGAATTAACTAGGGTTTACTAAACTCAATTACGCTAGAACTTAATTACCCGCGACCTCTATTCCGATCACTTTTCTTCTGCATTTGCGGCGCACTTAAATCGCTAGTCTGTCTAACGCGACGATTCGCTGGTTTTCTTGGAGCTGGCTTTTTAGCAAGAGAATTTCGTGCAGCATCCGTTTTACCACGATATGGCCTAGCTTCACCCTCAGTTGCCGCATCACGTGACGGCCTATCTAATGCACTCACGCGCTGCTTACGCACTTTCGGTGTAAATACTGTAGTAGATTTATCTTTTTCACGTTGAGAGAGTTGCTTGAGCGGTGCATTTGGCACAGCTAATTCAGCCCATTCCAACAAACCTACCACTTCTTTTTGTTCCAGCTTGAGCATTTGACCGCGCTTCACTCGTGGCGGTAAATTCACCGGCCCAAAGCGCACACGCATCAAGCGGCTTACTTGCAACTGAAAGGCTTCAAATAAACGTCGCACTTCACGATTACGGCCTTCGCGCAAAATAACCTGATACCAATGGTTAGAACCCTCGCCACCTTGTGCAGTGATGCTATCAAAGTTAGCTGGGCCATCTTCCAGTTCGATACCTTCTTTTAACTGCGTCATTTGGCCTTCGGTCAACTCACCGAAAATACGCACTGCATACTCACGCTCCACTTCATAGCGCGGATGCATAAAGCGGTTAGCCAAATCACCTGACGTTGTAAATATCAGCAAACCACTGGTATTCATGTCCAAACGACCAATGGCAATCCACTTACCATGCTTCACTTTAGGTAATTTATCAAATACGCTAGCACGGCCTTCAGGGTCATCCTGACTGACGATTTCACCTTCTGGCTTATGGTAGATAAGCACTTGTGGCAGTTCCGCTTCAAATGGCAAACGCAATGGGCGACTATCCAAGCGCACAATGTCATGCTGCGTAACACCCTGACCAACTACTGCAGGCTGGCCATTCACAGTGACACGCCCACTTGCAATCAGCTCTTCCATATCACGACGTGAACCTAAACCTGCCAAAGCCAATAGCTTATGTAGCCTTTGTGTAGGTTCTGGTGGCGCGTTTGGATCAACGGCCAATTTAGTAAAATTAGTGGTTGGTCTGCGTACTGTACGTTGAGGATCGCGTTGTTGCTTAAAGGGACGTGCCATATTGATAAACTATTGATTGCAAAAGCGCATTTTACAGCAGATTGGGACAAAAACTTTTTATTAAAATAGTAAAACTTGGTTTACAAAGAACAAAACCAATTTAAATAACAAATAAGCAAAAGTAGAGGCCTACTTTTGCTTATCTACAAGAGAACGATTAACTATAATTCAAACCCATGGCATCACGCACATCGCGCATCGTTTCACGGGCTAATTTACGTGCTTTTTCACAGCCTTCAGCCACAATATTTTTCACCAAAGTTGGGTCTTCCGCATATTGTCTAGCACGCTCTTGAATTGGTTTAAGTTCATTTAACACGCCCTCAATGACAGGGCCCTTGCATTCGATACAACCGATGGATGCACTCTTACAGCCCGCTTGTGCCCACGCTTGTGTCGCTTGATTAGAGTAAATCTCATGCAATTGCCATACTGGACATTTTGCAGGATCACCTGGGTCTGTACGGCGGATACGTGCAGGATCTGTCGGCATGGTTTTGATTTTCTTCGCGACAGTATCCACGTCTTCACGCATTGAAATGGTGTTGTTGTAGGACTTAGACATTTTCTGCCCATCCAAGCCTGGCATTTTTGATGCTGGGGTAAGCTTGTAATCTGGTTCAATCAAAATCATCTTACCGCCACCTTCCAAGTAGCCCAGCAAGCGCTCTTTGTCACCCATGCTCATGCCTTGCTGCTCTTCAATCATGGCGCGCGCTGAATCCAGAGCCTCTTCATCGCCACTTTCCTGATAAGCTTTACGCATTTCTTCATACAATGCACCGCGCTTGCTACCCAATTTTTTGATGGCGGCTACGGCTTTCTCTTCAAAACCTTTTTCTTTACCGTAAATATGATTAAAGCGGCGTGCAATTTCACGCGTGAACTCGATATGCGGAATTTGGTCTTCACCAACTGGCACTTGCGTGGCCTTGTAAATTAGGATGTCTGCACTTTGTAACAGTGGATAACCCAAAAAGCCATAGGTAGACAAATCTTTGCTGGACAATTTTTCCTGCTGATCTTTATAAGTAGGTACACGCTCCAACCAACTCAACGGCGTAATCATGCTCAATAACGTATGCAATTCTGCATGCTCAGGCACACGAGACTGAATGAAAATGGTAGAACTTGCAGGGTCTACACCCGCTGCCAGCCAATCAATTACCATCTCCCACACACTTTCTTCAATGATTTCTGGCGTATCGTAATGCGTAGTCAGTGCGTGCCAATCGGCTACAAAAAACAAGCACTCATGCTCGTGTTGCAGTTTAATCCAATTCTTAAGTACACCGTTGTAATGCCCTAAATGCAAGTTACCTGTAGGACGCATGCCTGATAAAACGCGTTCAATTGCCATGTAATAAAAACCTTAGTCTGAAAAACTTAAATTAAATATGTCGGCATTATCCCAGACTTTCCTTGTGGCCGCCTAGACTTGCAAACACCTAGATCTGAGATATACCAGTAAGTTGATGATACGTTTATAAAATCAAGCCAAATATTAAACGATTCGCTGCACTAATGAATGGATCCAGAATCCTGCCCAAGATGCCTGTAAATAAAAGCGCGATCAGAATAATAAAACCATAGCGCTCCAATTGTGCAAAAGACCGTGCCAAATGATGCGGCAACAAGCTCACGGCGATACGTCCACCATCCAAAGGAGGCAATGGCAAAAGATTTAACACCATTAACACCACGTTAATACTGACCCCAGCCTTACCCATCAAAGCCAAAGGGTAAGCAATCGCATCCGGTGCGCCTAGCGAGAACTTAAAGGCGAAAGCCCAAAAAACAGCCATAATAAAATTAGACGCTGGCCCAGCCGCAGCCACCCACAACATATCTTTTTTAGGATTACGTAAGCGACTAAAATTGACTGGTACAGGCTTTGCCCAACCAAACAAAATGCCGCCAAGCATAATGGTTAAAGCTGGCAACAAAATAGTCCCGAATGGATCAATGTGCCGAATTGGATTCAAGCTGATACGACCTTCATTAAAAGCGGTCATATCGCCAAAATACTTGGCCGCATAACCGTGCGCAGCTTCATGCACCGTAATTGCAAAAATAACCGGTAAAGCATAAATCACTATTTTTTGGATAATTGATAATTCCATTACATACTCTTTATTAAAAAATTAAGTTTTACTATTTTGTTAAACGTATCACTCAAGCCAAGTCAAAAGGCGTTAAATCACCTAAGCCAGCACGGATTAAAGCTGGGGCATCACCCGTTAGATCAATCACAGAAGTTGCCCCTACAACACAAGCACCGACATCAATCACCAAATCCACAAGATGCTCTAACTTATCACGGATTTCCCAAGCCTCGCCAAGTGCTTCATCATCATGCGCCAACTGTAACGTCATACTGAGTAACGGCGCATCAATAGCCTCCAGTATCGCCTGCACAACTGTATGCTGCGGCACCCGGATGCCTATCGTACTACGTTTGGGATGTTGTAACTTTCGAGGCACTTCACGTGTTGCTTGCAAAATAAAAGTATACGCACCCGGTGTGTTCGCTTTAAGCAGGCGAAACTGGCTATTACTCACTATGGCATAGTTACCCAACTCACTTAAATTGCGGCATACCAAAGTAAACAGATGCTTATCATCTACGCCACGAATCTGGCGGATACGGGTTTGCGCATCGCTATTACCAATCATACAGCCCAGCGCATAGCCGGAGTCAGTTGGATAAGCAATCACGCCACCTTTGCGCAGAATATCTGCCGTTTGTGCCACAAGCCGTGCCTGTGGATTATCTATATTGATGTTAAAAAACTGAGACATATTAAATTATATTGATTCCTTGAAAAAACTACTGCGGCAACACAACATCCAGTGATGCTACTTCAGGCCAGTCATGCCAGACCGGCACACAATTACTTGGCAGTGCGGGCAAACGCCCCATTTCCATAAAACTAATACCTTTTCCATGATAATCTGAACCTTGCGAAGACTTCAGACCAAACTGATGTGCATACTTTGCAAACTCTACGAACTGATCGGCGGTATGATTGCCAGTGACCACCTCAATCGCCGTACCGCCGAGTGCCCGAAACTCCTCAAGCAGCAATAACATATTGGTGCGGCGCAAATCATAGCGCCCCGGATGCGCGATCACAGCCACGCCACCACTGCCAACTATCCAGCTCACGGCATCTTCTAAACTGGCCCACTCATGCTCAAAATAACCCGGCTTACCTTTCACCAGATAATTTTTAAATACCGCTTTATTGTCTTTTGCATAGCCGGCATTCACCAAAAAACGTGAAAAATGTGTACGACTAATAATGCCTTCTTGCGCATAATGATAAGCCCCTTCAAGACTCCCCTTGATACCCGATTTTTCCAGACTTGCCGCCATACCCTCAGCTCTTGTATGCCGACCAGCACGAATTGCTTCTAAACCAGACTTTAATGGTAAATACTCAGGGTCAATCTTCAAACCAATGATATGCAGCGTACGCTTTTTCCATGTCACGGAAATCTCAACGCCTTTAATCAAGTGCAAGCCTAATCGCGCAGCTTCTGTCCCAGCAACCGCCAAACCGCGCGTATCATCATGGTCAGTCAGTGCCAACACTTTAATATTGCGCGCAGCAGCGTATTCCACCAATTCTGCAGGCATTAATAAGCCATCAGAAATATTGGAGTGCGCATGCAGGTCAATTCTTGTTGTCATAAATCCGATTAATACTTAAATGGTTGGGGAAAACTAAAAGCAACTTGAAAATTACGCCTTGCGGCACAATGTCAATCATAGCAAAATAGCAGTTTAGTCTAAAGCACAGTACTCCAGTGCATTTAGCGTATCGAACATGCAGTATCCATTGAAGCCACTATTGAAAGAGTCTATGAAGTTTCTGTTTGATCTGTTTCCGGTTATTTTATTTTTTATCGCTTTCAAGTTTTTTGGTATTTACACTGCAACGGCAGTCGCCATGATAGCCACCATTGCCCAAATCATTTACAGCAAAATCCGTCATGGTACGGTTGAAAAGATGCTCCTTGCCAGTGGCGCGATTATTACCGTATTTGGGGGCGCCACCTTACTACTTAAAGACCCTACATTTATACAGTGGAAACCTACTGTTTTATATTGGCTGTTTGCTGCGGGTCTGATTACATCGCAATTCTTCTTTAAAAAGAATCCCATGCGCAGCATGATGGAGAAACAAATCAGCCTGCCAGATGCCGTATGGTCAAAATTAAATTTGGCTTGGGCAGCGTTGTTTACAGCATTAGGATTTTTAAATCTTTATGTAGCCTTCAATTACTCGCAGGATGCTTGGGTAAACTTCAAATTATTTGGTGTTACAGGCATCATGTTTGTATTTATCATCATACAAACCTTACTCCTAAGTAAGTATCTACCTAAAGAAGACAGCAAAGGAGATTCAGAATAATGTGGTATGCCATTGTTGCAGAAGACGCCCCCAACAGTCTGGATAAACGCTTAGCCGCCAGACCACAACATTTAAGCCGCTTGCAAGCACTTCAAGACGCTGGCCG
>JAZJYS010000003.1:0-1192 GCA_040390265.1 Pseudomonadota bacterium | reverse complement strand
GCTTGCAGATCTTATTCCACAAAAAATTCACGCGTTAAGCATTCAAGCGTTTACGCCTGACGAACTAAACTAAGAATTAACCATCACAAACACCTGTTCACTAATATATTTTTAAACTTTGACATTAACCCTTAAGGATTTTTGCATGAAATTTACCCAGACATTAATCGCAGTTGCTATCCTAGCCTTAGCACCATCAGCCTTTGCTGCCGATAGCGTTGCTACTGTTAACGGCAAGCCAATCAAACAATCTATCTATGATTACATTGCAAAAGACGCAACAGCTCGCGGTCAAAAGATTGATGCGCAAGTAAAAGATGTCATTGTCAATAAGCTGGTTGATTCTGAACTGGTCTACCAAGAAGCACAAAAATTGGGCTTAGATAAACAAGCAGACTACCTAGCTCGTGAAGAACTGGCACGCCGCGAATTGTTAACGTCTACCTATCTGCAAGACTATGTGAAGAAAAATCCGGTTTCAGATGCCGATACTAAAGCCGCTTACGAGCAATACAAAAAAGCTTATGGTGAAAAAGAATATAGCGCACGCCACATCCTAGTTAAAACGGAAGCTGAAGCAAAAGACATCATTGCACAGCTAGGCAAAGGTGGCGATTTTGCAAAAATAGCTAAAGAAAAATCACTAGATCCGGGCTCAAAAGAAAAAGGCGGCGATTTAGGCTGGTTCTCTCCTGCCACCATGGTAAAACCATTTAGCGATGTTGTGGCTAACCTGCAAAAAGGTGCAACTTCAAGCAGCCCAGTACAAACACAATTCGGCTGGCACGTGATTAAGCTTGTTGATACACGCCCATCACAACCGCTTGCTTACGACAAAGTAAAAGATGGCTTACAAAAGAATATTCAGCAACGTAGTTTAGAAAAAATGATGGCTGATTTACGCAGCAAAGCTAAAATTGATATCTCTAAATAATAGTTTACTGACGTCTTAAGTCACGATAAAAAGGCTCACATGTTGAGCCTTTTTTCATTGAATCTCCGGCTGACTACTCTTGCCTTATGCAGGCTTGCGGCAGAAAGTGTGGTTCTAAGTTTATTCCCATACTTTACAGCCTCTGATATAGTCAGTTTTTTTCAAATCGGCACCTAGCCAGACCATGCCAGAAATTTCCAGCTTACTAAACACTGGTACTTTGCTGCCGCACGGTTTTTGCATCAATTGGACACCCGG
>JAZJYS010000002.1:0-7622 GCA_040390265.1 Pseudomonadota bacterium | reverse complement strand
TTGCGTATTTGGCAACCTTACAAAAAACTCTTAGTACCAGTCATTAATAGCAAAGTGGCAGATGAAGCAAGCTTAGATGCAGTAACGCTTTATGCGCGTGAAAATAATCTTAAGTTACTCAAGCTGATGAACAATCTGACGACTCAATTAGAGAAAAACACCAAAGAAAAAGCCAGAAATCTACAGCTTATTCAAACGATTGCGTTGGTGCTGTCATTATTGCTGTTCGCGAATATCATCTTTAACGCGATGCGAAAACTGCGGGCTGCCGATACAAAAACAGAAAAAGCGCAACGTGAAACCACTGAAATTCTGAATACGGTGAATGAAGGGTTGTTTTTACTCAGCCCTGAGTTGTTAGTTGGCACACAATTTTCTAGATCCATGCATAAAATCTTGCAGCACGAAATCAGCGCACAAATGCCTTTTATGCCAATGTTAAAAGCGTTGGTTTCAGATGAAATCTATACACAAGCCAATAATTACATTGAGTTGTTATTTGGCAATAAAGTAAAAGAGAATTTAGTCTTGAGCTTAAACCCGCTGTTAGAAGTACAAGTACACACCAAGAATGACGCCAGTCATGACTCCAATCAGAGATACCTAAGTTTTCAATTCAACCGTGTCGTTGAAGAAAAGCGCGTCTTACATCTATTAGTCACAGTACAAGACATTACCGAGCAAGTAACGCAAACGAAAGAGCTTGATGCCCTTAAAGGACAATCTAACATTGACATGGCGTTACTTGAGAAGCTACTCACAGCAGACCTTTTTCAATTACGACAATTCTTAAACAATACTCAAACTGGTCTAGAGGCTTTGAATAGAATACTGGCGGGCACCGATAGGCATACCTCGAATCATGAAAATTTAGCCAACCAATGTTTTCGTATCATTCATGCAATTAAAGGTGAGGCTGCTGCTATGGGTCTGAATGCCATTGAAATGCACGCCCATCAATTTGAGGAGCAGTTGGTTTCACTAAGTAAAAAAAGTAGCTGGGATGCACAGGAGGTTTTAAGTTTACCTGTTAGGTTAAGTGCAATGCTTGAGCAAACCAGCCAAATCGACTCCATTGTGAATATCATTCAATCACATCATCAATCGGCTGGTACTACGCAAATACCTCGCAGTATTTCAACGAGTGTTGGCGACAATTTAATCCGCTTAGCCTCGCAAGTCAGCCAAAATCAAAATAAAAATGTTCAACTCAAATTGAACTTGGACTTGTTAGACGAAATGGCACCTACAATCACCAATCAGTTACAACAAATTGGTATTCAATTAGTCAGGAATGGTATTTACCATGGCATTGAAAGCGCAGACATCAGGCTCGCAAAGGGTAAAACTGCACAAGGTGAAATATCCATTAGCACTCAAATAAGTGAAGAAGGCGTGATTCACTTTGTGGTGCGTGATGACGGACAAGGCATCGTGCCAAGTCGCATACGCGCGGCTATGATTAGCTCCGGCCGTTACAATAGTGAAACCGTAGCGCAATTGTCGGACAAAGATATCGTCAAAAAGCTTTTTGAGCCTGGATTTTCAACAGCGAACATTACAGATAAAGACGCTGGACGCGGCATAGGTATGGATCTTGTGCAGTCATTAGTCAATGAGATTGGCGGCGAATTGAGAATTGAGACCAAGCCCGATGTCTTTACCCAATTTACGTTGCGTATTGCTAGCCACACCACGCCATTCATTCATTTCGATGCAACGGAGGTCACGGCATGAAGCTAATGATTGTGGATGATTCAAACATCATTAGAAGCCGCATTACCAGAATCATGACAGAGCCTGGCTTGTTAAACTCAGGCCTTCCTGATATCGAAATTGTGGGCACCGCTGCATCAGGTACAGAGGCTTATGCATTATTTATCTCATCTCATCCAGATGTTGTAACGATGGATTTAACAATGCCAGAAATGGATGGTGTTGAATGCACCGCATTACTGACGGAGTTAAACCCTAACGTGAAAATTTTAATTGTATCGGCGCTCAGCGATAAAGCCACCGCCATTCAAGCACTTAAAAATGGTGCCGAAGGCTTTTTATATAAACCATTTACCGATGATGAACTCATCTATGCACTGCTGGAGCTAACAAAACAATGAGTGATTTAAGCGAAAAAGATATTGAAGTTTTCATCGCCGCTATCAGTGTTTACTTCAAACAAATTACCAGAGAGGCGGCTTCGATTAGCGTAGCGTACCTTGCCAAAGATACGTTTCCAATCAATGATTTCACTGGCAAGATTAAAGTCAGTGCCGACTATGAAGGCGCACTCTATTTCTCCGCCCCGAGTGCCATGCTTCGCCACTTGCTTACGGTAATGAAAGAGACCAACCAATCAGATGAAAATCTACTGGATGCAGTAGGTGAAATTGCCAACACAATCTCTGGCAATGCACGTCAATATTTTGGTGAGAACATGGTCATCTCAATTCCAGAAAAAATTGCAGGGTTACCGATCACATTCAATGAGCAATCACGACGCCATGCTTATGTGATTATTATTAAATGGAAACATTACAGCGCATCGTTGATTGTAGATATTTCAAGAATCCGCTAATTTAAATGCATTAACTACAGCGTTAAACGACCGTGGCTAAAACCTGAACTAAACTCGACAACGCCCACTCCTCGGGAATGCCAAGTACTGATATTTGGCAATAACGAGATATGGGAGTTTTTATGCAACATTGCATTTAAATTTGTTTCGTACAACGGTCTAGTTATAATGCTGGCAATCCATTTATAGCCGCACGCTCACCATGCTCAGTTACCGTCACGCTTTTCACGCAGGCAATCATGCCGACGTACTCAAACATTATGTATTAGGCCTTGTGCTTGCCCACGCCAAGCTAAAAGATAAGCCTTTTTGGTATATCGACACCCATGCTGGTGCGGGTATGTATAGCTTGACTGAGGGCTATGCCACACAAAATGCCGAGTTTGAGCAAGGCATAGATAAGCTGATGACTGCTGAGAACCTGCCGCAATCACTCGCCGATTTTGTGGCGCAGATTAAACACTTCAATGTGGACTCACTACAGCTGTACCCCGGTTCACCTTCTATCGCACAAGACTTTTTACGTGCCGATGACAAAATGCGTCTATTTGAACTGCACCCCAATGATTTCAAGCTATTAGCAGAGAATTTCAGGGGTCAAGGCAAACAGGTCAAAATTGAGATGCAAGATGGCTTTGCGGGCATTAAGGCTTGCCTGCCGCCACCACCACGCCGCGCGGTGGTGTTGATTGATCCGCCGTATGAGGATAAGCAAGATTATCAGCGCGTGGTGAACTGCATTAAAGATAGTCTCACGCGCTTTGCGACTGGCACTTACATAGTGTGGTACCCAATATTACAGCGCCCAGAACCCGATGAAATGGTCGAAAGTCTGATTCAGCTCAATGCTCCAAACTGGCTACATGTTGCCATGACCATTCATGAGCCATCGGCAGAGGGTTACGGCATGCATGGCAGTGGGCTATTTATCATTAATCCACCTTGGACTTTGCCTAATGTACTGGCAGAAACCATGCCTGTGCTAACGCAACGCTTAGCCTTAGACGACACGGCTGACTACCTGCTTGAAAGTGAAATTGCTTAACTTAAAATAGCACTTTTCACTGCTACAATAAGCTAGATATCTGAAAATACATCTTTGTAAAAAATCTAAGGAATCCGCAATTACCATGCAACAAAAAAACAAAATTAGCGCCACTGCATATCAGCAAAAAAGTGTCATGACTAACATTCTATTTGGTAGCCGCTGGCTGCAATTGCCCTTGTATTTGGGCTTAATCGTCGCTCAGGCGGTGTATGTATTTTTCTTTGGTGTTGAGCTGGTGCACATGGTTGGACACGCGACCTCACTCACCGAAGCCGATATTATGCTGATTGTATTAGGCTTGATTGATGTGGTGATGATTTCAAACCTGTTGATTATGGTGATTGTAGGTGGCTATGAAACCTTCGTATCTCGCCTGAATCTGGAAGGCCACCCGGACGAACCGGATTGGTTGTCTCATGTAAATGCCAACCTGCTTAAGGTAAAGCTTGCCACTGCGATTATCGGCATTTCATCTATCCATTTGCTGAAAACCTTTATCAATGCCGAAAACTTGTCCGACAAAGTATTGCTGTGGCAAACAGTGATTCATATGACGTTTGTAGTTTCTGCCGTGGCAATCGCCTATATCGACAAGCTGATGACTCCTCGCCCAGAAGCACAGCACTAATCACGATCTAACCATCCACCAAAATTCAACGAGTTGAGCGTTTGATTAAAACGCTTAACTCGGCTGACATGCCTCAGCCATACTTGGAAAGCACCCGGCTTTCGCTACAGTCATTCTGCTCATGAAAAACCACATGCATATTCATTAATAACCATTGACATCATTTCCATATTTGTGGAAATATAGAATCTATGGACAATAAATCAGCGGTTTTACTACTTTCATCTATCGCTCAAGAAGCACGTCTGGAGATATTCAGGCTGTTGGTTCAGGCTGGCACTGAAGGCCTTGCCGCTGGCGTGATTGGTGAAAAACTACAAATTCCAGCCAGTACGCTGTCATTTCATTTAAAAGAGTTAAGCGTGGCGGGGCTAGTCAGGGCGCGCCAAGTGAGCCGCTTTATCTATTACTCCGCCAATTATGACGCGATGAATAGTCTGCTGGCTTATCTCACTGAAAACTGTTGTGCGGGTGAGCAAGCGTGCTGCCCTGATTCAAACTGCAACACCACGACCATAGAAATTAAATAAGAAATAAAATCATGAAACGCATGCACTTACATGTATCGGTTGATGACCTCAACAAGAGCATCACTTTTTACAACACCTTATTTGGAACAGCGCCGACAGTACAAAAGCCTGACTATGCCAAATGGATGCTGAATGACCCTTTGGTGAATTTTGCCATTAGCCAGCGCGGTGCCAAGACAGGCCTAGACCACGTAGGTATTCAAGTGGATAACGATGAAGAGTTGGCTGAAATCAAATCCAGACTCGATGCTGCAAATATGGCCGTGCTGACGCAAGAAGGCACAACTTGCTGCTATGCAAAATCAGACAAGCACTGGGTGCAAGACCCATCAGGGATTGCGTGGGAAACTTACCATACACTGGACAGCGCACCGACGTTTAATGATGAGGCACATGCAAGTGACTCAGCCTGTTGCGCGCCAACGGCACAGCAAGTGCAATTTATTTCACGCAAGAACAAATAAGCCCAAATTAATATGACCACAAACACCACCGCAGCCACACCAAAAATCGGTACATTTGAACGCAACCTCACATGGTGGGTGTTGGCCTGCATTATTACTGGCATAGGCTTGGGAAAACTCAGTCCTTCCTTTTTTCAAACCATAGGCAGCATTAAAATTGCTGAGGTGAATTTGATTGTCGCGGCACTTATTTGGCTGATGATTATCCCCATGCTGCTAAAAATCGACTTTCGCGCCATGAGTGATGTACTGCAACACAGCAAAGGCATCGGCGTTACACTGTTTATCAACTGGGTTGTTAAGCCATTTTCAATGGCGCTGCTGGCGTGGATATTTATTCGACACTTGTTTGCAAACTACCTACCTGTAGACCAAATTGATAGCTACATTGCAGGGCTGATTTTACTGGCCGCAGCACCTTGCACGGCGATGGTGTTTGTGTGGAGCAATCTGTGTAACGGCGACGCCAAATTCACTTTATCGCAAGTGGCGATTAATGATGCGATCATGCTGTTTGCCTTTGCGCCCCTTGTAGCCTTGTTGCTAGGGCTATCTAGCATCAGCGTGCCTTGGAACACGCTATTCTTATCCGTGTTGTTGTTTATCATTGTGCCAGTAGTCATCAGCCAGTTATGGCGCAAACTATTACTCGCAAAAGACCAAAACGCTTTAGATGCAACGCTGAAACGTTTGCACCCTATTTCACTCTCATCCTTGTTGGCAACACTGGTATTACTATTCGGCTTTCAAGGGCAACAAATACTCGCCCAGCCCATGATTATTGGCTTGCTGGCAGTGCCTATCATTATTCAGGTGTATTTCAACTCCATGCTGGCCTATTGGCTGAACAAAAAACTCAAAGTCGCGCATTGCGTGGCGGGCCCATCTGCCTTGATTGGCGCATCTAATTTTTTTGAGTTGGCAGTCGCCACGGCAATTGCTTTATTTGGCTTTAATTCAGGAGCGGCACTTGCAACCGTGGTGGGCGTTCTAATTGAAGTGCCGGTGATGTTATCTGTGGTGTACATCGTCAACCAAAGCCGCAACTGGTACACATCTACCTAATGGATCATACTTAACAATATGAACAACCCTCTCAGCACGCTAATGAAACATCCCAAAACGTTTCTGCTAGTCATGGCGGTGCTGTGGTTGTGCATTTATCAGGCATTGATTCCACTGTCGGAATTGATCGTACAGCAACTACCCGTTGCGCGTGAAGGCCGACTCGGCAGCGCGCTACAGTTTTTCTTTTACGACACTCCCAAAGTGCTAATGCTACTGACGGCAGTGGTGATGGTGATGGGTATGGTGAACTCCTACTTCACGCCAGAACGTACTCGCGCATTGCTGGCCGGCCGGCGTGAAGGTGTCGCCAATTGCATGGCGGCCAGCTTGGGCATTGTCACGCCATTCTGCTCTTGCTCGGCAGTGCCTTTATTTATCGGCTTTGTGCAAGCCGGTGTACCGTTAGGCGTGACCTTTTCATTTCTGATATCCGCACCGATGGTGAACGAAGTAGCGCTGACTTTACTCTTTGCCATGTTCGGCTGGAAGGTTGCAGGCTTATATCTAGGCATGGGCTTGATGATTGCCATATTCTCAGGTTGGGTGATTGGTCGCCTGAATATGGAAGCGCATCTGGAAGACTGGGTACGCAACATGCCTAAGGTGAGTGCTGATATTGATGCCACAGGCCTGACACTAGATAATCGACTGCAAGCAGGGTTTGCCGCGGTACGTGAAATTGTCGGTAAAGTTTGGCCTTATATTCTGGCGGGCATCGCCATTGGCGCGGGCATTCATGGTTACGTGCCAGAAGACTTTATGGCGAGTTTCATGGGTAAAGACGTCTGGTGGGCAGTACCAGTATCGGTGCTGATTGGTGTGCCGATGTACACCAACGCCGCAGGCATTATCCCCATTGTAGAAGCGCTACTCGCCAAAGGCGCCGCTTTAGGCACCGTGCTCGCGTTCATGATGAGCGTCATTGCATTATCATTGCCAGAAATGGTGATATTGCGCAAAGTGCTCAAACCTAGATTGATCGCGACATTTATTGGTGTCGTCGCGACGGGAATTATTCTGGTTGGTTATGTATTTAATGCAGTGTTATAAAGGATAAATCATGAAAGATATCAAAGTATTAGGCACTGGTTGCGCTAATTGCAAAAATACCATCAAGCTTGTAGAAGAGGTCGCTCATGCCAAAGGCGTGGAGATTACACTTGAAAAGGTTGAGGACATTCAAAAAATCATGACTTACAACATCATGTCAACTCCCGCAGTTGTGATTGATGGTCAAGTAGTGCATGCTGGCGGTATTCCAGCCAAAAGCAAAGTAGAAAGCTGGTTTAGCTAAAAATAACTGAGTATC
>JAZJYS010000001.1:0-2686 GCA_040390265.1 Pseudomonadota bacterium | reverse complement strand
CACCCAAACGTAGACCGATACCTTTGCCACGGCTATCAAGAAATTTCTGCACGCGTGATGCGGCGGTCGTTGTTAAAGTAACAGCCATGTTGCTCCCCTATACCGAAAATGAACTGCCACAGCCACAAGTCGCTGTTGCATTTGGGTTGGTAATCACAAAGCGCGAACCTTCCAAACCTTCTTGATAGTCGATAGTAGCGCCGACTAAATATTGGAAACTCATGGAATCAACCAATAGCGTGACGCCTTCTTTTTCCAAGGCTAAATCGTCTTCAGCCACTTGGTCGTCAAACGCAAAACTGTATTGAAAACCAGAGCATCCACCACCCGTGACATAAACGCGTAATTTAAGGTTGGCATCACCTTCTTCAACTAGCATTTCACTGACTTTTCCTGCGGCATTCGTAGTGAAAATAATTGGCGCTTGCACTTGTTCTTGTTCAGTAGCTTCTACTGTAGCGGTATTAGACATTGTGTAACTCCTTAACAATCAATATTTAAGCAGCAGATTTGCAGGCGTTATAACCTTCTGCTTCAGTGGAATTCTTGCTGCGATAATCAGAAATCGCCGCGCGAATGGCATCTTCCGCCAGCACTGAACAGTGAATCTTGACCGGCGGCAATGCCAGCTCTTCGGCAATATGCGTATTTTTAATATCCAGCGCCTGATCTAAAGTCTTGCCCTTGAGCATCTCGGTCACTAGTGAAGATGAAGCAATCGCAGACCCGCAGCCATACGTCTTGAACTTGGCGTCTTCAATCATGCCCGCATCATTCACCTTGATTTGCAGCTTCATAACGTCACCACAAGCCGGCGCACCCACCATGCCCGTTCCTACATCCTGATCTTCTTGATTAAACGCACCTACATTGCGTGGGTTTTCGTAGTGGTCCAGTACTTTGTCGCTATATGCCATGTTGTTCTCCTAATTTCCTTTTTGAATAGCAACGACAACTGCGCTGCTAAGCTTTGCCGTGTTTCAGGCGGCCACTGCTTCAGGCTCGCGATGCGATTCGGTGCCATGCACCCAGTTCACAGAGGCAATATCAATGCCGGCCTTGAACATATCCCACAATGGTGAAAGATCACGTAATTGCCCTACTTTGGTTTTAATGAGATCAATCGCGTAATCAATGTCGGCCTCAGTCGTGTAGCGACCGATTGAAAAGCGAATCGAAGAATGTGCCAGCTCGTCTTCACGGCCAATGGCGCGTAATACATAAGAAGGCTCAAGGCTGGATGAGGTACAGGCCGAACCGCTAGAAACCGCAATACCCTTAACCGCCATCATCAAAGATTCACCTTCAACGTAGTTAAAGCTCACATTGAGGTTATGCGGCACGCGTTGGTCAATATCGCCATTGAGATAAGCTTCTTCAATATCAGAAAGCCCAGCCCAAAGTTTGTCGCGCAACACGCGGATGCGTTTATTCTCTTCAGCCATTTCTGCTTTAGCAATATGGAACGCCTCGCCCATACCGACAATCTGATGCACAGCCAAAGTACCCGAGCGGAAGCCGCGCTCGTGACCACCGCCATGCATCTGTGCTTCCAGACGTATGCGTGGCTTGCGGCTGACATACAAAGCGCCTATGCCTTTAGGGCCGTAAGTTTTGTGTGCAGAAAAACTCATCAAATCTACTGGCAGTTTTTTCAGGTCGATATCCACCTTGCCTGTCGCCTGTGCTGAATCCACATGAAAGATAATGCCTTTTTCACGGCAGATATTACCAATCGCAACAATGTCCTGAATCACGCCGATTTCATTATTCACCAACATTACTGATACCAGAATCGTGTCAGACTGAATCGCAGCCTTGAAAGCTTCAATATCAATCAAACCATCGGTCAATGGCGCAAGATATGTCGCGCTAAAACCTTCGCGCTCCAACTCGCGCACGGTATCCAACACCGCTTTATGCTCGGTCTTGATGGTAATGATATGTTTACCATTGCCAGAATAGAAATGTGCGGCGCCCTTGATGGCTAGATTGTTGGATTCAGTGGCGCCCGACGTCCAGACAATTTCTTTCGGGTCGCAATTCACCAATGCCGCCACTTGCTCACGCGCAGTATCCACGGCTTGCTCAGCATCCCAGCCATAAGCATGGCTGCGCGAAGCCGGGTTACCAAAGTGCTCGGTCAGATAGGGAATCATTTTTGCTGCCACGCGCTGGTCCACTGGCGTAGTTGCAGAGTAGTCCAGATATATTGGTAAGCCAGTCATACGACACATCCCATTAAGATTACTAGTTAAAACTAACTAAGCAATCCTTATGCCATGTGCAATATTGATTCTAATTTATTGATTTTACTTAAAGTATTTTTATTGAACTTTAGATTGCGACAGTCATTTTGTCGCGATTGTAGGATTAACTACATTGAGATAACACGCTAGCAGACAAGCCACATTGTGAATTAAGCAGGTATTACAAGAGTATCTGGGATATAGATTTAGCTACACAAATGAAAAACGGCCACCATTTCTGGCAGCCGTTTTGAATTGGTAGGGCGTGCGGGGATCGAACCCACGACAAACGGATTAAAAGTCCGCTGCTCTACCAGCTGAGCTAACGCCCCATTGTAATAACGTGTAATAAAAAGCGGCTCCCACTTGTGGAAGCCGCTTGGAATTGGTAGGGCGTGCGGGGATCGAACCCACGACAAACGGATTAAAAGTCCGCT